>JBQCIO010000274.1:0-40888 GCA_051953655.1 Motilibacteraceae bacterium
TTATTTTTAAATGGGGGTTTTGTCGTTGTTTTTTTTCGCCCCGTTCGCATGGTCACCCAGATCGCATGATCACCAGAAGAGGGTGGCGGTCGCGGCCCGTCGGGAATGGCGCGGTGCCGCAGGTCGGCTACCGTTGTCGTCGTCGACGACCCCGTGCGGGAGAGTCCTGCCGCAGCCGGCGGCGGGCGCCGAAGGAGCAACCCTCCCCGGAACCTCTCAGGCGCAAGGACCGCGCGGGACCAGACGCCTCTGGAAAGCGGGCGGCCCTGACCGCCCCGCCGACGGTGCAAGCGACGGGCCGGTGCTCCTGCCGGGCGGCGTGAAGCTCTCAGGCCCCATGACAGAGGGGGAGGCCCGCTCCGCCATGCCGAAAGGGCCCCCCTCGTGACGTCCTCCAGCAGCACCCCTCATGCCGTCCCGCCGCTGCGCCGCCTGCGCGACCTCGAGCAGGCCGACGGCTTCGCCCGCCGCCACATCGGTCCCGACGCCGCCCAGCGCGCGCACATGCTCGCCGTCGTCGGCCAGCCCTCGCTCGACGCCCTGGTCGAGGCCTCGGTGCCGGCGGCCATCCGCGCCACCGAGCGACTGGCCCTGGACCCGGCCCGCAGCGAGGCCGAGGTGCTGGCCGAGCTGCGCGCCCTGGCCGCCCGCAACCGCGTGCTCGCCCCGATGATCGGCCTGGGCTACCACGGCACCCACACCCCGCCGGTGGTGCTGCGCAACGTGCTCGAGGACCCGTCCTGGTACACCGCCTACACGCCCTACCAGCCCGAGATCTCCCAGGGCCGGCTCGAGGCGCTGCTGAACTTCCAGACGGTCGTCTCCGACCTCACCGGCCTGCCCACCGCCGGCGCGAGCCTGCTCGACGAGGCCACCGCCGCCGCCGAGGCGATGACGCTGGCCCGGCGCAGCAGCAAGGCCCCGGCCGGTGCGGCGTTCGTCGTCGACGCCGACGTGCACCCGCAGACCCTGGCCGTCCTGCAGACCCGCGCCGAGCCGCTCGGGCTGCGCCTGGTGGTCGCCGACCTGTCCGCCGGCATCCCGCAGGAGGTCCTGGACGAGGGCGTGTTCGGCGTCCTGGTGCAGTACCCCGCCTCCGGCGGCGCGGTCCGCGACTGGTCCGCGGTGGTCGAGGCCGCGCACGGCGCCGGCGCCCTGGTGGTGGCCGCCGCCGACCTGCTCGCCCTCACCCTGCTCACCCCGCCCGGGGAGTGGGGCGCCGACGTCGCCGTGGGCTCCTCGCAGCGCTTCGGCGTGCCGCTGGGCTTCGGCGGCCCGCACGCCGGCTACCTCGCGGTGCGCGCCGGCCTCGAGCGCACCCTGCCCGGGCGGCTGGTGGGCGTCTCGGTCGACGCCGACGGCGCCCCGGCATACCGCCTCGCGCTGCAGACCCGCGAGCAGCACATCCGCCGGGAGAAGGCCACCAGCAACATCTGCACCGCGCAGGTGCTGCTGGCCGTGGTCGCCTCGATGTACGCGGTGCACCACGGCCCCGAGGGCCTCACCGCGATCGCCGCCCGCACCCACCGGCACGCCGCGGTGCTGGCCGCCGGCCTGCGCTCGGCCGGCCTCGCCGTCGGGCCGGAGGCGTTCTTCGACACCCTTCGCGTGCAGGTCCCCGGCCGCGCCGCCGACGTCGTGGCCGCCGCGCGCGACCTCGGGGTGAACCTGCTCCCGGTCGACGCCGACACCGTGGGCATCAGCACCGACGAGACCACCACCCGCGAGCACCTGGACGCGGTGTGGAAGGCGTTCGGCGTCAGCGGCCTGGACGTCGACGTCCTGGACGCCGCCACCGCCGACGCGCTCCCGGAGCAGCTGCGGCGCACCACGCCGTTCCTCACCCACCCGGTGTTCTCCGAGCACCGCTCCGAGACCTCGCTGCTGCGCTACCTGCACCGGCTCTCGGACAAGGACTACGCGCTGGACCGCGGCATGATCCCGCTGGGCTCGTGCACGATGAAGCTCAACGCCACCGCCGAGATGGAGCCGATCACCTGGCCCGAGTTCGGCGGCATCCACCCCTTCGCACCGGTGGACCAGGCGGCCGGCTATCTCGAGCTCATCGGCCAGCTCGAGCGCTGGCTGTGCGAGGTGACCGGCTACGACGCGGTCTCCCTGCAGCCCAACGCCGGCAGCCAGGGCGAGTTCGCCGGCCTGCTCGCCATCCGCGGCTACCACCGGGCCAACGGCGACACCCACCGCGACGTCTGTCTCATCCCGTCCTCGGCGCACGGCACCAACGCCGCCAGCGCCGTGATGGCCGGTCTGCGGGTGGTCGTGGTGGCCTGCAGCGAGAACGGCGACGTCGACCTCGCCGACCTGCGCGCCAAGATCGAGCAGCACGCCGACCGGCTCGCCGCGATCATGGTCACCTACCCGTCCACCCACGGGGTCTACGAGCAGGGCATCACCGAGCTGTGCGGCCTGGTGCACGACGCCGGCGGCCAGGTCTACGTCGACGGCGCCAACCTCAACGCGCTGGTCGGGCTCGCCAAGCCCGGGAAGTTCGGCGCCGACGTCTCGCACCTGAACCTGCACAAGACCTTCTGCATCCCGCACGGCGGCGGCGGCCCGGGCGTGGGCCCGGTGGCGGTGCGCTCGCACCTGGCCCCGCACCTGCCCAACCACCCGCTGCGCGCCGAGGCCGGGCCGGCCACCGGCGTCGGCCCGGTATCGGCGGCGCCGTGGGGGTCGGCCGGCATCCTGCCGATCTCCTGGGCCTACGTGCGGCTGATGGGCGGCGAGGGCCTCACCGAGGCCACCAAGGTCGCCGTGCTCAGCGCCAACTACGTGGCCGCGCGCCTCGCCGACCACTACCCCGTGCTCTACAAGGGCGCGGACGGGCTGGTCGCCCACGAGTGCATCCTCGACCTGCGCCCGCTCACCAAGGCCACCGGCGTCACCGTCGACGACGTCGCCAAGCGGCTCATCGACTACGGCTTCCACGCCCCGACCATGTCCTTCCCGGTGGCCGGCACGCTCATGGTCGAGCCGACCGAGTCCGAGGACCTCACCGAGCTCGACCGGTTCTGCGACGCCATGATCGCCATCCGCGCCGAGGCGGACCGGGTCGGCGCGGGGGAGTGGCCGGCCGGGGACAACCCGCTGGCCCAGGCGCCGCACACCGCCGCCATGCTGGCCGGCGAGTGGACCCACCCCTACGACCGCGCCACCGCCGCCTTCCCCGGCGGGCAGGACCCGGCCACCAAGTACTGGCCGCCGGTGCGCCGGATCGACGGGGCGTACGGCGACCGCAACCTGGTGTGCTCGTGCCCCTCGCCTCAGGAGCTCGCCGAGGACCAGGCCGAGGTCGGCTGAGGTCCGCTCCCCGGTCCGGCGCCCCCTTCTGAGGTGCAGGGGGTCCCGGACCGGGGAGAGACTTCAGCATGTCGACGATCGCCGCCGTCTCCGGCGTGCTCCCGGACCACCGCCACGAGCAGGGCGACATCACCGCGCTGTTCGGTGACGTCGTGCTGGGGGACAGCCCCGAGCGCCGGCCGGTGCTCGAGCGCTTCCACGCCAACGCCGGGGTCAAGGCGCGCCACCTCGCGCTGCCGCTGGAGGACTACGCCGACCTCGGCGGGTTCGGCCGGTCCAACGACGCCTTCATCGAGGTCGGGCTGGACCTGGCCGAGCGGGCCGTCCGCACGGCGCTGGAGCGGGTGGGGCTCGCCCCGGCCGACGTCGACCTGGTCATGACGGTCACCGTCACCGGGCTGGCCGCGCCCAGCCTGGAGGCTCGCCTCGCCCCGCGGGTCGGGTTCCGGCAGGACGTCAAGCGGGTGCCCGTGTTCGGCCTGGGCTGCGTGGCCGGGGCGGCCGGGATCTCCCGGGTGCACGACCACCTGGTCGGCCACCCCGACGACGTCGCGGTGCTGCTCAGCGTGGAGCTGTGCTCGCTCACCCTGCAGGCCGACGACACCTCCACCCCCAACCTGGTCGCCAGCGGGCTGTTCGGCGACGGCGCCGCGGCGGTGGTGCTGGTGGGCGAGCGGCGGGCCGAGCAGCTGGGCCTGCCCGGGCCGCGGGTGGTGGACACGCGCAGCCGGCTCTACCCGGGCACCGAGCGGGTCATGGGCTGGGACGTCGGCGCCGGTGGGCTGAAGATCGTGCTGGCGGCCTCGGTGGCCGAGGTCGTCGAGACCCACCTGGGCGACGACGTCCGCGGCTTCCTGGGGGCGCACGGGCTCGAGGTGGGCGACGTGGCGGCGTGGGTGAGCCACCCGGGCGGGCCCAAGGTGCTCGAGGCGGTGCAGGCCGCGCTCGGGCTGCCGGACGGAGCGCTCGACGTCACCTGGCTGTGCCTGGCCGAGCACGGCAACCTCAGCTCGGCCTCGGTGCTGCACGTGCTCGAGCGCACCCTCGCCGAGCGGCGGCCGCCGGCCGGCGAGCCGGGCGTGCTGATGGCGATGGGGCCGGGGTTCGCCGCCGAGCTGGTGCTGCTGGAGTGGTGAGCGGCAGCGTGGTGCTCAGCGGAGCGACGGCTGGCGGAGCGGACGGACGGTTGCCAGGGTGGGGGATGTGACGACGTCGCAGGCGCTCTACGTCGCGCTGGTCGCGGCGGTCGGCCTGGAGCGGGTGGCCGAGCTGGTGGTCTCGAACCGGCACGTGGCCTGGGCGCTGCGCCGTGGCGGGGTGGAGACCGGGCAGCGGCACTACCCGGTGATGGTCGTGGTGCACACGGCGCTGCTCGCAGGCTGCGTGCTCGAGGTGCTGCTGGCCGACCGCCCGTTCCTCCCGGCCCTGGGCTGGCCGATGCTCGCGCTGGTGCTGGCCGCGCAGGGGCTGCGCTGGTGGTGCATCCGCACCCTGGGACCCCGCTGGAGCACCCGGGTCGTGGTCGTGCCGGGGCTGCCGCTGGTGACCGGTGGCCCCTACCGGTGGCTCAACCACCCCAACTACGTGGCGGTGGTCGTCGAGGGGTTCGCGCTGCCGCTGGTGCACACCGCCTGGGTGACCGCGCTGCTGTTCACCGTGGCGAACGCCGGGGTGCTCGCGGTCCGGCTGCGGGCCGAGGAGGCCGCGCTGGGCCGGCGGCCGGCGGGGGCGACCGCGTGAGCGTCGACGTCGCCGTCGTGGGGGCCGGGCCGGCCGGTCTGGCCACCGCCATCGGGGCCGCCTGCGCCGGGATGTCGGTCGCGGTGCTGGACCCGCGGGCCGCGCCGGTGGACAAGGCGTGCGGCGAGGGGCTGATGCCGACGGCGCGGGCCGAGCTGGCCCGGCTCGGGGTGCGCCCGCGCGGGCGGGAGTTCGGCGGCATCCGCTACTGCGCGCCGGGGGCGACCGCCGAGGCGCGGTTCCGGGACAGGGCCGGACTGGCGGTCCGCCGGCTGGCGCTGTCCGCGGCGCTGGACGAGCGGGCGCGGGAGGTCGGGGTGCGCCGGCTGCACGAGCGAGCGGGCACTCCCCGGGTCACCGCGGCCGGCGTCGACGTCGGCCCGCTGCGGGCCCGCTGGCTGGTGGCCGCCGACGGGCTGCACTCACCGACCCGGCGGGCCCTCGCGCTGGACGCGCCGGCGGCCGGCCCCTCGCGGTACGGGCTGCGCCGGCACTACCGGGTGGCGCCCTGGACGGACCTGGTGGAGGTGCACTGGGCGCCCGACGCCGAGGCCTACGTCACCCCGCTGGGTGAGGACCTGGTCGGGGTCGCGGTGCTGTGCGGCGGCGGGGAGCCGTTCGAGGCCTGGCTGGACCGGTTCCCGGCGCTGCGCGAGCGGCTCGCGGGGGCCGAGCCGGACGGGCCGGTGCGCGGGGCCGGGCCGCTGCGCCAGACCGCCGTGGCGGTGCGTCAGGGACCGGTGCTGCTGGTCGGCGACGCCGCCGGCTACGTCGACGCGCTCACCGGCGAGGGCGTGGGGGCCGCCCTGCTCGCGGCCCGCGAGCTGGTCCGCTGCCTGGCCGCCGGGCGCCCGCAGGACTACCCGGCCGCGCACCGCCGGGTGACCCGCCGCTCCCGCCTGCTCACCACGGCGCTGCTGGCCGCCGGCCAGGTCCCGCCCGCCCGTCGGGTGCTGGTGCCGGCCGCCGCCCGCTGGCCGCGGCTGATGACCGCCGCCGTGCGAGCGCTGGCCTAGGACGGCCACCGCGCCCGGCCCCTGCCGCGATCATGCAGAGATGACGAGGCGAGTTCACCATTTCTGCCTGGTCACGGCGGGTTGGGGTCAGACGAGCGGGACGACGACCACCGGGGTGGTTGTCGGCTGCGCCGAGCCACCGGCCGGCTCCACCGACACGGCCAGGGCGTTGCCGCCGGAGACGTCGGGGACGTAGGTCTGGGTGACGCCGGAGCGCAGCGGGAGCATGCCGGCGCTGGTCACGGCGCTGCCGCGCATGACCCACAGCTGGTAGCCCTTGCCGTCCGGCAGCGCCGGCAGGTCCGCCCCGGTGAACACCGCCCGGCCCCCCGCGGCGAGGACGGTGACCGAGCCGCCGCCGGCCAGCCGGGCTGAGTGCTCGGTGTGCGCCGGGTCGGCCACCACGGCGGCGACGGCCTGGGCGGCGGCGCGCTGGTCCTGCAGATCGCGGTGCTGCTGCACGAGGAGACCGCCGAGGGTCACCGAGGCGGCGAGCAGCACCGCGGCGGCGACGCCGAGCGGGGCGGCCCAGCGGGCGCGCCGGCGCAGCGGCAGCACGACGTCCTGCCGGGCGGCCGCCTCGTCCTCGGGGCGCACCAGCGGGGGCAGCTGGCGGGTGGTGGCCACCTGGGCGAGCACGGCGCGCCTGAGCGCGGGCGGTGGGGTGGCGGTGGCCTCCAGCGCCAGGCGCGCGGTGGTGGCCTGCAGCTCCCGCACCTCCTGGGCGCAGGCCTCGCACGCGGCCAGGTGCCGCTCGAACTCGCGCGCCTCGTCCTCGGGCAGGGCGTGCGCGGCGTAGGCGCCGGTGAGCGTGTGCAGGTCGGCGCTTGCGAAGTCATTCATCCGCGTCACTCATCTCCGCCCACTCCGAGGCAGTCGCGCAGCCGGATCAGCCCGTCACGCAGTCGGGTCTTCACGGTGCCGAGGGGGGCGTCGAGCAGCTCGGCGACCTCGCGGTGGGTGTAGCCGCCGTAGAAGGCGAGGTTGACCGCCTCGCGCTGGAGCTCGGTGAGGCTGCCCAGGCACCGGCGCACCGCCTCGACCTCGAGGCGGGTCTCCACCTGCTCCACGACGTCGTCGTAGGCGGTGACGTGCTCGCGGGCGCCGACCCGCTCCTCGCGGTCGCTGGCCGCCTGGGCGGACCGGACCCGGTCCACCGCACGTCGGTGGGCCATGGTGAGGATCCAGGTCTGGGCGCTGCCGCGCTCGGGGTCGAAGCGGGTGGCGCTGCGCCACACCTCGACCAGCACCTCCTGCGCGACCTCCTCGGACTGCGCCGGGTCGCGCAGCACCCGGCGCACGACACCGAAGACGCTGCCGGCCATCGCGTCGTAGAGCTCCTCGAACGCGGCCTCGTCGCCACGGGCCACCCGCAGCAGCGTGCCGTCGAGCGGGCGCTGGGCCGGCTGCGCGGGCGCTCCGGGGAGCACGACGAGGTCGGGGTCGCCGGCGACGCGCAGCCGCCGGGGGAGGCTCACCACGGTCGACATCCTCGCAGCCCCTCCTTCCCCTCGCGATCACGAGCGGCGGGTGCCGCTGTCGCGAGGAGTTCGGGGCGGACGGGGTCCCGGATTGGCCGCACCTGCTGCGCTCGGCGCACGTCGCGCTCACAAGGCCCGCGTGGTGGCGTCACGCCGACCGCACACCCCCGCGTGGTCGCGTCACGCCGTCAGGCAGGTGACCGTGGAGCCGTCGCGGTGCTTGTGCACGCGCACCTGGGCCGGGATGCGGGCGCGCAGGTCGGCGACGTGGCTGACGACGCCGACCACGCGGCCGCCGCTGCGCAGGCCGTCGAGGACGTCGAGCACCTCCTCGAGGGCCTCCTCGTCCAGGGTGCCGAAGCCCTCGTCGACGAAGAGGGTCTCGATGGCGGCGCCGCCGGCCTCCGCCGTGACGACGTCGGCGAGGCCGAGCGCGAGGGCGAGCGACGCGAGGAAGGCCTCGCCGCCGGACAGCGTGCGGGTGTCGCGCTCGAGCCCGGTCCAGGCGTCGACGACCCGGAGGCCCAGGCCGGCCCGGCCGCGACCGCTGCCCTCGTCGGTGTGCACCAGCACGTAGCGCCCGGCGGACATCCGGACCAGCCGCTCGCTGGCCGCGGCCGCCACCTGCTCCAGCCTGGCCGCCAGCACGTACGCCGACAGCCGCATCCGCTTGGCGTTGTCCGAGCCGGTGCCCTCGGCTAGGCGGGACAGGCCGTCGACCAGGGCGTGCCGCTCCCGCAGCGGGGCCAGCGCCGCGAGGGCGGCCATCACCTCGCCGTGCAGCCCGGCCAGCGCGGTGTGCCGGGAGGCGGCCGCTGCCAGGTCGGCGGCGGCCCGCTCCAGGCCGGCCCGGGCGGCGCCCCGGCGGGCGAGCGCGCCCTCGACGTCGGCGGCAGGCTGCTCAGCCGCCTCGGCCATGGCCGGGTCGGTGCCGAGCTCGGCCACCAGGCGGGCCTGCGCGAGCAGCTGGTCCAGCTCCTGCTCGAGCGCCGCGAGCTGCGCGGGCGGGCAGGCGGCCGCGACGACGTCGGCCAGGGCGGGGAACCGCGCCTGGGCGGCGGCCTGCAGCGCGCGGTCGCAGACGTCGGCCAGCTGCCCGGCGGCGGTGGCGCGCTCGCCGAGGGCGCGGGCTGCGGCATCGAGGGCGGCCAGCGCGGTCGCGACGGCCTCGAGCGCGGCGCCGAGGTCGTCGGCGCCGTCGAGCCCGGCCGCCACCCGGGCGGCGAGCTCGGCCGCGCGGTCGGCCGCGGCGGCGCGCTCGGCGGCCGCGGTGAGCACGTCGTTCTCGCCGGCGGCCAGCTGGTCGGCCAGCTGCTGGGCCGCCTGCTCGAGCCGCTCCAGCTGCTGCTGGGCGGCCGGGAGGGCCTGGGCGGCGCGGCGAGCGGTGCCCAGCTCACCCTCGAGCCGCTGCACCTGCTCGGCCAGCTCCCCGGCGTCGGCGCCCCCTGCCGTCCCGGCCGCGCCGGCGTGCTTGGCCTCGAGGGCGGCCAGCTCGGCCTCGCGGACGGCCCGTTCGGTCTCCAGCGCCTGGTGGAGCTCGCCGGCGCGTCGCTCGTCCTCCGCGGTGACGCCGCTGCTCGCGCCGCGGGCCGGGGCGGGGTGGGCGTTGCTGCCGCAGACCGGGCAGCAGGCCCCGGCGACCAGGGCCGTGGCGAGCTCGGCCGCGTAGCCCTCCAGCCGCGCCTGGCGCAGGTCGAGCCAGTCCTGCCGGGCCTGCTGAGCGGCGTCGACGGCCCGGCGCAGCTCGCCGCGGGCCCGCCCGACCTCGCCGACCAGGCGGTCGCGGTCGCGCGCGGCGCGCAGCAGCCCCAGGTGCCGCTCCAGCTCGGCGGCGAGCCGGGGCTCGTCGGCGCCCTGCACCGTGAGTGCCGCCAGCGCCGTGCGGGCGGCCGCCCGCACGGGTTCGGAGCTCTGCAGCCGTGCCCGCAGCTGCTCGGCCGACTCGGTCGCCCGGCGCTCTCGCTCGGCCAGGGCGGCGGCCTTGGCCGCGGCCGCAAGGGCGGCCGTCTCCTCCGCGCGCAGCGCCTCCAGCCCGGCCGCCCGGGCGCGCAGCCGGTCCTGCGTGCTGCCGAGCAGGGTGGCCAGCTGCACGTCGCAGGCCGCGGACCGGCGCAGGTCGGCCACAGCCGGATCCGCCGCGGGCAGCGGGGACCCATCCAGGCGGATCACCTGCTCCGCGCGCAGCCCGGCCGCCAGGTCGGCGCCGAGCACGCCGTCCGGTCCGGGCAGCGATGCCACGGCGCTCAGCGCGTGCACCGTCCGGCCGTCGGCGCGGGCCAGGCTGCGGCGGGCGTCGTCGACGGAGCGGACCAGGGGCACGACCGAGGCGGCGCGCCGTGCGGCGTCGACCCGCGCGGCGAGCTCGCCGCGGCGGGGGGCGGCGGCCTCGACCGCGGCCGTCCGCGCCACCAGCTGGGCATGCCTGCTCTGCAGGTCCGCGAGGGTGCGAGCGGCGTCCACCTGCGCCGACGCGGCCTCGTGCGCCGCCTCGGCCCGCTCGCGGGCCTCGGCGCAGGCCCGCTCGGCGGCGGCAGCCCGAGCGACCGCCTCGCCGAGGCGGGCCGCCGGGTCGAGGGCCCCGCCGGCCTCCGGCGACGCCTCGAGGTCGACGGACACGTCCTGCCCCGCGGCCAGCACGGCGTCGGGCCCGGCGAGCAGCGGTCCGGCCGCCTGCGCCGCGCGCGCCAGCAGCACCTCGAGCTGCTGCTCGCCGGCCTCGACCGCCCGGGCGCAGGCTCGCCGCTGCTCGGCCAGCCAGGCCTCGACGGCGGAGAACCGGCGGGTGTCGAAGAGGGCCTCGAGGACCGGCCGGCGCTCCTCGGGCTCGGCGCGGAGGAACTCGGCGAACTGGCCCTGGGGGAGCAGGACGACCTGGCAGAACTGCTCGGCGCTCATGCCGACGAGCTCGCGCAGCAGGTGGGCGGCCTCGTCGTTGCGGGTGGAGCGGGTGATCCACCCGCCGGCCACGAGCTCGTCGACCCGGGTGGCCGCCGGCTCGGTGGTGGTGCCGGTGCCCCGGCGCTTCGGACGCTCCCACGCCGGGCGGCGGACCACCCGCAGCCGGCGGCCGCGGACGGTGAGCTCGAGGGTGACGCAGGTCGGCTCGGCCGGGTCGGCGTGGTCGCTGCGCAGCCGGGCGGCCTTCTGCCGCGGACCGGGCACCACGCCGTAGAGGGCGTAGCAGATCGCGTCGAGGATGCTGGTCTTGCCCGCGCCGGTGGGCCCGTGCAGCAGGAACAGCCCGGCGTCGGCGAGGTCGTCGAAGCCGACGTGCTCGGTGCCGGCGAACGGGCCGAACGCGGCGACCTCGAGCGAGTGCAGGCGCATGGCTCAGACCGCCTGCTCGGCCAGCCGGCCCGCCTCGAAGGCGTGCTGCAGCAAGGCGATCTCGGGGTCGGTGGCGGGGGAGCGCACGTCGGCGACGAACCGGGCGGCGACCTCGACGTCGGACAGGCCCGAGACCCGGGCCGCGTAGTTCCCGGTGTCCGAGGTCGCCCCCTCGGGCTCGAAGGAGAGGACCAGCGTGTGCGGGAAGCGCGCGCGCAGGCGCTCCATCGCCTCGCGCGGGCGGACCGGGTCGGTGAGCGCCACCTGCAGCCAGCGGTCCTCGTGGTCGCCGTGGCGCGGGTCCGCCAGCAGCTCCTCGAGACGGCCGCGGAGCCGGCCCAGCCGCCGCGGCACCGGCGCGTCGACCCGCTCGACCGCCTCGACCCCGTCCGGGCCGAGGTCGACCAGCCAGCTGGCCTTGCGGTGGTCGGCCTCGGAGAAGGAGTAGGCCAGCGGGGAGCCGGAGTAGCGGACGGTCTCGGCCAGCACCTGCGGCCCGTGCAGGTGGCCCAGCGCGGTGTAGGCGGCGCCGTCGAAGGTGGACAGCGGCACCGAGGCGACGCCGCCGACGGTGATGTCCCGCTCGCTCTGCGACGGCTCGCCGCCGGTGACGAACGCGTGGGCCAGCACCACCGAGCGGGCGCCCGGCCGGTGCGCGAGGTCGGCGCGGACCATGTCCATGGCGGCACCGAGGACGGCGGCGTGCCCGCGCTCCTCGCACCTCAGCAGCGGGCGGGCGACGTCGGGCTCGAGGTAGGGGATGCCGTAGACCGCGACCGGCCCGTGCCGGTCCTCCAGCAGCACCGGGTCGTGCGCGCGGGCCGGCAGGGTGCGCAGGTGGACGCCGGCGGCGGCGATGAGGTCGGCGGCGAAGCCGAGCCGCTGGGCGGAGTCGTGGTTGCCGCTGATGACGACCGTGGGCACCCGCAGCGCGGCGAGGCGGTGCAGGGCCTCGTTGCACAGGGCGACGGCGTCGACCGGCGGGAGCGCGCGGTCGTAGAGGTCGCCGCTGATGAGCACGGCGTCGACCCGCTCGCTGCGCACCACCTCCACGAGGTGGTCGACGAACGCGGCCTGGGCGCCGAGGAGGTCCTCCCGGTGGAAGGACCGGCCCAGGTGCCAGTCGGAGGTGTGGAGCAGGCGCACGACAAGGACCGTACGAGCGGTCACCGACAGTTCGGCGAAGGCGCTGCGGCGTGTCCCCGCGCCGCTGGTCGCGTCCCGCCCCCTCAGCCCTCTCCCTCGTGCTGGGTGACGTTGATGATCGCGCCGCCGGGGTCACGGACGAAGAAGCGCCGCAGCCCCCACTCCTCGTCGGTGAGGGGATAGACGATCTCCGCGCCGGCGGCCACGGCGCGGGCGTGCACCTCGTCCACGTCGTCCACCTCGATGGACACGTCGGGGTGCTGGTGCGCCCTGACGTCCAGCGCCATGACGCTGAGCTGGACCTCCCGCTGACCGTTGCCGAAGAACAGGATCCAGTCCAGCCCCTCACCGCCCTCGAGGCCGATCACTCCCTGGTAGAAGGCACGGCTCGACTCGAAGTCGGTGGAGAGGATGTTCGGCTTGATGCGTCGGACCGCCATGGACGGAACCTAGCCGCGGCGCACCAGGGTCGGCTCACCCCAGCCGGTCGGCCCGCCAGCAGCGGGCCACGAACGGCACGTCGAGCAGATCGCGTCCGGCCGCGTCCGGGTGCCCGGCCAGCAGCTGAGCGGCCGCCGCGAGCCGGGCGGTGCGCTCCTCCGGAGGCAGCGCGAGCACGCCGGAGTAGGTCCCCATCAGCGCGACGACGTCGGCCGGTGCCATGGTCCGGGTCCACCGCACCTCGTGCTGCCGGCCCGGGCCGAACGGCAGCCCGTCGGGGAGGTCCACCTCCCGGTAGCGGCGCGCTGCGGGGGCCGCGGTCATGCCGTCGGTCCGGACAGCCTGCTCGAGCGCGGACATCCACGGAACATCGCCGTCGCGGCCGTTCCACAGCACCGCGAGCCGGCCGCCGGGCCGCAGCACCCGGGCGACCTCGGCCGGAGCGAGCTCCGGGTCGAACCAGTGCCAGGCCGAGGAGGCGACCACGGCGTCGACGTCGGCGTCCGGGAGCGGGATCTTCTCGGCGGCGCCGGCCAGCACGGTGGCACCGGGAGCGCGGGCGGCGAGCACCTCGCGCATCCGCTCGTCCGGCTCGACCGCCACGACGTCCAGGCCGCGCTCGAGCATCGCCCGGGTGGTGCCGCCGGTGCCGGCGCCGAGGTCGAGCACCCGGCGGGCGTGCGGGGGAAGCAGCCAGTCCAGCGCGGCCTGCGGGGTGGCCGGGCGCAGCCGGTCGTAGGCGCCGGCGACCGCGCCGAAGGAGCGGGCGCGTGGCTGGGGGAGTTCTCCGACCTCTGCTGCCGCATCGCTCACGGCCGCCCACGGTAGGCGACCTCGCCGAGTCGGCGACGGGCGGGCGGCGGCTGGGTAGCGTGCGGACGTCGGTGGCGGGGGAGGACAGGGCTTCCGGAGCGCCGTCGGGCAAGGTCGAGAGGGGAGCGCGCATGGGCGAGGATGTCGCGTCGCGGAAGTTCACCCGTGAGGACCGCCAGCGCTACCGGCAGAAGGTGCGCCGGTGCCTGGACGTCTTCGCGCGGATGCTGGGGGAGTCCCGGTTCGACGTCGAGCGCCCGCTGACCGGTCTGGAGATCGAGCTCAACCTCGTCGACGCCGACTACCGGCCGGCCATGCGCAACGCCGAGGTGCTCGAGGCCATCGCCGACGAGGCGTTCCAGACCGAGCTGGGCCAGTTCACGGTGGAGATCAACGTTCCGCCGCGGCAGTTCGGCGACTCCGGCGCGGCCGCGTTCGAGGCGGGCGTCCGGCAGAGCCTCAACGGCGCCGAGACGAAGGCCCGCGCGCTGGGGGCGCACATCGTCATGATCGGCACGCTGCCGACCCTGCGGGAGCAGGACCTCACCGGGGCGAGCCTGTCCGGCAACCCGCGCTACCACCTGCTCAACGAGCAGATCTTCGCCGCGCGCGGCGAGGACCTGCACCTGTCCATCGACGGCGTCGAGCGGCTGTCGACCTACGCCGACACCATCGCTCCGGAGGCGGCCTGCACCTCTGCGCAGCTGCACCTGCAGGTCAGCCCGGAGCAGTTCCCCGCCTACTGGAACGCCTCGCAGTGCATCGCCGGCGTGCAGCTGGCGCTGGGCGCGAACAGCCCGTTCTTCCTCGGCAAGGAGCTCTGGCGGGAGACGCGGATCGCGCTGTTCGAGCAGGCCACCGACACGCGGTCGGAGGAGCTCAAGGCGCAGGGTGTCCGCCCCCGGGTGTGGTTCGGCGAGCGCTACATCACCTCGATCTTCGACCTGTTCGAGGAGAACGTGCGCTACTTCCCGCCGCTGCTGCCCGTGTGCGACGAGGAGGACCCGGAGGAGGTCCTCGACCGCGGCGACGTGCCGCAGCTGCACGAGCTGCGGCTGCACAACGGCACGATCTACCGCTGGAACCGGCCGGTCTACGACGTCGTGCGCGGCAAGCCGCACCTGCGGGTGGAGAACCGGGTGCTGCCGGCCGGGCCGACCGTCGTCGACGTGCTGGCCAACGCCGCCTTCTACTACGGCCTCGTGCACGCGCTGGTCGAGGCCGACCGGCCGCTGTGGTCGCAGATGTCCTTCAGCGCGGCGGAGGAGAACTTCCACGAGGGGGCGCGGCGCGGCATCGACGCCCGGCTGTTCTGGCCGGGGCTGGGGGAGGTGCCGGCGACCGAGCTGGTGCTGCGCCGGCTGCTGCCGCTGGCCCACGAGGGGCTGTCCCGCTGGGGCGTCGACGACGCCGTCCGCGAGCGGTTGCTCGGCGTCGTGGAGGGGCGCTGCCTCACCTCCCGCAACGGCGCGTGGTGGCAGAGCGAGGTGCTGCACCGCATCGACCGCGCCGGCCACCATGACCGCGCCGAGGCGCTGCGCCTGATGCTGGAGCGGTACGCCGAGCACATGCACGGCAACGAGCCGGTGCACACCTGGCCGGTGGACTGACCCTCCTGCCGTGATCATGCAGAAAAGGCGCGGGCGCACCATTTCTGCATGATCACGGCACGAGCTGTGTGATGGGGCCGTCAGCGCAGCACGAGCCAGAGGGCCAGCCCAGCGTTCGCCGTCGCCAGCACCGCGCGCGCCAGGTCCCAGCGCAGCAGGGCGCGCCAGGCGGTCTCGGAGAACTCGTGGCCCAGCCGGGCGTGCAGGGGGACCGCGGCCAGCGCGGTCACGGCGAGGATGCCGGCCAGCAGCACGGCGGCCCCGACGGCCGCCGCCCACGGGGTGCCGTCCGGGCGCTCCACCAGCAGCAGCCCGGTCGTCACGACGAGGCCGAGGAACAGCGGGCCCACGACGTAGGAGACGCGGGTCTGGTGCGCCTGCTCGTACGCGGGGAACTTCTCCGGCGGGACGAGAGGGAACTGCCGGTAGACCAGGAGCTGGATCGTCCACTGGAAGCCTGCGTAGGCGGCGGTCAGCAGCAGGTGCCAGGCCAGCAGCGAGCTCATCGCGCGGCCTCGTCGGCCTTCCGCCCGGCCGACCCGAGCCGCGCCAGCACGGCCTGCGCGTAGCACTCGGCCGGGCTGTCTGCCGCCACGGAGGTGGCCGCGCCCGCCACCAGCACGACGGCCCGCCAGCCGTGCGTCGAGCGCTCCAGCCGCACCAGGTCGTCGTCGAGCAGCTCGCGCAGCTGGTCCTCGCGGGGGAGCCAGAGCGCCTCCTCCAGCGCGACCGAGTCCAGGGCCCACTCCACCGTGCCGTTGAAGCCGAGGACCTGTCCGCCGGGCACGTCCTGCACGTCCACGACCAGGTGCGAGAGGACGAACGGCTCCTCGCGCAGGTCCTCCCGGTCGATGACGAACCAGTCGCCCGGGGCGGGCTGCCAGCCGAGGCCGGCGGTGCGCAGGGCTCGTGCGGTGTCGGCGTCGATCACGCCCCCATCCTCTCCGGCCGGTCGATGTCGGCGAACCCGGGGAGCCACCGCTCGAGCTCCGGGCGCACCGGCACCGTCGCCTCGAGCTGGCTCAGCACCCCGACGATCCCCAGCCAGACCCGGTGGGTGAACAGCAGCTCCGCCGGGATGTCGAGCTGCAGCGCCACCGCGAACTCCGGGTTGCGCGGGTCGTTGACCCGGGCGAACTGCGAGCGCAGCCACGACCGGCTGTAGGAGAAGACCTCGTGCCGGGCCGGCTCGGAGAACGGGCCCAGGTAGTCGACCAGCTTGCGCACCTCCACCGTCCGGTCCGGCCGCAGGAAGCCCTCCTCGCGCAGGCCGGCCAGCACCTCGACGTCGTCGTCGCTGAGCAGCACCCGGATCAGCCGGCCGAACGCGCGCGGCATGCCGTCGGGGAGGACCAGGCAGGACCCGAAGTCGAGGACGCCGAGCCGCGCGGCGTCGTCGCCGGGCAGGAGCCGGAAGTTGCCCGGGTGCGGATCGGTGTGCAGCAGGCCGGTGCGCTCGGGGCCGGAGAGCAGGAACCGCTGGTAGAGCAGGCCGGCCCGGTCGCGCTGCTCCGCCGTTCCCTCGGCGGCGACGCGGGCCAGCGGGACGCCGTCGAGCCAGTCGGTGACCAGGACCCGCGGGGTGGCGAGCAGGACGCGGGGGACGACGACGTCGGGGTCGTCCGCGTAGGCATCGGCGAAGCGCTGCTGGTGCTCGCCCTCGCGCACGTAGTCCAGCTCCTCGACCAGCCGGGTGCGCAGCTCGGCCACCAGCGGCGGGAGGGTGAGGCCGCGGGCCACGAGGGCGGCCGCCCGGGTGGCGACCGAGACGGCCGCCAGGTCGGCGGACAGAGCCTCGCGGACCCCCGGGTACTGCACCTTCACCGCCACCGGTCGCCCGTCCGGCCAGGTGGCCCGGTGCACCTGCCCCAGCGACGCCGCCGCCACCGCCCGCTGCTCGAGGCCGACGAGGCTGGTCCGCCACCCGGCGCCGAGCTCGGCGCGCAGCACCGGTTCCACCTGCTCGAAGGGCAGGGGCGGGTTGTCCTGCTGGAGACTCGTCAGCGCCTGCCGCCAGGTGCCCTCGGGGTCCGGCGGGAACAGGGCCTCCACCGTGCTGAGCAGCTGCCCGGCCTTGAGCGCGCCGCCCTTGAGGTCGCCCAGCACCCGTCGGGTGCGATCCGCGCCGCGGTTCCTCAGCCGGCGCCGGACCTGCTCCGGGTCCTGGCCGAGCCGACGGCGGACCACCCCCTCGAGAGCGTCCGTCACCGCGCCGGCGGGGAGGGCGGCCAGCCGGGCCTGGCGGGCGAGCAGCACAGGGGAGGGGAGCGGTGGCACGCGTCGAGCCTGCCAGCGGCAGGCGCGGAGCGCCTCACCGGCGCCGGTACCGTCGCCGGGTGACCTCCGCCACCCGTGCCCTGCTGCTGGCCCGGCTGGCCGACGAGGTGGCCGCGATGCCGGGCGACCCGTTCGTGCGGGTGGCGGTGGACGGAGTCGACGGCGCGGGCAAGACGGTGCTGGCCGACGAGCTCGCCGGTTCCCTGCGGGAGCGGGGACGCGTGGCGGTGCGGGCGTCGGTGGACGGCTTCCACCGGCCGCGCAGCGAGCGCTACGCGCGGGGACGGGAGGACCCGGAGGGCTTCTACCGCGACTCCTACGACCTGTCGGTGCTGCAGCGGGTCCTGCTCGAGCCCCTGGGGCCCGGCGGTGCGGGGCGGTACCGCCCCCGCGTGTTCGACGTCGGCGGCGACGCCGCCGACCTCGCCCCGTGGGAGCAGGCGGCCGACGGCGCGGTGCTGGTGATGGACGGGATCTTCCTGCACCGTCCGGAGCTGGTCGGCTGGTGGAGCTGGTCGGTGTGGCTGGAGGTGGACCGGACCGTCTCGCTGGCGCGGTGCGCCGCCCGCGACGGCTCCAGCCCGGACCTGCACGCCCCGGCCAACCGGCGCTACGTCGAGGGGCAGCGGCTCTACCTGCGCGAGGCGGATCCGGCCGGCCGCGCGACGCGGGTGGTGGAGAACACCGACCTGGACGCGCCGCGGCTGCTGCGCTGAGCCGGCCGCCCGGACGCTCGCTCGGCCCGATGTCGATCGGTGGCAGCGAGGGGCGTCGTGTGACCGCGGGGTGCCGGGGTAGGCAGGGCGCATGGAGGCGCCGGAGGACCCCGGGTCGCTCGCGACCCTGCCCGGGCGGCTGGCCGGGAGGGCCGCCGGCGCCGGGCTGGGCGCGGCCTCGGCGGTCGGGACGGTCGTGCGGCAGAGCCGCCCGCTGCACCCGAAGGGAGCGCTGCTGGCAGCCACCGTCCGCCGGCACGGCGCCCCGGTGCCGTGGGGCGTGCCGTGGCTGGACGAGCCGGGCCAGGACGAGGCGCTGGTCCGGGTGTCCCGGTCGGTGGGACTGCCCTCGCCCTGGCCGGACGTGCTGGGGCTCGCGCTGCGGGTGCCCGTGCCCGGTGCGGTCGCCGACGACGGGCAGCCCCGCCAGGCCGACCTGCTGTTCGCCACCACCGGGCTGGGCACGGTCGGCCGGTTCCTGCTGGCGCCCCGGCGCGAGCTGGCCGCGAGTCCGCTGTCCACGCTGCTGCCGTACCGCTCGCCGCGCGGGCTGGTCGTGCTGGCCGCGACGCCGGCCGACCCCGGGCGCCCGCTGCCGCGCGACCCGGAGGACCTGGCCGCCGTGGCCGCCGCGGAGCCGGTCGAGCTCGTGCTCGAGGCGGCCGCACCCACCGGGCCGTGGCGCGCCTTCGGGCTGCTGCTGCTCACCGGCCCGGCCGACGCCGCGCTGGACCCGCCCACCGCCTTCAACCCCGTGCGCCGGCCCCTGCCGGGCCTGGAGGTGCCCACGGCGCTGGCCCGCCTGCGCGAGCCGGCCTACGCGCTCGCGCAGCGGCTGCGGCACGTCCCCGCCGTCGCCCGCCGGCCCGGCTGACGGTGTGACCTCGCTGCCCTCGTTTCGCCAGCCTCGCGCGCGTGCGGGACCATGGGGCACGTGCCCGCCCTGTCCGCCGCCGAGACTGTCGCCCCTTCCCCGCGTGCGCTGCGCGCCGAGCTGCTCGTCGTCGGCGCCGGGCCGGCCGGAGCCGCGGCCGCCGCGTGGGCGGCCCGGGCCGGCCGGGACGTCCTGCTCGTCGACCGGGCCGAGTTCCCGCGCGACAAGACCTGCGGCGACGGGCTCACCCCCCGCGCGGTGGCCGAGCTCGACGCCCTCGGGCTGGGCGAGTGGCTGCGCGCCCAGCACCTCAACGTCGGGCTGCGCGCCCGCGGGTTCGGCCAGGAGCTGTTCCTGCGCTGGCCCACCACCGCGGAGTTCCAGGGCATCGGCTCGGCGGTGCCGCGCACCGAGCTCGACGCCCGCATCCGGCAGGTGGCGATCGACGCCGGCGCCACGCCGCTCACCGCCACGGCGGTCGGCGCCGACGTCGAGGACGGCCGGGTGGCCGCGGTGCACCTGCGCGACGCCGACGGCCCGCTGACGGTCCGCGCCGACCGGGTCGTGGTGGCCGACGGTGCCCGCTCCCAGCTGGGCCGCCACCTCGGCCGGCACTGGGACCGCTCGACCGCCTACGGCGTCGCCGCTCGGGCCTACGTCGAGATCGGCGCACCGGACGACCTGTGGATCTCCTCCGACCTCGAGCTGCGCGACGCGCAGGGCGAGGTGCTGCCCGGCTACGGCTGGGTCTTCCCGCTCGGCGGTGGCCGGGTGAACATCGGCGTCGGGACGCTGGCCACCGACGCCCGGCCGGCCGAGGTGAACCTGCGACGGCTGCTGGACACCTACACCGACACCCAGCGCGACCAGTGGGACATCAAGGGCGAGCCGCAGCGGTTCGCCAGCGCCCTGCTGCCGATGGGCGGGGCGGTCTCGGGCATCGCCGGGGGCAACTGGGTCATGGTGGGCGACGCGGCGGGCTGCGTGAACCCGCTCAACGGCGAGGGCATCGACTACGGCCTGGAGACCGGCCGGCTCGCGGCCGACCTGCTGTTCGAGCCGAGCACCGACCTGGCGAGCGCGTGGCCGGCCCTGCTCCGCCGCCGCTACGGGGTGGCGTTCTCGGTGGCCCGCCGTGCCGCGGCGCTGCTCACCCACCCGCGGTTCGTGCCCACCTTCGGCCCGGCCGGGATGCGCTCGCCGCTGCTGATGAAGCTGGCCCTGCGGGTGATGGGCAACCTGGTGACCGAGGAGGACACCGACGCGCTGGCGCGGGTGTGGCGGCTCGCCGGCCTCGGCTCGCTGCGGCTGGACGCCGTGCCGCCGTTCCCGGGCCCGGACCTGCGCCGGGCCGGCTAGCCCGCGCCCCTCCGGCAGGATCACGGGACCGTGATCCTGCCTCGCCCACCCAGGAGAATCCGTCTCGGTGGGCGAGGAATCTCCTCGGCCGGGCGCGTCGCGCGGTGGAGCGGGTCGATCCGCCCGGTGGTTCACCGCTCCGCGCGTCCTCCGGGCAGCGCCTTGCCCTCGCCGCCGATGCCGGTGGCCGAGCCCAGCCGGGCCCGGCTGGCCGCGGCCCGCCCGGCGGTGGTGGCCGACCCGCCGCCGACGTGCGCGGAGCCGGAGTAGCCGCGCCAGGTGCCGCGCGCCTGCGAGCGGTGGGCGTGGAAGGCGCGGACCTCCTCGTGCTTGCGCCGGAGCACGAGCTCGGCGGAGGTCGAGGCCTGCTCACCGGCCGAGACCGTCTCCGACACTCCGTCGGAGCCGGCTGCGGCGGGGGAGCGGGCGGCGTCGGAGTCGCGCATCGCCTGCTCCCGGGCGGCGGCCAGGCGCTCGGCGATGCGCGGCACGAAGGCGGTGTAGAACGCCGCCCGGGCGCTCTGGGCGGAGTGGGGCGCCTGCTCCCAGCCGCCGCCCCAGCGGTCCCGGCTGCGCCGCCAGTAGCTCTCGCCGCGCCAGCGGCCGGTGGACAGGTAGGCGCCGGCCGAGGCGGTCATCTGGGTGGCCAGCGAGGCCCACATGGCCTGCACCACCTCGATGTCGGACGGCATGCCGTAGGCGATCACGTAGGTGCTGTTGGCCGCGACGTCCAGCACGACCTCGTTGCTGCGGGCCACCGCGGAGAAGAGCGAGATGAGGTGCTTGTTGGCCCGCTTGCCCGGCTCGCCGACGGTGATGCTGCGCGACTCCGGCTGCTCGCGGGCCTCGGCCTTCGCGGTGCGGGAGCGGGCCAGCGCCAGGTCGATCGAGTGGGTGGTGGCCAGCTGCTGGGCCTTGGCCAGGAACGCCTCGGCCTCGTGCGGGTTGTCGGTTCGCTCGGCTTTGGCGAGCAGCGCGGCGATCCGGTCGAGGTGGGCCACGTCAGGCTCCGTCGGGGTCGGCGGCGCGAGCCGCGGTGGGAGTGGGCGCCTCGGTCCGGGGCGGGGGAGCGGCCGCGGTGGTGGCCCGGACCGGCCCGACCGGGACCGCGGCCCCGTGCAGGGCGGCGCGCAGGAGCAGCGCCACCTCTGCCCCGACGACCACCTCGACCAGCGCGAGGAACGTGCCGGTGAACGTCGGCCCGTGCGACGGCTCGCCGGCGACGGGGGAGTGCGCCACCAGGTGGTGGGCGACCTCGTGCAGGACGACCAGCTCGCGCCCGGCCCAGCGGGTGGCCAGTGGGATCGCGATGCAGGGTGAGCCGGCCGTCGCCTCGTAGGTGGCCCGGGTCTGGCCGGACCGCTCGCGGACCCGGCAGCCGGCCAGGCCTGGCCAGCGCTCGGCGACCCAGCTGAGCCCCAGGACGGCCTCGACGTAGCGCTGCACGGAGGCGACGTCGGCGAACCGGCGCTCGGGCGGGAGGGTGAGGCTCGAGCCGAAGAAGTCGACGCGGCCGCCGGACGTGCGGTTGGCCCGCTCCACGGTGCGTGCCACCTGGTCCTCGGCGGCGTAGACGGCCGAGCGGTGCACGTCCCGAGCAGCCATCCCGCCTCCCGCCGTCTCGTCAGCCGTTGCCCGACGACGATAGGCGGGGCCGCCGACGGCCCGCCGGCACCGTCCACAGCGGCCAGAAGTCCGCCGGCTCGGCAGCCCCTGAGAGCCCCCCAGCCCCGCACGGAACGATCACGCCCCCGCGATCCTTCCCTGCTTACCGCGGCAGATCTGCCGCGGTAAGCAGGGAACTGGAGCGGGGTCGCGCGACGAACAGCGCCGACGGCACGAGTAGGTTCCCCGCATGGCCCTCACCCCGGACGCGTTCTACGAGCACGCGCTCGACTCCGCCGATGAGCAGGGTCGGCTGCCGCTGGCCCGCATGACCGGCTGGGACGTCAGCCCGTTCGAGAGCGAAGGGCTGCGGGTCTCGCCGCTGCGGTCACCGGTGGTCCCGGAGCCGCCCCGCCACGGTGAGGACCCGGCGGACTGCATGTCGTGCGCTCGGCGCGACGAGGGCATCTGGCTCGACGAGCACTGGCGCCTCACCCGCATCGAGGGCGTGGGGGTGCCTCTGGTGCTGATGCTGCACCCGCGCGCTCACCACGACCTGGCCGACCTCGACGACGTCCTCGCGGCGCAGCTCGGCGTCCTCAGCACCCACGTCGCGCGGCACGTGGAGGCGCTGCCCCACGTCAGCCGCTGCCACGTCTACCGGGTCGGCGACGGCGCCGCGCACCTGCACGTCTGGTTCTTCGCCCGGCCCGAGGGGCAGCGCCAGCTGCTCGGGTCCTGGCTCCCGGTCTGGGACGACCTGCTGCCGGAGTACCCGGCGGGGGTCGCGGACGCCGACGCGCTCACCGTGGCACGTGCGCTGGCCGCGTCCTACGGGGGTGAGACGCGCGGATGAGCAGCCAGGCCAACAGTCGGCGCTAGCGTCCGTTGACGTGCCTCGACCACCCATCCGCGCCGTGCTGTTCGACCTGTTCGGCACCCTCATCCCCGCCGGGAGCCGGGACGAGCGCGACGCGGTGGCACGTGAGATGGCGCAGGTTCTCGACGTGGAGCAGGCCGCGTTCGCCGACCTGGTGCGGGCCACCTTCGACGACCGCTGCCGGGGGCGGCTCGGGAGCCTGCCCGAGAGCGTGCGCCGGCTGGCTGAGCGTCTCGGCGCACGGCCGTCCGACAGGGCCGTGGACGCCGCGGTGGAGCTGCGCCTGGGGCTCACGCGATCCCTGCACCGCAGGACCTGGGCGGTGCCGGTCCTCGCCGAGCTGGGCCGGCGCCGGATCGCCCGCGGACTGGTCAGCGACTGCTCGGCGGAGACGCCTCTCGTCTGGCCGCAGGGCCCGCTGGCCACGCACGTGGACGCGATCTCGTTCTCCTGCCTCACCGGGCACCGCAAGCCCGAGCCGGAGGCATACCTGACGGCGACGCGACGGCTGGGCGTCGAACCGTCCGAGTGCCTCTACGTCGGCGACGGCGGCAGCCGGGAGCTCACCGGGGCGCAGGCGCTGGGCATGACCGTGGTCCGCTTCGCAGCACCGGACCAGGACCCCGGCGACGCCGTGGACCAGGACGCGGAGTGGACCGGCGACGTCGTGAGCGACCTGGGGGAGCTGCTGCGTCCGACGTCGGCGCTGATGCTCCGGTCCGCACGGGAGACGGCCCGGTGACGGTGCCGCCGAACCCGCTCTTCGACCGGCTCTTCGACGAGGCCGTGCCGCACATCCTCGCCGGCACGCACCGCAGCGATGCACCACCGGTCGACGGCGGACGCTGGCCGGTCACCGTGCTGGCCCGCCCGCCGCTCCCCGTCCGCGCCCACCTCGAGTCCCTCATGCACGAGGCGGCGCGGCTCGCCGGCCACCGGCACTTCAGGACCGGGCGAGCCGACTCGGTGCACCTCACGATCCGCGCGCTGGAGCCGTTCCGCGCCGCTGCCGACGTCGGCGATCCGGTGGTGCGCGACTGGAGCGGTGCGCTGGCGCGGACCGCCGCAGCCGCCGCGCCGTTCCGGCTCATCGTCACCGGTCTGACCCTGACGAGCGGCGGGGTGCTCGCCCAGGTCGAGACCCACGACGACCGCCCGTGGGAGCTGATGGAGCGGCTCCGCGCGGAGCTCGGTGACCTCGCCTGGTTCGAGGACGGGATGCGCCGCGACATCTGGTACTGCAGCCTGCTCCACTTCACCCACGGGGTGGTCGACCCCGAGGGGCTCGTCGAGTGGGTGCGAGCACGCCGGGCCATGACGCCCGTCTCCTTCGAGGTGTCGTCCATCGAGCTCGTGCGGTTCCGGCACACGCGCCTGGGGGAGGTGGGGCACTACATGCGCCCGGAGACCTGGGCGACGGTCCCGCTCGGCCGGCCCGCGGGCAGCCTTCCGGCCGGATGAGGTCACGGGGACCGGACTGACCGGTGGGGTCAGCGGTGGCGGCCGGAGCCGATGCGTGGCAGCCATCGGTCCACCGCGCGGGTCACCTCGACGTGCAGCTCCGACGTGCGGACGGCGTCGTCGACTGACATGGCGTGGTCCGCGCCGTCGAGCTGCAGGACGTCCGCGCCCAGGGCGCGGGCCGTCTCGAGGTCCCACGTCGGGTCCGCCCGTGCACCACGGCGGCGCCGAGGCGCTCGGGATCATGGCTGGACGGACCTACTCGCGGCCCTGACTATGTTCTGTCGCCTGACGGCCGCCCGCCTAGCGGCAGCAGACGACTCACGAAAGGCACGTTCTTCCCATGGACGACCCAGCAGATCCGCGTCAGGCGTGGTCGCAGCTCGCACCGGACTACGAGCGGGCGCGCAGCAGGGAGGACTCGCTGGACCGCCTGGTCGAGTGGCCCGCACAGCGGGGCGTCCTCGGCGACGTCACCGGCCTGTCGGTGCTCGATGTCGGTTGCGGCAACGGGAGCAAGCTCGCCGAGCTGATGGCGGCGGGCGCAGCCGAGGGTGTCGGAGTCGACGTCAGCGGGAATTTCCTCGATCCGCGGCCGCCCCGCGTGCAGCTCGTCCAGGGCGACCTCAACTCCTTGGACTCGATCCCCGGTCTGGTCGGCCGGACCTTCGACCGGATCCTGTTCCTGCAGTCCTTCGGGTATGCCGAGGATCCCGTCCGGACGCTGCGCACGGCGCGCACCATGCTGACCGACGGCGGGTTCGTCCTGCTGACCAGGACCCAGCCGATCCGGTACGCCCTCGAACGGGCGGAGCAGAACGGCACCTCGCTCGGCGAGGAGTACTTCGCCACGTCCTCGTACACCTACCGCCCCGGGTGGAACGAGCAGATCCCGCTCACGAAACGGACCTACACGATGTCCGACCTGCTCAACGCCTTCAGCGCGGCGGGGCTGTGGGTCGAGACGGCGCTCGAGCCGCAGCTGTCCGAGGCCGACGGACGTCGATTCCCGCACAAGCGGGAGTGGATGAACAGGTACCTCGGCATCCTGGTCTTCAAGCTCCGGCCCATCGCGGCTGGATAGCCGGCCGCGGTGGACGGGTGCGTCGTCGCCGCTGCTGCCCGCGAGCCGGCGGCGGGTCACCAGGGGAGGTCGGGGTGCGACGAAGAGGGCTGCACACCTGCAGAATGACATAATGTGTATTATCGGCTGTGCCGCTGGTGGTGCGGTCCTGCGGTCAGGGACCGCCGACGACCCATTCGGCGTAGAACGTGCCGAGCCCCGCGGCGACGCAGACCCCGCAAATGATCCAGAAGCGCATGGTCACGGTGACCTGCTCCCAGCCGAGCATCTCGAAGTGGTGGTGGATCGGCGTGATCCGGAACAGCCGCTTGCCCACGCCGCCGTTGCTGCGCTTGGTCGCCTTGAAGTAGCCGACCTGCAGGATGACCGACAGCGTCTCGATCACGAACAGCCCGCCCAGGATGATCACCAGCAGCTCGGTCCGGGTCATGATCGCCAGGCCGGCCAGCGCCGCACCGAGCCCGAGGGACCCGGTGTCGCCCATGAAGATCCTGGCCGGCGAGGCGTTCCACCACAGGAACCCGAAGCAGGCCCCGGTCACACCGGCGGCGACCACCGCCAGGTCGAGCGGGTCACGGACCTCGTAGCACGCCGGCGACGTCACGTACCGGCAGTTCTGGTTGAACTGCCAGATGCCGACCAGCACGTAGGCGCCGAAGACCATGGCGCAGGCCCCGGCGGCCTGTCCGTCCAGGCCGTCGGTGAGGTTCACCCCGTTGCTGGTGGCCGTGATCATGAGGTTCGCCCAGACAACGAAGAGGATGGCGCCGACCACGGTGCCGAGGAAGGCGAGGTTGATCCACGTGTCCCGCACGAAGGAGATGTGGTGGCTGGCCGGGGTGAGCCCGCCGCGGGAGAACTGACCAGCCAGGACGGCGAAGACGACCGCGACGAGGGTCTGGCCGGCGAGCTTCTGCCCGGAACGCAGGCCGAGCGACCTCTCGCGCCTGATCTTCGTCCAGTCGTCCAGGAAGCCGACGAACCCGATGCCGACCATCAGCAGGAGCACCAGGAGACCGGAGACGGTCGGGGCGCTCCAGGCGAGCAGGTGTGCCACGGCGTAGCCGGTCACCGTGGCGGCGATGATCATGATGCCGCCCATCTGGAGCGTGCCGCGCTGGGTGTGGTGGCTGGTCGGGCCGTCGTCCCGGACGAACTGCCCCCAGCCGTTGCGCCTGGCGAGGGCGATGAAGTAGCGGGTGCCCACCAACGTGACGACGAGCGCGACGAGCCCGCCGACGAGGACCAGCTTCACCGCATCTCTCCCCCGCCCGGAGGCGGCGTCGCGGAGACGTCCGGTGGCCGGCGCACGCTGTGGTCCATGGTCGTGAACAAGCCCGTTCCTGCTCGACAGCCGCTTCGGTCGCCGAGGGCGTGGCAGTGCGGCTCACGACGAGGTCTGAAGGCTATGGCGTTCCGGGTGATCTGGGACGAACCGCCACTCGGCGTGGCTCGCGGATTCTTGGAGGTGAGCGGGACGCCCACCGACAAGGCGGACCGTCCGGCTTCCGACGCGGCCTGACGATTCGTCAGCCGATGCCGAGCGGCGCGGCGTCGACGAGGCCCGTGGCCCACGACATCGTCCACGCGGCCAGGAGGACGG
The DNA here is from genome assembly GCA_051953655.1 of Motilibacteraceae bacterium. Classification (GTDB taxonomy): domain Bacteria; phylum Actinomycetota; class Actinomycetes; order Motilibacterales; family Motilibacteraceae; genus JBQCHF01. Next base: position 26,755 of record JBQCIO010000274.1, read on the forward strand.
CCGCGCCGGCCGCGACCACGGCGAGGGGTCGTCGAGCTCGGCCGGCCGGCCGTGGGGCCTGCGCTCCGGTCGGCGCGGGCGGCCGGACGCCGATGAGCGCCCCTAGGCCTGCACCTGCCAGGAGGAAAGGTGCGGCGAAGAACACCAGCGAGTCGGTGAGCTCGTAGTAGTCGCCGTCGAGGACGGCCGGCGCGAACATGACCGCGAGCAGGACGAGGCTGACCCCGACCCCGATGAGAGCGCCTCTTCCCGGTCGTCCCCGCACGGGGGCAGTATCCAGCCTCGGCGGCCGCCGGCGGCGCAGATCGTGGCGACGGCCGTAAGGCCCTGTCCGACCAGGTGCCGTGCTGCCTAGCGTCGGCGTGGGCGGCGGCCCGCGCCGCTGACGAGCGCTGGGGCAGCGAGATGACACAGACGACGGCAGTGAGCGAAGGGCTCGACGAGGCGAGGCGCGAGACGGTGGACCAGCTGGTCGCCTCCGCGGCGGCAGCGGCCGCCGAGCTGCGGCAGCTGGACCAGGCGGCGGTGGACCGGATCGTCGCGGCGATGGTGCGGGCGGGTCTGCACGCGGCGACCGGTCTGGCTCGGCTGGCCGTCGAGGAGACCGGGTTCGGGGTCTTCGAGGACAAGGTGGTCAAGAACTTCGTCGCCACCGAGTTCCTCTCCGACGCCCTCGAGGGAGCCCGCACCGTCGGCGTCGTCGAGGTCGACGTCGAGCGGAACATCGAGCTGGTGGCCGAGCCGGTCGGGGTGGTGCTGGCCGTCACGCCGGTCACCAACCCCACGTCCACGGTGCTGTACAAGGCGATCCTCGCCGCGAAGACCCGCAACGCCCTTCTGCTGCGTCCCTCCCCCTACGCCGTGCGCTGCGCCGAGGAGGCGGTCCGGGTGCTGCGCGAGGCCGGGGAGAAGGCCGGTCTGCCTCCGGGCGCCCTCCAGGTCGTCCCCGACGCCGCGCACGAGGTGACGCACTACCTGTTCCGCCACCCCGACGTCGACTTCCTCTGGGTGACCGGCGGCCCGCGGATCGTCGCGCTGGCGAACGCGGCCGGGAAACCGGGGCTCAGCGTCGGCCCGGGCAACGCACCGGTCTACGTGCACCGCAGCGCGGACCTGCCCGGCATGGTCGTGGACACCCTCATCTCCAAGACGTTCGACTCCTCGGTCATCTGCCCGGCGGAGCAGACCTGCATCGTCGACGACGCCGTCTACGAGCAGGTCGTGGCGGAGTTCGTCCGCATGGGCGCGCACCTGCTGACCCCGGACCAGGTCCAGGCCCTGGCCGCGTTCGCGTTCGAGGGCGGGGAGAAGGTCAGCATGCAGGCGGTGGGCCGCCCGGCCGCCGTGCTCGCGCAGGCCGCCGGCTTCGGGGTGGATCCGGGCACCAAGCTGCTGCTGGCCCCGCTGCCGACAGACCTCGAGGAGCTGGGCGCGCACCCGCTGGTGCAGGAGAAGCTCATGCCGGTGCTGGGGATCGTGCGCTCCCCCTCGCTCGAGCACGCGATCGACGCCGCCGTCCTGGTCACCGAGCACGGCGGCCTGGGCCACACCTCGGCGGTGTACGCCCGTGACGACGAGGTGGTCCGGCGGTACGCCGAGGCGGTGCGGACCGGACGCATCCTGGTGAACGCTCCGACCGCCGTCGGCGCGCTCGGTGGGGTGTACAACAACCTCACGCCCACGTTCTCGCTCGGCTGCGGCACCTGGGGCGGCAGCAGCACGACCGCGAACATCGGGTACCGCGAGCTGCTCAACCTCAAGACGGTGGCCCGTCGGCGCACCCCGCCGCAGTGGTTCCGGGTGCCGGCGAACACCTACTTCAACGCCGGGGCGCTGGAGAACCTGCGCGACGAGGACGCCGAGCAGGTGGTCGTGGTCACCGACGGTCCCTGCGAGCAGCGCGGTGTGGTGGAGGAGGTCCGGCGAACCCTTCGCTGCCGGCACGTGCAGGTGTTCGCCGAGGTGGAGCCGGAGCCGGACGAACGGACCGTCCGGCGCGGCGTCGAGCTGCTGGACCGGGTCCGGCCGGACCTGCTGGTGGCGGTCGGCGGTGGCTCGGTCATGGACGCGGCCAAGGCGATGCGGCTGTTCCACGAGCACCCCGAGGCCGACCTCGACGAGCTGACGCTGCCGTTCCTGGACCCGCGCAAGCGGGTGGCGCACTACCCGCAGCAGGCGCACCGGGTCCGCCTGGTGGCCGCGCCGACGACGTCGGGGACGGGTTCCGAGGTCTCCCCTGCTGCCGTGCTCACGGTCGGAGGCCGCAAGAAGACCCTCGTCGACTACTCGCTGGTGCCGGACATGGCGATCGTGGATCCGCTGCTGGCGCTGTCGATGCCGCCCTCGGTCACCGCCGACAGCGGGATCGACGCCCTCACCCACGCCCTCGAGGCCGCGGTGTCCATCTTCGCCTCGCCCTACACCGACGCCTTCTGCGTGCAGGCCGCGCGGCTGGTGCTCGAGGCGCTCCCCCGCGCTCACGCCGACGGAGACGACCTGGCCGCGCGCACGGACATGGCCAACGCCGCGACCCTCGCCGGGCTCGCGTTCTCCAACGCTTTCGTCGGGGTGAACCATGCGCTCGCGCACGCCGTCGGCGCCCGTTTCGGCATCGCGCACGGGCGCGCCAACGGCGTGTTCCTGCCGCACGTGCTGCGCTACAACGCCTCGCTGCCCACGAAGTTCATGCCCGCGCCGGGCTACTCGGCCTACGTCGCGCCGGAGAAGTACGGCCAGCTCGGGTTCGTCGTGCTCGGCGGCCACTCGGTGCAGGACAGCCGGGAGCGGCTGTTCACCGCCGTCGACGACCTGCTGTCCACGGTAGGGATGCCACGGACCTTGAAGGATGCGGGCGTGGACGAGCACGAGTTCCTGGAGTCTCTGCCTGACCTGGCGATGACGGCCTTCGAGGACCTGAGCCTGCGCACCAACCCACGGATGCCCCTGCTGTCCGAGCTGACCGACCTGCTGCGCGCCGGCTTCTACGGCTAGGACACCGCAAGGCAAGTGTGATCGGACCGTGACCCGATCACGCTCAATTCGCCGTCCAGCTAACGGGAACTGTCGGTGGCGACGTCTATGTTCGCGGTATGCCAGAGGACGCCGCACCGCCCCCGCAGCAGGCGCTCCCCGACGCGCTGGCCGCGGTGCAGGAGGCGGTGACGCGGGCGTTAGCTGCGCCGGTGTGGCAGCTGGAGTCCGGGCAGCTCGGTCCTTCGGTGCAGCTGGTGGTGTCGCTCGAGAACCGGCTCGCCGCGCTGCGGGTGTCGCTGGTCAAGGAGGCCGACGATCGCTCGGTGGCTGACGCGGTGCACGCGCGCACCACCCCGTTCTGGCTGGCGCAGTTGCTCACGATCGACCACGTCGATGCCGCCAAGCAGGTCCGCCTGGCCCGGGAGGGCAGCGACCAGATCATGGCCGCGATCGCCGACGGGTCGGTGTGCGAGACCAAGGCGTTGGCGATCGTGGACGGGCTGCGGCTGATCAAGCGGATCGGCTCGGTCACCGTGGAGGAGGTCGAGCAGGGCGAGGAGTTCCTGCTGGACTGGGCGCCCCGGCTGACCCGCAAGCACCTGTCCGTCGCCGCGGCGAGGATCGCCGACGTGCTCGACTCCGACCGCGGCAAGAAGCTCGACGAGGACGAGAAGCTGGCGCACTCGCTGCGCGAGGTCGCCATCACCCCGGATGTGGCCACCGACGGAGCGATGTACCGGATCTCGGGGCGGCTGACCAAGGAGACCGCGTCGCTGCTGATGACCACCCTCGACGCGGTGATGCGCACCGACGCCGAGAACGACGAGGAATCCGCACTCCCGCGCTCGGCGCGCAGGACCATGCCCCAGCGCCGGGCCGACGCCCTCGCCACCCTGGTCCGCCTCGCGGCCGACCACGACGACCTGCCCCTGCGGCACGGCGAACCGGTCCAGGCGCTCATCACCATGCCGATGCAGACCCTCGAGCAGCGCACCGCAGCAGCCGGGCTTACTGATGCGGAATCAGGCCAGCCCGCCGGCTACCTGCCGGGACTGACCGAGCGCGGCGACCGGCTCGCCCCCGCCACCCTGAGACGGCTCGCCTGCGACGCCAAGCTCGTCCCCGCCGTCCTCGGCTCCCGCGGCCAGCCGCTCGATCTAGGCAGAGAGGTCCGCCTGGCCACCGCCACCAGCTACCGTGCGCTGGCCGTGGAGTTCGGCGGCTGCTGCGGCATCGGCTGCACCGCACCCCCGTCGCAGACCACCGCCCACCACCTCGACCACTGGGCCGACGACGGGCCCACCAGCCTGGCCAACAGCGCCCCCCTGTGCGGGCACGAGCACTGGCTCGTCCACGAAGGCGGCTGGGACCTGAGACGCACCAACGAACCCGGCGTCGTCGAATGGCGCCCACCCGCCTGGATCGACCCCAGCCGACCCTGGATCAGACGAGAACCACCACCCCGGTGATGCAGGAGAGAGCCGGGTGGGGTCTCACACCGTGAGGTGCAGCACCCGGTCGTCCGGGATCCACGGCTTGCCGGGCACCGGCACGGCCTCCTCGTGCCACCTGTCCCCGGCCACCTCGGTGGCGATCCTCCGCCAGAACCGGGCCGCGGTGGGGTTCTCCTCCTGGAACCCGATCCGCCAGTCCCCCGGGTGCCGGCCGAGCACGTCCAGCGCGAGCCGGCGGCCCACGCCGAGGCGGCGCGCCCGGCGCACCACGAAGAAGGCGTCCATGTGGCGCGGTTCCTCGTCGACGCCGGACACCAGCGCGAAGCCGGCCGACACCTCCGGGCCGCCGACCAGGTAGCCGATCCGGTCCGGGTCGCGGTCGAGGAACGAACGCATCTCGTGCTCCTTGAAGCGGCCGTCCGCGTCGGGCCACGAGTCGCGGAACTGGGAGAGGTCGTACCGGAAGAGCTGCCAGAGGTTCGAGAGCCGCTCGTCGTCACCCTCGCCCAGCGCGAAGACCCGGAGCGAGCTCAGAGCGACCTGGTCGGGCCGGGCAGTCATCCGTCGTCCTCCTCCGTGCGACTCTGCTTCCGCCGCGATCGAGCGGCCCGTGCATCCTGCCTCGGCGTGTGCAGCAGCCCGCTCTCCTCCAGCGGCACCACCGGCAGCTGGACGTCCGACCGCGCCACCTCGATGCCGTAGCGGCGGAGCTGGCGGTGCAGCACCTCGTCGTCGTGCAGGGTGCGGACCTGCACGGGCCACTCCGACGCGCTGTCGTAGGGCGGGTGGTCCCCCTCGGCGTCGAACAGGGTGACCGACCGCAGCCGCCCGGCCGGGTCGTGCGAGACGCCGCCGTGAACCGCCCGCCATCCCGCCCGGTGCAGCGCGAGCGCCCAGGCCTGGGTGAGTGCGCGGTCTCCCCCGGCCCACAGAGCCGCGGTGACGCCGACAGCGCGGCTCGACGGCGCCGCCACATTCGCGGCGGGTGGCGCCGAGTCCGGGGCCACCACCTCGGCGCGGCGTCGTGCGCGCAGCTCCACGTCCGGCAGCCGCCCGGTGAAGTGCACGAACGTCTCCAGCACGGCGGCCACCGGGGCCAGCGCGAGGTAGCACGACCCCAGCGGCGCCGGCAGGTCGAACCGGCCGTGCGACTCCGGGTCCACCACCTGCTGGGGAAGCGAGGCGAACCACCACGGGGTCGATCGCTGTGCGGCGAACACGCGGTGCAGGGTGCGGCCGCGCAGCGACACACGGGGCAGCCGGGTCAGCTCGGCGGGCGCCGGTGGCGGTCCCAGCGGCACGTCAGCCGGCCGCAGCCGCGAGTCGGCGGGCCAGGGTGAGCACGGTCGAGGCGTCGTCGGCGAGCGCGTCCACCGGTCGGGCGCCGAGCAGTTCGGGGTTGGGGGTGGTCAGCCAGGAGGCGACGGTGAGCGGCGCGAGCACCGGGGCGAGGGCCGCCACGACCTCGGCCACGCCGGGCCGCTGCGAGCGTCCGTCGAACTGCACCACCGGGTAGACCGGTCTCCCGTCGCGGTTGCGCACCCGCAGCAGTCGCGGGTCCTTGCTCACCGCCTGCTCGCTCTTGCCCAGGAGCCTCGCGGTGTCCGACTGGGTCAGGGCAGGGCCGACCTGCTCGGCCCAGGCGGCGTCGGAGACGTCCTGCTCGAGGACCGCACGCGCCAGGGCCACCGCGGCCGGCGAGGCGTGCTCAGCCAGTCGTGCCAATGCTGTGGCCCCCTGCGACACCGCGGCCTCCCCTCACGAGTTCCTCAAGAAGTCCACCCATCGTAGCCCTCGTTCGGTTGAGGAGGTTGAGAGCGGCCCGACACGCGGACCGCGTCGAGGCGGTGCTCCTCCTGCGCGCACCGTTGACACGGGATGATGCGCGGGTGACCGATGTCGAGGTGCTCGAGGCCGACCCGGCCGAACGCCGCCGCGAACGACGTGGCTGGTACTTCTACGACTGGGCCAACAGCGCCTACGCGACCACGGTGGTCGCCGTCTTCTACGGCCCCTACCTCACCTCGGTCGCGCGCTCGGCGGCCGGGTGCACGCCGGACGAGGACCCCTGCACCCGCACGGTGCTGTCCCTGCTGGGCGTGCACCTGGGAGCCGGCTCGTTCTACTCCTACGTCCTGGCGCTCTCGGTCGTGATCCAGGTGCTGGTCCTCCCCGTCACGGGGGCGGTCGCCGACCGCAGCCGTCGCAAGCGGGAGATCCTGGCCGCGTTCGCCTTCATCGGCTCCGGGGCGACCGCGCTGATGTGGTTCGTGCAGGGCGACCGCTTCCTGCTCGGCGGTCTGCTCTACCTGGTCGCCAACATGGCGTTCGGCGCCTCGATCGTGGTCTACAACTCGTTCCTCCCCGAGATCGCCGCTCCGGACGAGCGGGACAAGGCGTCGGCCCGGGGTTGGGCCCTGGGGTACCTCGGCGGCGGCCTGCTGCTCCTGCTCAACCTCGCGCTCTACGCCTCGTACAAGTCCCTGGGCCTCACCGAGGGGCAGGCGGTGCGTATCTCGCTGCTGTCCGCCGGGGTCTGGTGGGCCGGCTTCACCCTGATCCCCCTGTCCCGGCTGCGCGACCGCGGACCGAGCGCACCCGAGCACGGCGCCGGCGTCCTGCGGGCCGGCTTCGGACAGCTGCGCCACACCCTCGCCGAGGTCCGCCGCTACCCGGTCACGCTGCGCTTCCTTATCGCCTACCTCGTGTTCAACGACGGGATCCAGTCCACGATCGGCCTGGCGGCGCTCTACGGCGACCAGCAGCTCAAGCTCGGCCAGACCACGCTCATCTCGGCGATCCTGCTGGTGCAGTTCGTCGCGTTCGTCGGCGCCCTCGGGCTCGGCCGCATCGCCCGGCGCCACGGCGCCCACCGCACCATCCTGGGCAGCCTCGTGGTCTGGACCGTGGTCGTCGCCCTGGCCTACCTGCTGCAAGCCGGTCACGCCCTGCAGTTCTACGCCCTCGCCGCGGCCATCGGTGTCGTGCTGGGCGGCAGCCAGGCGTTGAGCCGCTCGCTCTACTCGCAGCTGATCCCGTCCGGCAAGGAGGCGGAGTACTTCAGCCTCTACGAGATCAGCGAGCGCGGCACGAGCTGGATGGGCGCCCTGCTGTTCGGCGTCACCTACCAGCTCACCGGGAGCTACCGGAACGCGCTGGTCTCGATCATCGTGTTCTTCGTGGTGGGCTTCGTCCTGCTGGCCCGGGTGCGCGTCCGCGAGGGGATCGCCGCCGCCGGCAACGAGCAGCCCGCGCTGGTCTGACCCGCCTCGGGTCACCCGCGCTTCTCCGGCGGGCCGCACTGTCAGTGGGTCTCCCACCCACCAACTGCCGACCTTGATGTGCACCCCGCTGAGCGTGGACTTGCCTCACGATCCGCGGGAACTGAGGCCTGCCGCCGCGGAACGCTGCGGCACGAGGGTTTGATCTCTCCCGCACCGGAGACCGTTGCTGTGTGCATCGCTCCTTCCTCTGGAGCGAGGAGCCGTTGCGAGCGCGTCCTCCGTGGTCCCCTGCAGCGCGTTTCCCGCTCCGGCGGGAGCGCAGGGGACCGGGGTGGGGCCGCGCGCCGCACGGCCCGAGCACCTGCCGTCGGACCTACGGGAGGAACAGATGGGTCAGACCGTCGCCGACTACCTGCTGCAACGTCTGCGCGAGTGGGGTGTCGACACCGTCTTCGGCTACGCCGGCGACGGCATCAACGGCATTCTCGCCGCCTGGGAGCGGGCGCAGGACAACCCCAGGTTCGTGCAGGCCCGGCACGAGGAGCTGGCCGCGTTCGAGGCCTGCGCCTACGCCAAGTTCTCCGGCCGCCCCGGCTTCGTCTTCGCCACCTCCGGCCCGGGGGCCATCCACACGCTCAACGGGCTCTACGACGCCAAGATGGACCACGTCCCCGTCGTGGCGATCGTCGGCCAGACCAGCCGCAGCGCGATGGGCGGCGCCTACCAGCAGGAGGTCGACCTCCAGGTCCTGTTCAAGGACGTCGCCTCCGAGTACTGCGTCACGGTCAGCTCCCCCAAGCAGCTGCCCAACGTCATCGACCGCGCCATCCGCATCTCCACCAGCCGGCGCACGGTGACCGCGATCATCATCCACAGCGACGTGCAGGAGGAGCCCTACGAGGCGCCGGGCCACGCCTTCAAGGAGGTGCCCTCGAGCTTGGGCATCTCCTACGCCACCCCCGAGCCGCGCGAGGACACCCTGCGCGAGGCCGCGGAGATCCTGAACTCGGGCAGCAAGGTCGCGATGCTCGTCGGCCAGGGCGCCCGCGGTGCGCGGGAGGAGCTGATGCAGGTCGCCGACCTGCTCGGCGCCGGCGTGGCCAAGGCGCTGCTCGGCAAGGACGTCCTCCCCGACGACCTGCCCTACGTCACCGGCTCGATCGGCCTGCTGGGCACCCGCCCCAGCTACGAGATGATGATGGACTGCGACACCCTGCTCGTGGTCGGCTCGAGCGTCCCCTACACGCAGTTCTTCCCACCGCTCGGTCAGGCCCGGGCGGTGCAGATCGACATCGACCCGACGATGATCGGGATGCGCTACCCGTTCGACGTCAACCTCGTCGGCGAGGCGCGCGCCACGCTGCGCGGACTCATCCCGCTGCTGCAGCGCAAGGCCGACCGGGGCTGGCAGGAGGACCTCGAGCACAAGGTCTCCCGCTGGTGGGAGGTCATGGAGCGGCGCGCCCAGGTGAGCGCCGACCCGCTCAACCCGCAGCTGGCCTTCGCCGAGCTCTCCCCGCTGCTGCCCGAGGACGCGATCGTGGTGGCCGACTCCGGCTCCTCGGCCAACTGGTATGCCCGGCACCTGAGGTTCCGCGGCGAGATGCGCGGCTCCCTGTCCGGGAACCTGGCCACGATGTGCCCCGGCGCCCCCTACGTGACCGGCGCCAAGTTCGCCCATCCCGACCGGCCCGCCATCGGCTTCATCGGCGACGGCGCGATGCAGATGCTGGGCATCAACGAGCTCATCACCGTCAAGCACTACTGGCAGGAGTGGAGCGACCCTCGCGCCGTCTTCGCGGTGCTGCACAACGACGACCTGAACCAGGTCACCTGGGAGATGCGGGCCATGGGCGGCTCGCCGCAGTTCCTGCCCTCCCAGCACCTGCCCGACTTCCCGTTCGCGGACTACGCCCGCAGCCTCGGCTTCGAGGCCGTCCGGGTCGACAGGCCCGAGGACGTCAAGCCCGCCTGGCAGCGCGCTCTGTCCGCGGACCGGCCGGCCCTCATCGAGTTCATCACCGACCCGGCCGTCCCGCCGATCCCCCCGCACGCGACCTGGGAGCAGATGGAGAACGCCGGGAAGGCGATCCTCGGCGGCGACGCCGACTCCTGGGACGTCATCAAGGAGGGCGTCAAGGAGAAGGTGCAGGAGTTCCTGCCCGGAAAGAGCAGTAGCGGCAGCAGCGACAAGGGGGGCCAGGCCTGATGCACATGGCACGGGACGTGAGCACGCTGGGCGAGGCCGAGCACCTGCTCGACCGCGCGCTGCAGAACGTGCGCACCGGCCACTTCGAGCGGTCCCTCTCGGCGCTCACCGCCCTGGGGTCGCTGGCCGTGGCCGGCGAGATCTGGATGGAGCACGACCGCGCCTCCTTCGGCAACCGGCTGATGTGGCTGCCCGTCGTCATGGGGCCGGTGGGCGCGGCCGCCGGGATCGCCGGGGTGGTCAGCAAGCGGGCGGCCAAGACCGCCCTGCCCATCGCCTCCGCCGCCATCGTCGCCGTCGGGGTGCAGGGCACCTACCTGCACGCCCGCGGCGTCGCCCAGCGCCCCGGCGGCTGGCGGCTGCCCCGCTACAACAGCGAGATGGGGCCGCCGCCGCTGGCCCCGCTGCTCATGACGATGGTGGGTGGCATGGGTCTGCTCGCCGCCGTGCTGCGCAGGGAGGAGTAGCCGGTGAGCTGGCTCCGACCGCGTGATGACGGCGCGCGGCCCCGGCCCCTGCGGCACGTCGTGCAGGGGCACCGCACCGGTCAGACCCCCAACGGGCGGCCGAGCCGGTTCCCGGGCTATGACGTGCTGCGCGAGGCCGACCGGTGGGACGAGCCGACCCGCCGGGTGGTGCTCGCCCGGCTGCAGCGGCCGGGCCCGCTGCGGTTCTTCACCCCGCTGGAGGCCGCGGTGCTGACCCCGCTGGCGGACCTGGTGCTCGACCAGGACACCGAGCCCAAGGTGCCGGTGGTGCCTGTGGTCGACCAGCGGATGGCCGACAAGGAGACCGACGGCTACCGCTTCGCCGACATGCCCGACGACGACGAGGCGTGGCGGCGCTCGCTGCACGCGCTGGACGAGATGGCGCACCGCCGCTACGGCCGTGGTTTCGCCGAGCTGAGCGACCTCGAACGGACGCCGCTCGTCGCCGACTGCGCCGAGGGGCGCGGCGAGGGCGACGGCACCCTCGGCGGGATGCCGGTCGAGCGGGTGTGGAACCTGTGGACTCGCTACCTGACCGACGCCTTCTACCGCCACCCGTGGGCCTGGAACGAGATCGGCTTCGGCGGCCCCGCCTACCCGCGTGGCTACAAGGCGGCGGGCATCGACCGGCGCGAGCCCTGGGAGACCAAGGACCAGGGCCTGGACTGGCCGGCTCCGACCAACACCCAGCGCGTGCACGAGGATCAGCAGGCCGCCGAGGGCGTGGACCCGCAGCACCCGCTGCCGGTGCACCCGGTCCGCTCCTCCCCCGTGCCCAGCGCGCAGGAGCTGGCCCGGGTGCGCAACGGCTGGTCCGAGGACGGGCACCCCAGCGAGCCGCACGCGCACCGCAAGGGCGAGGACGACGACGTCTCGACGCACGAGGTGCGCGGACCCCAGGGCGGCCGAGCCGGCCGAGCCGGCCGGAAGGAGGAGCAGTGAGCGTCCGGGACCGCAACGAGTCGGCGTGGCTGCTGCCGCTGAACGGCGAGCGCGCCAACGACGACCTGCGCGAGAACATGCGCCGCTACGCGGAGGACGACGAGGTCGACCTCGTCATAGTCGGGGCCGGTGCCGGCGGCGGCACGCTCGCCCAGCGGATGGCGCGGGCCGGCTGGAAGGTGGTCGTGCTCGAGGCCGGGCCGTTCTGGGACCCGGACACGGACTGGGTCAGCGACGAGGCCGGGGCCCGCGACATCTACTGGACCGAGACCCGCATCATCTCCGGCGACAACCCGGTGGAGATGGGCTCGAACAACTCCGGGCGCGGCGTCGGCGGGTCGATGGTGCACTTCGCCGGCTACACCCCGCGGTTCCACCCCTCGGACTTCCAGACGATGTCCGAGGACGGCGTCGGGCACGACTGGCCGATCTCCTACTGGGACCTCAAGCCCTACTACGAGCAGATCGAGCAGGAGCTGCCGGTGGCCGGCCAGGACTGGCCGTGGGGCGACCCGCACAGCTATCCGCAGTCGCCGCACCCGATCGGCGGCAACGGCGACATCCTGCTGGAGGGGTTCCTCAACGCGGGCATCGACGTCCGGGTCGGGCCGGTGGGGATCAGCAACGGCCGCTTCGGTCACCGGCCGCACTGCATCTACCGCGGTTTCTGCCTGCAGGGCTGCAAGGTGAACGCCAAGGCCAGCCCGCTCATCACCCACGTGCCCGACGCGCTCGCGCACGGCGCGGAGATCCGGGCCGGATCGTTCGCCGTCCACGTGCTCGTCGACGACACGACCGGCCTCGCCACCGGCGTCGAGTACGTCGAGGAGGACGACGGCAGCCTGCACGTGCAGAAGGCACGGCACGTGGCGGTGGCCGGCTACTCCATCGAGACCCCGCGGCTGCTGCTCAACAGCACCAGCGGGCGCTGGCCGGACGGGCTGGGCAACGACCACGACAACGTCGGCCGCTACCTCATGGTGCAGGGCGCCCCGCAGATCGCCGGCCGGTTCGCCCAGGAGATCCGCGCCTACAAGGCCCCGCCGCCCTCGATCAGCTCCGAGCAGTTCTACGAGACCGACCCCGCCAAGCCCTACAAGCGAGGCTTCTCCCTGCAGACCGTCTCCCCCATGCCCATCCAGTGGGCCAAGCACTGGACCGGCGAGGGGCTGTGGGGCCGGCCGCTGCGCGAGCGGGCCACCGAGTACGTGCACTGGGCGACCATGGGAGCCCTGTGCGAGTTCCTGCCGCTGCCGGACAACCGGGTCATCCTGTCCGAGGTGAAGGACCGGCGGGGCATCCCCGTCGCCCACTTCTCCTACAGCCGCTGCGACAACGACCGGCAGCTGATGAAGGCCGCCGGCAAGGTCATCCACGAGGTCATGAGCGCCGCCGGCGCCGAGGAGATCATCGTCAGCGACCGGGTGGCCCACCTGGTCGGCGGGGCACGCATGTCCGCCCGACCGGAGGAGGGCGTCGTCGGCGCCGACCACCGGGTCTTCGGTGCACCCAACGTCCTCGTCGTCGACGGCAGCGTCATGCCGACCCAGGGCAGCGCCAACCCGGCGCTCACCATCATGGCCCTGGCCGCCCGCTGCGCGGACCTCCTGGCCGCGGGACAGCGCTCCGGGCTGCGGGTCCCCGAGACGGCGGCCGCGTCGTGAGGGGGCGTCCGTGACGCGGCGGCTTCCGGTCGACCGCCTCGAGGTCGCCGCCTGCACGGTCCCCACCGACGCTCCCGAGGCCGACGGCACGATCACCTGGGACTCCACGACGCTGGTGGTCGTCCACGCGCACGCCGGCGGCGTCGCCGGCCTGGGCTGGACCTACGCCGGCCCCGCCTGCGTGCCGGTCGTCTCGGGCGAGCTGGCCGACGTCGTGGCCGGCCGGGACGCCCTGGACGTGCCAGGGACGTGGGAGGCGATGGCGCGGGCGGTGCGCAACCTCGGCCGCCCAGGCCTGGTCTCCTGCGCCCTGAGCGCGGTGGACCAGGCGCTGTGGGACCTCAAGGCCCGCCTGCTCGACGTGCCGCTGGCGCAGCTGTTCGGCCGGGTGCACGACGCGGTGGAGGTCTACGGCAGCGGCGGCTTCACCACCTACGACGACGAGCGCACCCGGCAGCAGGTCGGCCGGTGGGCGCACGACCTGCACATCCCGCGGGTGAAGATCAAGATCGGCGAGTCGTGGGGCACGCAGGTCCAGCGCGACGTGCACCGGGTGGAGCTGGTCCGCGACGTCGTCGGCGCCGGCTGCGAGGTCTTCGTCGATGCCAACGGCGGCTACACGGTGGGCCAGGCGGTGCGGGTGGGCCGGCGGCTGGACGACCTGGGCGTCACCTGGTTCGAGGAGCCGGTCTCCAGCGACGACCTGGCCGGCCTCGCGGAGGTGCGCCACGCCCTGGACGCCGACGTCGCGGCCGGCGAGTACGGCTACGACCTGCACTACGTCCACCGGATGGTCGAGGCCGACGCGGTCGACTGCCTGCAGGTGGACGTCACCCGCTGCGGCGGCTACGGCGAGTGGCTCCGGGCGGCGGCGGTGGCCGCGGCCCACGGGCTGCAGGTCTCCGCGCACTGCGCGCCCAACGCCGCGGTGCACGTGGCCGCCGCCACGCCCAACGTGCGGCACCTGGAGTACTTCCACGACCACGCCCGGATCGAGGACCTGCTCTTCGACGGCGCCCTCTCCCCCGCCGGCGGCTCGATGACCCCCGACGTGGGTGCGCCCGGCAACGGGCTGACGTTCAAGGCGGCCGACGCCGAGCAGTACCGGGTGGCCTGAGGCCGGCGCCGCTACAGCCAGCGGGCCATCAGCACGTCGTCGACGGGCGCGCCGTCCAGCACG
>JBQCIO010000275.1:0-10725 GCA_051953655.1 Motilibacteraceae bacterium
CGCCCGGCGTACCGGCGGTGGGGGGTGGGTTGGGGTTTATGGGCACCTGCTTACTACCCTATTCAACGACGGTCCCATACACCCAACTCCAGTGATCTTGGACCGGCGAGCGGATCGCACCACGCCCCGCCCCACCATTCCTGCATGATCGCGGCAGGGGGGGCGGGCGCAGGTCAGCCGGACCGCTCCACGGTGACGTCGCAGAGCGCCTCGAGGGCGCGCTTGGCGGGGACCTCGGGGAGCGGGGCGAGCACGGAGCGCGCGTCCTCGGCCCAGCGGCGCAGGTCGGCGCGGGCGGCGGCCATGGCGGGGTGGGCGCGCAGCAGGGTGAGGGCCTCGGCGTGGGCGGCGTCGTCGGACAGGTCGCCGCGGAGCAGCTCGCGCAGGCGCTCGCCCCTGAACTCGTCGTCCGTGTCGCTGGAGCGCAGGGCGTGCAGGACGGGGAGGGTGTGGACGCCCTCGCGCAGGTCGGTGCCCGGGGTCTTGCCGGAGTCGGCGGTGTCGCTGGCCACGTCCAGGACGTCGTCGGCCAGCTGGAAGGCGACGCCGATCCGCTCGCCGAAGCGGGTGAGGACGTCGACGACCTCCTCGTCGGCCCCGGCCAGCATGGCCCCGAACCGCGCCGAGGTGGCGATGAGCGAGCCGGTCTTGTCGGCCAGCACCTGCAGGTAGTGCTCGACGGCGTCGGCGCCCTCGGCCGGGCCGACCGTCTCGCGGATCTGGCCGGTGCACAGGCGCTCGAAGGTGCGGGCCTGGATGCGCACCGCCTCCGGGCCGAGGTCGGCCAGCAGGTCCGAGGCCTTGGCGAACAGGAAATCGCCGGTGAGGATCGCGACGGTGTTGTCCCACCGCGAGTTGGCGCTCTGCGCCCCGCGGCGCAGCGTCGCCTCGTCCATGACGTCGTCGTGGTAGAGCGTGGCCAGGTGGGTGAGCTCGACGACGACGCCGGCCGGCACCACGCCCGGCGCGCCCGGGTCGCCGAACTGCGCAGCCAGCAGCACCAGCAGCGGCCGGAACCGCTTGCCGCCGGCGTCCACCAGGTGGCGGCTGGTCTCGGTGACGAACGGGTAGTCGCTCTTCACCGAGGCCCGCAGCAGCTCCTCGACGGCCTGCATGCCGGCACGCAGGTCCGCCTCCAGCGCCGGGTCGACGGCGGGGAGTCCGAGCGGGCCCACGGGGACGGTCACGGGTACAGCCTGCCTGGTGCCGGGGACGGGTGCGAGCGGAGGACCGGTGACGTGCGCCTCAGCGCACCAGCAGCGAGGCCTTGTCGGCGAGGTCCAGCACCGCCTGCGGCGCCACGCCGAGCACGACCGTGACCGCCGCGCCGATGGTGACCGCCACCGTGGTGAGCGGGCTGGGCACCGCCACCGACGGGCCGTCGGCGGCCGGGTCGCTGAAGAACATCAGCACGATGACCCGGACGTAGAAGAACGCGGCGATCGCGCTGGCCAGCACACCGACGACCACGAGGATCCCGGCGCCGCCGGAGGCAGCAGCCGAGAAGACCGCGAACTTGGCGGTGAACCCGCTGGTGAGCGGGATGCCGGCGAACGCGAGCAGGAACAGCGCGAACACGCCCGCGACCAGCGGGCTGCGCTTGCCCAGACCGGCCCACTGCGACAGGTGGGTGGCCTCGCCGGCGGAGTCGCGGACCAGCGTGACGACCGCGAACGCGCCGATCGTCGAGAAGCCGTAGGCCAGCAGGTAGAAGAGCACCGAGGAGACGCCCTGCTGGTTCAGCGCGATGACGCCGACCAGCACGAAGCCGGCGTGCGCGATGGAGGAGTAGGCCAGCATCCGCTTGACGTCGGTCTGGGTGAGCGCGACGACCGAGCCGATCACCATGGTGAGGATCGCGACGATCCACATCATCGGCTTCCAGTCCCAGCCGCTGCCGCCGAAGGCGACGTAGAAGACGCGCAGCAGGGCGCCGAACGCGGCCACCTTGGTGCAGGCGGCCATGAACGCGGTGATCGGCGTGGGCGCGCCCTGGTAGACGTCGGGGGTCCACGAGTGGAACGGGGCGGCGCCGACCTTGAACAGCAGGCCCACCGCGACCAGCGCGGTGCCGATGAGCAGCAGCTGGTCGTTGCGGGTGCTGTCGCTGACCGCCTGGGCGATGTCGCCGAGCTTCACCGAGCCGGCGTAGCCGTAGAGCAGGGCCGCGCCGTAGAGGAAGAACGCCGAGCTGAACGCCCCGAGCAGGAAGTACTTCAGGCCGGCCTCCTGCGAGAGCAGCCGGCGCCGGCGGGCCATGGCCGAGAGCAGGTAGAGCGGCAGCGAGAGCACCTCGAGCGCCACGAACATCGTGAGCAGGTCGTTGGACGCCGGGAACAGCAGCATGCCGCCGACGGCGAACATGACCAGCGGGTAGACCTCGGTCTGGGTGACCCGGCGCTGGGTGAGAGTGCGCTCGGCGGCCGATCCCGGGATCGCGGAGGCCTGGGCGGCGACCGCGTCGCCGGCCGGGTCCAGCGCCCGCTCGCCCACCGCGAGCACGGCGGTGATCGCGAGCAGCAGGATCGTGCCCTGCAGGAACAGCGTGGTGCCGTCGATCGCGACCGAACCCTCGGCCGCGACGTGCCGGGTGCCGGCGATGCCGACGACGGCCACGAACGCGGCGATCAGGCCGGCGATCGAGAGGGTCAGCTGGACGCCGTACCGGGACGCACGGGGCGCGAACGCCTCGACGAGCACGCCGACGACGGCCACGCCGAAGACGATGAGCATCGGCAGCAGCTGGCGGTACTCCAGCGACGGCGCCGTGAACGCCGCCTGCGCGTGCGGGATGCCTGCTGCGACGGAGCTGAGGCCGGAGCTCACTTCGCGGTCCCTTCAGCGACCGGCACGGAGGGCTTGGGGTCCACCGAGTTCACGGTCTGCATCGTGCGGTTGACGCTCGGCGTGATGACGTCGAGCAGCGGCTTGGGGAAGAACCCGAGGGCGATGATGATCGCGAGCACCGGGGCGACGACCCAGGCCTCGCGCGCCCCCAGGTCGCGGGTGCCCTCGTTGCCGGGGGCGACCGGGCCGGTCATCGTCCGCTGGTACATCAGCAGGATGTAGAGCGCCGCCAGCACGATGCCCGCCGTGGCGATGATGCCGGCGGCCCGGTAGCGGCTGAACGTGCCCAGCAGCACCAGGAACTCGCTGACGAAGCTGGACAGGCCCGGCAGCGCCAGGCTCGACAGGCCCGCGATGAGGAACGACCCGGCCATGATCGGGGCGACCCGCTGGACGCCGCCGAAGTCGGCGATGATCCGCGAGCCGCGGCGGCTGCTCATCATCCCGGCCACCAGGAACAGCGCGGCGGTCGAGAAGCCGTGGTTGACCATGTAGAGCGTGGAACCGGCCTGGCCCTGGCTGGTCATCGCGAAGATGCCCAGGATGATGAAGCCGAAGTGCGAGACCGAGGTGTAGGCGATCAGCCGCTTGAGGTCCTGCTGACCGATGGCCACCAGCGCGCCGTAGATGACCGCGATGACGGCCAGCACGACGATGGCCGGCGCGAAGTAGTGCGACGCCTGCGGGAACAGCGGCAGGCACAGCGCGATCATCCCGAAGGTGCCGACCTTGTCCATCACGCTGACCATCAGCACCGCCCCGCCCGAGGGCGCCTCGGCGGCCGCGTCGGGCAGCCAGGTGTGCAGCGGCCAGAGCGGGGCCTTGATCGCGAAGGCGATGAAGAACCCGAGGAACAGCAGCTTCTCGGTGCCCGCGCCCAGCTGCAGCTGGGTGGAGAGCACCGTGAGGTCGAAGGTGCCGTGCGGGAACTGCGCGGCGGGCAGCTGCTGGCGCGCCTTGACGTAGAGCACGATCAGCGCGGCCAGCATGAGCAGGCCGCCCAGCAGGCTGTAGAGCAGGAACTTCACCGCGGCGTAGGAGCGCTGGACGCCGCCGTAGCTGCCGATGATGAAGTACATCGGCACCAGCATCGCCTCGAACAGGACGTAGAAGAGGAACACGTCCGTGGCCACGAAGACGGCCAGCATCAGCGTCTCGAGCGCCAGCACCAGGGCGAAGTAGGTCTGCACCCGGCCGCGGCCCTGCTCGGCGTCGTGCCAGGAGGCCAGCACGCAGACCGGGACCAGCACCGCGGTCATCGCCACCAGCGACAGCGAGATGCCGCTGACGCCGAGGGAGAACGAGATGCCGAACGAGGAGATCCAGCTGTAGCTCTCGGTGAGCTGGTAGGTCTCGTTGCTGCCCCGGTCGAACTGCAGCGCCGCGGCGATCGCGACGACGAGGGTGACCAGGGAGAACAGCAGCGCGACCTGCTTGGAGAGAGTCTCGCGCCCCTTGGGCAGCAGCGCGGTGACCAGCGCGCCGACCGCGGGGACGGCGAGCAGGACGATCAGGTACGGGAAGGAGCTCACGTCAGACCCTCACCAGCAGCAGGGCCGCGACCACGACGACCGCGCCTCCCAACATGGACAGTGCGTACGAGCGGACGAACCCGGTCTGGGCCCGCCGCAGCCTTCCGGACGTGCCGCCGATCAGGGCGGCCAGTCCGTTGACGAAGCCGTCGATGCCGCGGTTGTCGCCGTAGACCAGGGACCGGGTGAGGTACTGGCCGGGGCGCATGAACACGCCCTCGTTGAAGGCGTCCTGGTAGAGGTCGCGGCGGGCGGCGACGGTGAGCGGCGAGGCGACCGGCGCGGTGACCGGGATCTGCCGGCCCCGGCCGTACTGCAGGACGGCGACCACGATGCCGACCGCGACGACCGCGAGGGTGAGCACGGTGAGCAGCCACACCGGGAACGCCAGCTCGGACTCCTCGTAGGGCACCACCGGGGAGAGCCAGTCGACGATCCGGTTGCCCAGCACCAGGAAGGCGCCCAGGCCGACCGAGCCGATCGCCAGGACCGCCATCGGCAGCCACATGACCTTGGGCGACTCGTGCGGGTGGACGTCCTCGGTCCACCGCTTCTCGCCCCAGAAGGTCATCATCATGACCCGGGTCATGTAGAAGGCGGTGATGCCGGCGCCGAGCAGCGCGGCACCGCCGAAGACCGGTCCGTGCCAGCCCGGTGCGGCGAAGGCCGCCTCCACGATCTTGTCCTTGGAGAAGAAGCCGGAGAACGGCGGGACGCCGATGATGGCGAGCCAGCCCAGGCCGAAGGTGATGTAGGTGATGGGCATCGCCTTGGCCAGTGCGCCGAAGCGGCGCATGTCGACCTGGTCGTTCATGCCGTGCATCACCGAGCCGGCCCCGAGGAACAGGCCGGCCTTGAAGAAGCCGTGGGTGAGCAGGTGCGCGATCGCGAACGCGTAGCCGATGGGCCCGAGCCCGGCGGCCAGGATCATGTAGCCGATCTGGCTCATCGTGGAGGCGGCCAGGGCCTTCTTGATGTCGTCCTTGGCGCAGCCCACGATCGCGCCGAAGAGCAGGGTGACCGCGCCGACGATGACGACGACCAGCTGCGCGTTGGGCGCGAGGTCGAAGATCGCGTTGCTGCGGACGATGAGGTAGACGCCGGCGGTGACCATGGTGGCCGCGTGGATGAGCGCGGACACCGGCGTCGGGCCGGCCATGGCGTCACCGAGCCAGGCCTGCAGCGGCACCTGCGCCGACTTGCCGCAGGCGGCGAGCAGCAGCATCAGGCCGATCGCGGTGAGCTGGCCCTCGGAGGCCTTGGAGGCCGAGCCAAAGACCGAGGAGAAGTCCACCGCGCCGAAGGTGGTGAACATCAGCATGATCGCGATGCTCAGGCCGAAGTCACCGACGCGGTTCATCACGAAGGCCTTCTTGGCCGCCGCGGCGTAGGACGGGTTGTGGTTCCAGAACCCGATCAGCAGGTAGGACGCCAGACCGACACCCTCCCAGCCGACGTAGAGCAGGAGGTAGTTGTCGGCCAGGACCAGCAGGAGCATCGAGGCCACGAACAGGTTCAGGTAGGCGAAGAACCGCCGCCGGTCCGGGTCGTGCTCCATGTAGCCGATGGAATAGATGTGGATCAGGCTGCCCACGAAGGTGATCAGCAGGACGAACAGCATCGAGAGCTGGTCCAGCCGCAGCGCGGCGTCGACGTGGAAGCCGTTGACCGGGATCCAGGTGTAGAGCTTCTGCACCACCGTCCGCGACGCGGCGTCCTGGCCGAGCAGCGCGAAGAACAGCACCGCGCCGACGACGAAGGCCAGCACGCTCATGAGCGTGCCGAGCAGGTGGCCGAACCGGTCGGTGCGCCGGCCGCCGAGCAGCAGCACGGCCGCACCGAGCAGCGGCAGCCCGACCAGCAGCCACAGCAGGCTGAACGAGCCGCTCGCGGCGACCGGCTGTGCCGCTTCGGAGAGGGTCCTGATCAAGGGTCCGTCCGTCCTAGAACTTCAGCAGGTTCGCGTCGTCGACCGACGCGGACCGGCGGGTGCGGAAGATCGTCACGATGATCGCCAGGCCGACGACGACCTCCGCCGCCGCCACGACCATGACGAAGAAGGCGATCACCTGGCCGTCGAGGGCGCCGTTGAGCCTCGAGAAGGCCACGAAGGCGAGGTTGGCGGCGTTGAGCATCAGCTCGACGCACATGAACACGACGATCGCGTTGCGCCGCAGCAGCACGCCCGCCGCGCCGATCGCGAAGAGGATCGCGGAGAGGTAGACGTAGTTGACCGGGTTCACCGCGCCTCCTCCGTTCCGTCGCCGGTCCCGTCGGCAGTTCCGTTGTCGCTGGCCCGGCCCGGGTCGACCGCCTGCTCCCGCGCCGCCAGGTCCGCCAGCTCCTGCTGGCGCTGCGCGGCCGCGCCGGCGTCGTCGGTCTCGCGCCCGGTGGCGAGCTCCTCGCCGGTGAGGCCCTGCGGGTGCGCGTCGTCGTCGGCGTGGGCGCCCGGCGCGTCGGCCCCGGACACGTGCGCGTCGACCACCTGGCCGGCGATCGGCTCGCGACCGGTGATCGTAGCGACGTCGCCGCGCGAGCCCTGAACCGCCGGGGCGAGCACGGCACGCACGTCACCGGCGAACGGGGTGACCTGGCGGGTGTCGCCGCGGTTGGTGAGCACCCGCGGCACCGACCGCTCGGACGGGCTGCCGTCGGGAAGCAGCGCCGGGGTGTCGACGGCGTTGTGCCGCGCGTAGACACCCGGAGGGGGCAGCGGGCCGGGGTGGGCGCCGGAGCGGAAGCGCGCCTCGGACAGCTCGCGCTGGCTCGGCCGCTTCTCCGTGCGCTCGCGGTGCGCCAGCACCATCGCGGCCACCGCGGCGGTGATGAGCAGGGCGCTGGTGACCTCGAACGCCCACACGTAGCGCTTGAAGACCAGCTGGGCGATGCCCTCGACGTTGCCGCCCGCGGCGCTGTTGGCGCCCTCGAGCCCGACGGCGTCGAACGAGAGGCCGCCGAGGCCCGCCAGCAGCAGCACGGCGAACCCGAGCCCGACGAGGATCGAGGCCACCCGCTGGCCGCGGATCGTCTCCACGAACGAGTCGGCGGAGTCGACGCCGACCAGCATGAGGACGAAGAGGAACAGCATCATGACCGCGCCGGTGTAGACGACCACCTGGACGATGCCGAGGAACGGCGCGGACTGGCCGATGTAGAGGATGGCCAGGCTGATCATCGTGACCGCGAGCAGGAGCGCGCTGTGCACCGCCTTGCGGGCGGCCAGCATGCCCAGGGCGGCGAGCACCGCGACCGGGCCGAGGATCCAGAACGCCACGGCCTCGCCGGTGGACGTCGTGGTGGCGGCGGTCTGCGCCGCCTGCGCGAGCACGCCGCTCACTGGTCCTCCCCCTCACCGGAGGCGCCCGCCTCGACGACCCCCTGCAGCACGCGCTCGTCGGCGTCGGCGCGGTCCTTGACCGCGGCCAGCTGCTCGGGCACGGCCTGGGTGACCTTGCCGTGGTAGTAGTCCTCGGCGTCGGTGCCCGGGACCATCGGGTGCGGCGGCTGGGCCATGCCCGGCAGCAGCGGGGCGAGCAGGTCCTGCTTCTCGTAGATGAGCTTGGAGCGGCTGGTGTCGGCCAGCTCGAACTCGTTGCTCATCGTGAGCGCCCGGGTGGGGCAGGCCTCGATGCACAGGCCGCAGAAGATGCAGCGCAGGTAGTTGATCTGGTAGATCCGGCCGTAGCGCTCACCGGGCGAGTAGCGCTCGTCCTCGGTGTTGTCCGCGCCCTCGACGAAGATCGCGTCGGCCGGGCAGGCCCAGGCGCACAGCTCGCAGCCGACGCACTTCTCCAGCCCGTCGGGGTGGCGGTTGAGCACGTGCCGGCCGTGGAAGCGCGGCGCGGTCTGCTTGCGCTCCTCGGGGTACTGCTCGGTCACCACCTTCTTGAACATGGTGCGGAAGGTGACGCCGAAGCCGGCGACGCCTGCGAAGGGCTTGGCCATTACAGGTCCTCCTGGCCACGGCCGGCCGCGTGCGCGCCCGATCCGTCGCTGGTCGTGGATGCGCCCACCGACGCGGTCGGGCGTGCGGCAGGGAGCTCTTGCCCGGGCATCGGGGGCACCGGGAAGCCGCCGGCGTGCGGGTCGAACGGCGCCCGGGCGGGCTCCTCCTCGACCTCGGGCCGGTTGCGGTCGCGCAGCGCGCTGAAGAACAGCGCGAGGGCGAGCACGACGAGGGCGGCGAGCAGCACCTGGATGATCCGCGCCCGGGTGTCCGAGCCGCTGTTGCTCAGCGTGCGGATGGCGGCCACGGCCACCAGCCAGACGATCGACACCGGG
The DNA here is from genome assembly GCA_051953655.1 of Motilibacteraceae bacterium. Lineage (GTDB taxonomy): Bacteria > Actinomycetota > Actinomycetes > Motilibacterales > Motilibacteraceae > JBQCHF01. The sequence goes on from JBQCIO010000275.1 coordinate 8,661, forward strand.
ATCAGGATCTTCCAGCCCAGGTTCATGAACTGGTCGTAGCGCAGCCGGGGCAGGGTGCCGCGCAGCCAGATGAACACGAAGATGAACAGGGCCACCTTGAGCAGGAACCAGAGCAGGCCCCACCAGCCGGAGTTGGCGCCGGCCCAGATCGGCCCGCCGAGCGGCCACGGCGCGTGCCAGCCGCCCAGGAACATCGTGGTGGCCAGCGAGGAGACGGTGACCATGTTGATGTACTCGGCCAGGAAGAACAGCGCGAACTTCAGCGACGAGTACTCGGTGTGGAAGCCGCCCACCAGCTCGCCCTCGGCCTCGGGGAGGTCGAACGGCGCGCGGTTGGTCTCGCCCACCATCGAGGTGACGTAGATGGCGAAGCTCGGGAACAGCGCGATCGCGAACCAGATCTTGTCCTGCGCGGCCACGATCTGCGAGGTCGACATCGAGCCGGCGTAGAGGAACACGCCGACGAACGACAGACCCATCGCCACCTCGTAGGAGATGACCTGGGCGCTGGAGCGCAGCGCGCCGAGCAGCGGGTAGGTCGAGCCGCTGGACCAGCCGGCGAGCACGATGCCGTAGACGCCGACCGAGGCCACGCCGAGCACGTAGAGGATGCCGACGTTGAAGTCGGCCAGCTGCAGCGCGGTCTGGTTGCCGAAGATCGAGACCCGGCCGCCGAACGGGATGACCGCGAAGGCGAGGAACGCCGGGATCGTCGAGATGATCGGCGCGAGGACGAAGACGACCTTGTCGGCCGCCTTGGGGATGATGTCCTCCTTCAGCGCCAGCTTCACGCCGTCGGCGAGGCTGGTGAGCAGGCCGAACGGACCCCACCGGTTCGGGCCCACGCGGTGCTGCATCCGCGCCACCACGCGCCGCTCGGCCCAGATGTTGAGCAGGGTGAGCACCACGCACAGCGCGAAGATCGCGACGGCCTTGACGATGACCAGCCAGAGGGGGTCGTCGGCGAGGAGCTGCTGGACGGGGGTCATGCGGAGGCCTCCTGCTGCGCGGTGGCGCCGGTCGGGGCGGGCGCGGTCTCGGCCGGGGCGAGCCTGACCAGCGAGCCGACGTCGGCGGCCAGGCTGCGGCGCAGCTGGCTGCCGCGGCTGTTGGTGGGCAGCCACACGACCCGGTCGGGCATCTCGGTGACGACGAGCGGCACGGTGACCGCGCCGCGGTCGGTGGAGACGGTGACCAGGCCGCCGTCGGGCACGCCCACCTCGGCGGCCGTGGCGGCCGACAGGCGCGCGACCACGGCGTGCGAGGTGCCGGCGAGGTAGGGATCGCCCTCCTGCAGCCGCCCGAGGTCGAGCAGCTGGTGCCAGGTGGCCAGCACCGCCTGACCGGCGGCGGGCACCACCGGCTCGCTCGCGGGCACCGACGGCGCCGCGGGGCGCTCGCCCTCCCAGCGGCCGAGCTCGGCGATCTCCGCGCGCGCGGTGGCGGCGTCGGGGGTGCCCAGCGCCACCCCCATCTCCGCGGCGAGGACGTGCAGCACGCGCGCGTCGGACATCGCGTTGGAGCTGCGCAGCACCGCCTCGAACGGGCGGGCCCGGCCCTCCCAGTCCAGGAACGTGCCGGCCTTCTCCACCGCCGGGGCGACCGGGAGCACCACGTCGGCCAGCGGGGTGACCGCGCTGGCCCGCAGCTCGATGCTCACCACGAACCCGGCGGCCCGGACGGCCTGCAGAGCGGCCTGCGGGTCCGACAGGTCGTAGGGGTCGACCCCGCCGACGACCAGGCCGCCGAGCTCTCCGGCGGCCGCCGCGGCGAGGATGCCCTCGACGTCGCGGCCGGGCTGGGCGGGCAGGGACTCCACGCCCCAGGCGGCACCGGCGTCGACCCGCGCGGCGGCGTCGGCGACCGGCCGGCCACCGGGGAGCAGGTTGGGCAGGCAGCCGGTCTCGACCGCCCCCCGGTCGCCCGCACGCCGCGGCACCCACGCGAGCCTGGCGCCGGTCTTGGCGGCCACCTCGGCCGCGGCGCTGAGCGCGCCCGGCGAGGTCGCGAGCCGCTCACCGACGAGGATCACGGCCGTCGAGTCGATGCCGTGGTCGCCGTGACC
>JBQCIO010000276.1:0-5047 GCA_051953655.1 Motilibacteraceae bacterium
GAACGGGGTGGGTGGGGTTTGGGCGGGTTGGTGGTCGGGGTGGTTGTTGTGTCTGTCGTCCCGGCTCCACAGCAGGTACCGGGCGCCCGTCAGCGTCGGCCGCCGCTGCCCCTGGCGGATCGTGACGTGCACCGCCTCCTCGGCGAAGGCCGGCAGCCCCCAGACCTCGAGCGCGGTGGGGCCGGCCAGCGCCGAGCCAGGAGGCGCCGCGACGACGGCAGCGACGCAGAGCTCCGCTCGTGAGAGCGGCCCGTTGTGCAGCACCACCACCCGCTGGTGCGGCTGCTGCCAACGACCGGTGCGGAGGGCGGCGGCCACGGCGGATCGGCTGAAGCGCACCTCAGCGGCTCGCAGACTCAGGACCTGCCCGACCGCTCGGTCGAGGCGTAGAGAAGGTGGCTCGGCAGGGGGCATGCCCGTCAGCGTGCGCGCGGGCAACGACCTTCGGGTCGGCCGGCTCGACCGCTGTGGACAGCGCCCGGCTCGTCCACAACGCGGATCTTGAGGCTCCTTGCTCCCTGCCCACGCTCAGCCGGCCTCAAGATCCGCAACGCAACTAGGCTCGCCCGCATGCAGCTCACCGTCGTCGGGTCCAGCGGGTCGTTCCCGGGGCCGGGGAACCCGGCGTCGTGCTACCTCGTGGAGGCCGACGGGTTCCGGGTGCTGCTCGACCTCGGCAGCGGGGCGCTGGGGGAGCTGGCCCGGCACGGTGGACCCCGGGCCGACCCCTACGCCGTCGACGCGGTGCTGCTGAGCCACCTGCACCCGGACCACTGCCTGGACCTGTGCGGCCTCTACGTCGCCCGCAAGTACCGGCCGGAGGGCCCGAGGCTGCGGCGGTTGCCGGTGCACGGCCCGGGAGGCACCGCCGAGCGGATGGCCGGGGCCTACGGGCCGGGCGAGAAGGGGCTGACCGGGGAGTTCGACTTCCTCGAGTGGCAGCCGGTCCAGCGGATCGGCCCGTTCTCCGTGACCGTGGCCCGGGTCGAGCACCCGGTGGAGGCCTACGGCATCCGGCTGGAGCACGACGGCGCCGTGCTCACGTACTCCGGCGACACCGACAGCTGCGACGCCCTGGTCGACCTGGCCCGCGACGCCGACGTCTTCCTGTGCGAGGCCAGCTTCCTCGAGGACCGCGACCCCGGCCACGGCGTGCACCTGACCGGTCTGCGCGCCGGGCAGACCGCCACCGACGCCGGCGCCCGACGGCTGCTGCTCACCCACCTGCCGCCGTGGACCCCCGGCGACGCCGTGCTCGCGGAGGCCGCGCAGACCTACACCGGGCCCACCGCGCTGGCCCGCCCCGGCGACGTCGTGGAGGTCGGCGGGACCGGAGCGATCGGAGGGCCTCGGTAGGGTCGCCCCATGACCCGCCCCGACGGTCGCACGCCCGACCAGCTCCGCCCTGTCACCTTCAGCCGCCGCTGGCTCGACCACGCCGAGGGCTCCTGCCTGGTGGAGTTCGGCCGCACCCGCGTGCTGTGCGCGGCCAGCGTGACCGAGGGCGTGCCGCGCTGGCGCAAGGGCAGCGGTCTGGGCTGGGTGACCGCGGAGTACGCGATGCTGCCGCGCGCCACCAACAGCCGCTCGGACCGCGAGTCGGTCAAGGGCCGGATCGGCGGACGCACCCACGAGATCAGCCGGCTGGTCGGCCGCTCGCTGCGGGCCGTCGTCGACGACAAGGCCCTGGGCGAGAACACCATCCACATCGACTGCGACGTCCTGCAGGCCGACGGCGGCACGCGGACCGCGGCCATCACCGGTGCCTACCTCGCTCTCTCCGACGCCGTGTCGTGGCTGCATGAGCGGGGCGCGCTGAAGTCCGAGCCGCTCAAGGGGACCGTCGCCGCGGTCAGCGTCGGCATCATCGACGACGAGCCGCGCCTGGACCTCTGCTACGAGGAGGACGTGCGCGCCGGCACCGACATGAACGTGGTGATGACCGGCGACGGCCGCTACGTCGAGGTGCAGGGCACGGCCGAGGGCGAGCCGTTCGACCGACGCCTGCTCGACTCGCTGCTCGAGCTCGCCGCGGGCGGCTGCGCCGACCTCACCGCGCTGCAGAGGGCGGCCCTGGCGTGACCGAGAAGCTCGTGCTGGCCACCCGCAACGCGCACAAGGTGCTGGAGCTGCGCCGGATCCTCGTCGACGCCGGCCTCGACGTCGAGCTGGTGGGGACCGACGAGTTCCCCGGCCTGGCCGACGTGCCCGAGACCGGCGAGACCTTCGCCGAGAACGCCCTGATCAAGGCCCGCGCGGTGTGCGCGGCCACCGGTCTGCCGGCGGTGGCCGACGACTCGGGCCTCTGCGTCGACGCCCTCAACGGCATGCCCGGCATCTTCAGCGCCCGCTGGGTCGGCCGGCACGGCGACGACGTCGCCAACCTCGAGCTGGTGCTCGGCCAGGTCTCCGACGTCCCGGACGAGCGCCGCGGCGGCCAGTTCGTGTGCGCCGCGGCGGTGGCCCTGCCGGACGGCCGCGAGCACGCCGTCACCGGCTCGCTGCCCGGCACGATCGTGCGCGCACCCCGCGGCGCCAACGGCTTCGGCTACGACCCGGTCTTCGTCCCCGACGGCGAGACCCGCACCACCGCCGAGCTCTCCCCGCAGGAGAAGGACGCCATCTCGCACCGCGGCCGCGCCTTCCGCGCGCTGGTCCCGGTGGTGGCCGAGCTGCTCGGCGGCTGACGCCCCCGTCCTTCCGCGATCAAGCAGGAATGGTGCGCACCATCTCTGCTCGATCACGGCAGGAGGGTTTGCCGCGGGCGTTCCGGGCTGCCGATCCGCCCGGCGCGCTGCAGAGTGGAGTGCGTGAGCAGGCAGCCGATCCGGTGCTCGCACGGCGCCGAACCAGCGTCGTGAGCATCCGCGAGCACACCTCCGACGCGCCCGTCGACGAGCCCGGCGCCGAGCGCCCCCCGTCCCGGCGGCGGCTGGGCGCGCTCGCCGGGCTGCTGGCGGCGGCGCTGGCCGTCGGCGCCGGCGAGCTGGTGGCCGCGCTGCTGGGGCGCACCTCCTCGCCGGTGGTTGCCGTCGGCGGCGCGTTCATCGACGCCACGCCCCGCTGGCTCAAGGACTTCGCCGTCTCGACCTTCGGGACCAACGACAAGACGGCGCTGCTGGTCGGCATCGGGCTCACCATCGCCGTTCTGTCCGCGCTGCTGGGCGTCCTCGCTCTCCGGCGTCTCGTCGTAGCCCAGGCGGGCGTCGCCGTGCTGGGGCTCCTGGCGGCGGCCGCAGCCCTCAGCCGGCCCGGTGCCGCAGGCCTCGACGTCGTCCCGGCGCTCCTCGCCGCGGCCGCCGGGGCGTTCGCGCTGGGACGCCTGGTGCAGCCGGTCGCCGTCGGCTCGGAGGGTGCGCTGGACCGGCGCGGCTTCCTGACCGCGGCCGTCGTCGTGGGCGGGGCGGCGGCGGTGACCGGGGGAGTCGGGCGCAGCCTGCTCGGCGGCCGGGTGGACACCGCGGCGTCCCGGGCCGCGGTGCGGCTGCCGCGACCCGTGGCCGCCGCGTCGCCGCCTGCGGGAACGGGCCTGCGCGTCGACGGCCTCTCCCCGTTCCGCACCCCTAACGCGGACTTCTACCGGATCGACACCGCGCTCGTCGTCCCGCAGCTCACCACCAAGGACTGGCGCCTGCGGGTGCACGGCATGGTCGAGCACGAGCTCACCCTCACCTTCGACCAGCTGCTCGCCCGCGGGCTGGTCGAGCACGACGTCACCCTCGCCTGCGTGTCCAACGAGGTCGGCGGAGACCTGGTGGGCAACGCCCGCTGGCTCGGCGCGCCGCTCAAGGACCTGCTGGAGGAGGCCGGGGTCAGGCCCGGCGCGGACCAGCTGCTGAGCCGGTCGGTGGACGGCATGACGATCGGGACGCCGGTGCCGGTGGTCATGGACGGCCGGGCCGCGATGCTCGCCGTCGGCATGAACGGCGAGCCGCTCCCGGTCGAGCACGGCTTCCCGGTGCGGATGGTCGTCCCCGGGCTCTACGGCTACGTCTCGGCCACCAAGTGGGTCGTCGACCTCGAGCTCACCACCTTCGACGCCGTCGACCCCTACTGGGTGAAGCGCGGCTGGGCCCCGCGCGGCCCGGTCAAGACCGCGGCCCGGATCGACACCCCCGGCTCATCCCCCCGCGCCCCGGGCCGCGTCCCCGTCGCCGGCGTGGCCTGGGCGCAGCACCGCGGCATCGCCAAGGTCGAGGTGCGGGTGGACGGCGGGCCGTGGCACGAGGCCGAGCTGGCCCAGGTCCCGTCCGCGGACACCTGGGTGCAGTGGGTCTGGATGTGGGACGCGACGCCCGGCACCCACACCCTGCAGGTGCGGGCGACCGACCGGACCGGCACCACCCAGCCCGAGACCCGGGTGCCGCCCTTCCCCGACGGCGCCACCGGCTGGCACACCGTGGTCGTGCCGGTGACCGGGAGCGCCTGAGGGAGCCGGCTTGACGAACCCGACGCGAGTGGACGGATGATGCCGGGTGATCGAGATCCTGGGACCCACCGACCTGGCCCGCGCCGAGGACACCGGCGCGCTGGTGGCCGGCATCCTGCAGACCCTCAAGGGCCGCAGCACCGCCGGCACGAACCTGCTGGACATCGACCGGTGGGCCGAGAAGATGATCGTCGAGGCCGGGGCGGTGTCCTGCTACGTCGACTACGAGCCGTCCTTCGGCCGCGGCCCCTTCGGGCACTACATCTGCACGTCGGTCAACGACGCCGTGCTGCACGGTCTGCCGCACGACTACACCCTCGCCGACGGCGACCTGCTCTCGCTCGACCTCGCGGTGTCCCTCGGCGGGATCGTCGCTGACTCCGCGATCAGCTTCGTCGTCGGCGACACGCCGTCGGCGCAGGACGCCGCGATGATCGAGGCCACCCAGCGGGCCCTTGCCGCCGGCATCGCCGCCGCCGGGCCCGGCGTCCCCCTCGGCGACGTCTCGCACGCCATCGGCTCGGTGCTCACCGGTGCGGGCTACCGCGTCAACACCCAGTTCGGCGGTCACGGCGTCGGGTCGACGATGCACCAGGACCCGCACGTGGCCAACACCGG
>JBQCIO010000277.1:0-4604 GCA_051953655.1 Motilibacteraceae bacterium
AAGACGGCGGGGGTTTGGGGGGGGGGGGGTGGTTTGTGGGGGGTCCCCCTTCCCCCACATGTGGGGGTGTGGGGGTCCCCTCACGTACCCGGATCAGCCGCAGCCGGACCCACGGGCAGCCGCTCCCGCATCGCCGCCCAGAACGCGTCGGCCCAGCGCCGGTGGCCGCCGTCGTCGGGGTGGAACAGGTCGCCGGCGTAGTCGCCCCAGCGCATGTCCTTGGTGGCGGCCTCGACGGCCACCGGCACCAGGGGCCGCACCGCGACCTCCTCGCGCACCACGTCGGCCAGGACCTGCGCCGCGGCCAGCCGACGGCCTCCGCCGAACCACGGCACGTCGGCCACGAACGCGCCTGGGGGCAACGCGTCCAGCAGCACCCGCAGCGACGCGCGGAAGGCGTCCGGGTCGGTGCGCCCGGCGTCGTTCGCGCCGACGTCGAGGGTGACGACGTCGGGGCGCAGATCCCGCACCCGCGGCAGCTGCTCGCGCACGACGTCGGCCACCTTGGCACCGGTCACGCTCACGTTGACCACCCGGACCGGGCGGCCGGTCGTCGAGCGCAGCCAGCCGGCGAGCAGCCCGACGTAGCCGCGGTCGGGCGAGCTCGCACCGATGCCCTGCGCCACCGAGTCGCCCATCGCCAGCAGCAGCAGCTCGCCGGGCCCGGCCGGCCGCTGCGCCCGCTCGCGCCACTGCGACGCGTAGTCCTCCACGCTCCACAGCACCCGCAGGGCGCCCACGGCGTACCAGACGAGGCCGCCGACGAGAACGGCGCCGCCGAGTCCCACAGTGTGTAGGACTCGGCGGCGCAGGGTCATGGGGGCGAGTCTGCCAGCGAAGCGCGGGTCAGACCGCGAGGTCGGGACCGGGGACGAACGGCTCCCCGTGGCCCGGCACGATCCGCACCGGCTCGAGCGCGAGCAGCCGCTCCCGTGAGGCCTTCAGCTGCGCCCGGTCCGGGGTGTAGGGGTCGTCGGCGGGGCCCTCCGCGTGCCACCACAGGTGCGTGCAGATGACGACGCCCTCGTCGGTGGTGACGACGGTCGAGACGTCCTCCTGCGTGTGGCCCGGGGTCTTGAGCAGCCGGATCGACGGCGACAGCTCCACGTTGTCGGCGTCGCGGCTGTCCCACACGTCGTCGGAGTAGACGGCCCAGTGGTCGTGCACCCGCGCGTTCGGGAACAGCGCGGCGTTGAGCGTGTGGTCCGGGTGGTGGTGGCTGAGCACGACGTCGGTCACCTGCTCAGGCCGCACCCCCAGCGCGGCCAGCGGCTCGAGGATGCGGGCGTTGCGGTCGGCCACCATGCCCGGGTCGACGACCACCACGACGTCGCCATCACGCACGAGCACCACCGTGCTCGCCACCCGGTCGCCGACGTAGCCCGCCGTCAGCACGTCCAGCTGCGCTGCCACCCGAAGTCCTCCTTCGCCCTGCTCGGTACGGTCGCGCCGATCCTGCCCCTCCCCGTGCCGGGGGGCGAGCCGGGGTGGCAGAGTGCGCGCGTCCCGCCGCACCCGGAGGTCCGCATGACGCCCGTCGCCCGCACGCTGTGGCACCGCTTCGAGCCGGTGCACGCCGTCACCTACTTCGCCCCGCAGTCGCGCGAGGCGTTCGAGGCGGCCGGCCTGCGCGGGTTCTGGCGCGGCTACTTCGCCGGCCGGTCGGCCCCGCTCGGAGCGGTCGGCGCCGGGGCCGTCGTCGCCACCTTCTTCGGCTTCGCCCCCGGCACCGTCCGGCGGGCGCTGCCCGGCGTGTGGGACCTGGCCACCCCGCAGCAGGCGCTCGACGCCCGCCTGGCCGGCGCCCGCGCCGCGCTGGCCCCGCTGCTGGCCGACGTCCCCGCGGCGCACCTGGCCGAGGCCGCCGACCTCGCGGGGGCCGCGCTGGACGGTCTGGTCGTGGCCGGCCGGCCGCTGGCCGCGGCCAACGCCGAGCTCCCGCTGCCCGACGACGCCCCGGGCCGGCTCTGGCACGCCACCACGGTGCTGCGCGAGCACCGCGGCGACGGCCACGTGGCGCTGCTGGCCGCCGCCGGCGTCGACGGGGTCGAGTCGCTGGTCTGGCGGGCCGCCCGGCACGGCGACCGGGAGCTGCTGCAGCCGGCCCGCGGCTGGACCGACGAGGAGTGGCAGGCCGGCGTGCACCGGCTGCGCCAGCGCGGCTGGCTGGACGCCGACGGCCTCACCCCGGCCGGCCACGCCGCGCACGAGGAGCTCGAGGCGCGCACCGACGAGCTCGCGGCCGGCCCGTGGCGCACCCTGGGCGAGGAGCGGACCGCGCGGCTGGCCGCGCTGCTCGAGCCGCTCACGGCGGCCGCCGCGGAGGTGATGCCGTTCCCGAACCCGGTGGGCGTGCCCAAGCCTGCGGCGGCGGTCACGGACTGACCCGGATCGACCCGAGCCGACCAGACGGACGGGACCAGGGTCACCGACCGGGCCGGGCCGCATGCACTACGTCGATCGGTACTTCCGGATGGTCCGCTCCGCCCGGATCGATGCCAGGCTGCCAGCATGACGACGAGTGCACGGCAGACCCTCCTGGTCGCCGCCGAGACCGGAGAACCGGTGTCGCTGTTCGGCGCCTCCGGGCGGCTGGTGAGCTGGGGCTGCGTGGACCACCTCGACGTCCCCGGCGGATGGGTGCGGCTGCGCCGCGGCAGCCGGGTCTGGACCATCGCCCTGGTGACCGTGCGCGAGGCCGAGCTCGGCGCCGCGCCGGCGGTGCGCGCCGTCTGACCCTGTCCGCTGCCTGAGCTCCGGGCGAGCCCTCAGCCCCTCGACCCCAGCGCCTCGACCTCGGCGCCTCGACCTCAGCGCCTCGACCTCAGTGGGCCGGGTTGGAGGTGTGCGGCTTCTTCCCCAGCTGGCGCCAGTCCTTCTCCGCCACGTCGACGCCGTAGTGCTCGGCCGCCTTGCGGATGTTCGCGAACGCCGCGTCCCGCTCCTTCTCCGACACCCCCTGCACCTGGTCGAACCGGGCCAGGGCGGTGCGCACGTGCCGGGCGTCGGTGAGCGGCTCCTTGCGCTTGTCCGGGAAGGCGAAGACCTCGTCGGGCAGGTCGTCGCGCTGCGCCCCCTGCGCAGAGCCATGCTCGGTGTGCGGCTTCCACGTCGTGCCGTGCGATGCCATCGGCTGCTCCTTCCGTGCGTTCGGTCTCCTCCACCCCCGTTACCCGCACGGGCTGGCGCTAGTGACCGGACGGGCCCTTGGGCCCTGCCTCCCCACGGACCGGGGACGTAGGCAGGCACGAGAGGCGCCGACGACCCGGTGCTGCCCGGCCCGTCTGCGGCGTGAAGGAGGTGGCGCGATGGCCACCAGGGCCAGACCGGACGTCCGGCCGGTGCTCGAGGTGCAGGTGGAGGCGCCCGACGACGTCGCCGCGGTCGACCGCGACTACGCCCGGGACAAGGTGGCCGCGCTGGGCCAGCGGATCGGCCGCCCGGTGCTCTACGCCCGGGTCCGGCTGACCGTGTCGCACGACCGGGCCGTGCTCCGGCCCCACGGTGCGCGGGCCCAGCTCGACGTCGACGGCCGCCCGCTGCGCGCGCACGCGAGCGCCCAGAGCGTGCGGGAAGCCGTCGACGCCCTCGACGCGCGGCTGCGCGACCGGCTGGAGCGGCTGCTGCCGGACTGGGAGTCGCTGCGCGGCGGGGTGCCGCGGACTCTTCCCAAGCAGTGGCGGCCGGGCGAGTGGCGCCACGGCGCCCAGCCGACCGAGCGAGCCGACTGGTTCCCGCGGCCGCCGGAGGAACGCCGCCTGCTCAAGCACAAGAGCTTCGCCCTGCCGGTCGAGACGCCGGACGAGGCCGCCTTCAGCATGGAGATGCTCGACGACGACTTCCACCTGTTCACCGACCTCGAGTCCGGACAGGACGCCCTGCTCAGTCGCGCCGACCCGCCCGCCTACCGGCTGGCCCTGCTCGACCCGCCGTCCGCGCCGGCCCCCACCCGGCCGTGCGCGGTGGCGCTGCTGCGCGAGGAGCAACCCGCGCCGGCCCTGGACCTCGAGCGGGCCACCGAGCACCTGGAGCTGGCCGGCCAGCCCTTCGTCTTCTTCCGCTGGTCGACCGGCGGCGGGTCCGCACCGAGGGGCGCCGTCCTCTACCACCGCTACGACGGCCACTACGGGCTCGTCGTGCCGGCCGACCAGCCGGGCCGCTAGCCGGCCGGCCGGTGTCGATGCTCCAGGGAGACCTACCCATGCCCGTCCACGACCCACCGCCGCGACCGCTGCCCGTACCGGGCGGCCGCGCCCCGGAGCCGCCAGCCTCCGACCCGCCCGACCCTGGCTTGGCCGACCACCTCTTCCAGGGCCGGCTCGTGCGCGGCCGGCCCTTCCGGGACCGCACCGACGCCGGCCGCAGGCTGGCCGACCACCTGCTCACGCTGCCGCACGGTCCCGGGCGCGGCGACGACGTCGTGGTGCTCGGTCTGCCGCGGGGCGGCGTGCCGGTGGCGGCCGAGGTGGCCCGCGCGCTCGGGGCGCCTCTGGACGTGATCGTGGTCCGCAAGCTCGGCGTGCCCTGGCAGCCCGAGCTCGCCATGGGCGCGCTCGGCGAGGGCGGTGTGCTGGTGCTCGACCAGCGGGTGCTGCGGGCCGGCG
>JBQCIO010000278.1:0-8205 GCA_051953655.1 Motilibacteraceae bacterium
CCGAAGGGTCGGCACCTATAGGTGCCAACCCTTCGGACGTAGCGGGATATTGCGGGCGGCCGCTCAGACGACGGCGTCCTCCTGCTCGGCGCGCGCCTGCCCCTCGAACTGCGTGCGGTAGAGGTCGGCGTAGACGCCGCCGTGGGCGAGCAGCTCCTCGTGCCGCCCGCGTTCGACGACCCGGCCGCCGGAGATCACGAGGATCTGGTCGGCCTCGCGCACGGTGCTGAGCCGGTGGGCGATGACCAGCGCGGTGCGGTGCTCCAGGGCGGTGCGCAGCGCCTCCTGCACGAGCTTCTCGGACTCGGAGTCCAGGTGCGCGGTCGCCTCGTCCAGCACCACGATCTGCGGGGCCTTGAGCAGCAGCCGGGCGATGGCCAGGCGCTGCTTCTCCCCGCCGGAGAGCCGGTAGCCGCGGTCGCCGACCACGGTGTCCAGGCCGTCGGGCAGCGACCGCACCAGCTCCCAGATCTGCGCCGCCTGGCAGGCCGCCACCAGCTGCGCCTCGGTGGCGCCGGGGTGGGCGTAGAGCAGGTTGGCGCGGATCGTGTCGTGGAACATGTGGGCGTCCTGGGTGACCACGCCGACGGCGTCGTGCAGCGACTCCAGGGTCACCTCGCGCACGTCGCGACCGCCCACCCGGACCGCTCCGCCGGTGACGTCGTAGAGCCGGGAGACCAGGCTGGTGATGGTGGTCTTGCCGGCGCCGGAGGGCCCCACCAGCGCGACCGTCTGGCCGGCCGCCACCTGGAAGCTGACCCCGTCGAGCACCTGGGTGGACGGGGTGTTGTCCAGCACCGCCACCGACTCCAGCGAGGCCAGCGAGACCTCGTCGGCGGTCGGGTAGCGGAAGCGGACGTCGTCGAACTCCACGGTGGCCGCACCGGGCTCGAGCGGCGTGGCGCCGGGCCTGTCGTCGACCATCGGCGGCAGGTCGAGCACCTCGAAGACCCGCTCGAAGCTGACCAGCGCGGTCATGACGTCCACGTGCACGTTGGACAGGGCGGTGAGCGGGCCGTAGAGCCGGCCGAGCAGCGCGGTGAGCGCCACCAGGGTGCCGACCGCGAACGAGCCGGAGATGGCCAGCAGGCCGCCGACGCCGTAGACGACCGCGGTGGCCAGCGCCGCGACGAGCGTGAGCGCGGTGAAGAACACCCGGCTGTACATCGCCGAGGTGATGCCGATGTCGCGGACCCGGGAGGCCTTGGCGCTGAACTGCTCGGTCTCCTCCGGCAGCCGGCCGAAGATCTTGACCAGCAGCGCGCCGGCCACGTTGAACCGCTCGGTCATGGTCTGGCTCATGGCGGCGTTCAGCTGCATCGACTCGCGGGTGATGACGGCCAGCCGGCGGCCCACCAGACGCGCGGGGACGACGAACACCGGCAGCAGCAGCAGCGCCACCAGGGTGACCTGCCAGGACAGGAACAGCATGGCGGCCAGCACCAGCACCAGGCTGACCACGTTGGAGACGACCTGCGAGAGCGTGGAGGTGAACGCCTGCTGGGCCCCGATGACGTCGCTGTTGAGCCGGCTGACCAGCGAGCCGGTCTGGGTGCGGGTGAAGAACGCGACCGGCATCCGCTGCACGTGGTCGAAGACGCGCGTGCGCAGGTCGTAGATGAGGCCCTCGCCGATCCGGGAGGAGTACCAGCGGTTGGCCAGGGTGAGACCGGCGTCCACCAGCGCGAGCAGCGCGATCCCGAGGGACACCGAGACGACGACGCCGCGGTCGCCCTTGAGCACGCCCTCGTCGATGATCCGCTTGAACAGCAGCGGCTGGGCCACCACGATCGCGGCGTCGAACACCACGAGGGTCAGGAAGATCGCCAGCTCGCGGCGGTAGGGCCGGGCGAAGGCGAGGATGCGGCGGATGGTGCCGCGGGAGAGCCGCTGCTTGAGGACGTCGTCGTCGCGGCGGTAGGACCGCAGCATCTGCCAGTTCTGGTGCGCCACTGCGGCGGCCTCCCTCCTGCCCGCGGCGGGTTCGCGCGGGCTGTTCCTGCTCCCGGGCCGAACGCCCGGAGTGCCGGGCTGCTTCCCCGGGGACCGTCCTGTCCGCCGAGGGCGGAACCAGCGCCGGCGGACCAGCCCGGCCCGCCCGTCGTCGGCGCCGACCGGTGCGGTCAGGGGCGACCGCCGGCGAGGTCGGCGATCCGCCGGGCCTGGTGCGTCCGCTCGGTGGCCAGCTGCTGCTCCCGGGTGCGGTGGGAGGCGCCGGCCAGCAGCGCCTTGGTCTCGGTGACCGCGCCGTGCGGGGCGGCCATCAGCGCGGCCGCCACCTGCGCGACCGTCGCCTCCAGCCGGTCGCGCGGGACGACCAGCTCGGCCAGGCCCAGCCGCTCGGCCTCGGCGGCGTCCACCCACCGGCCGGTCGCGCAGATCTCCAGGGCGCGGGGGTAGCCGACCAGGTCCACCAGCGGGCCGGTGCCGGCCAGGTCCGGCACGATGCCCAGGCTCGTCTCGCGCATGGCCAGCTGGGCGTCGTCGGCGAGCACCCGCAGGTCGCAGGCCAGGGCCAGCTGGAAGCCGGCGCCCACGGCGTGCCCCTGCACCGCGGCGATGCTCACGATGTCGGGGCGTGCGGACCACCAGGTGAACCCCCGCTGGTAGCCGGCGATGGTGGCGTCCACCTCGTCGGCGGGCAGCTCGGCCATGCCGACCAGGCCGCCACGGCCGCCCTCAGGTCCTTCCCCGGCGAACATCGAGCGGTCCAGCCCGGCCGAGAACGAGGGCCCCTCACCGCGCACCACGACGATGCGCGTGCCGGCCGGCAGCAGCTCCTCCACCCGGGCCAGGGCGTGCCAGGTGCCCGGCAGCTGCGAGTTGCGCCGGGCCGGGCGGTCCAGCGTCACGGTGGCCACCGGGCCGTCGACCAGCAGCCGGACGGCCGCCTGCGGCCCGTCCACCCACGCGCCCCAGCGGCTGTCCTGCTCGCCGAGCTCCGCCGACCCCATCTCTGCCTCTGCCCCTGCCATCGTGCCCACCCTCCCGCTCGCGTCTCCCCGCGACGCTAGCCGAGGCCACCGACCGACGGGTCCGGACGCGCGAGGGGCGGGCACGGCGAACCGTGCCCGCCCCTGGCGAGGTCTGTCGGTCGAGCCCTGTCGGTCCGGCTCTGGTCGGTGTGGCTCTGGTCAGGCGGACCCGAGTCAGCTGACCTTCTTGCCCCGGGTGGCGCCACCCCGGCCGCGCAGCTCGGTGCCGGACTCGGTGAGGATCCGGTGCACGAACCCGTAGGAGCGGCCGGTCTCCTCGGCCAGGGACCGGATGCTCGCGCCGCCGGCGTACTTCTTCTTCAGGTCGGTGGCCAGCTTGTTGCGGTCGGTGCCGGTGACCCGTGCACCCTTCTTGAGGTTCTCGGGCACGCCCTTCTCCCTGCTGCTCGTGGTGGCTGCTCGTCGTGGCTGCTCGTGGTGCTGGTCGGGTGCTGGTACACGCCTCCGGCCCCCATGATCCGCCCACCGGGCCGGTCCGGCCACCCGAGAACGGCCGGCCGGCTCAGCACGCGTCAGGGGGCCTGCTCAGCAGGGCGCTCAGCGGGTCGGCTCGAGGTAGACGACGACGTTGCTGTCCCACCCGCCCCGGCCGCGGTGGTACTCCCCGCCGCAGGTGACGACGACCAGCCGCTCCGGACCGCTCTGGGTGAAGATCTCCGGTGCGGGGAGGGTCGCCTTGAGGTAGGTCCGCAGCGCCGCCACCCGGTAGGTGCGGCGCTGCCCGTCGGCGCCGCTCACGGTGGCGGTGTCGCCGATCTTGAGGCGCGGGGCGCGGTAGAGCGGCCCCGTCCCGTACGTCTTGCTGTCCACGTGCCCGTCGACGACGACCGTCCCGAGCCCGCTGCCGGGCCGCGCCCCGCCCCGCCACCAGCCCAGCACGGCCGGGTTCTCCGGCACGCCGAGCTCACCGTCGGTCACGCTCACCGGCGTCACCCGGCTGTCGACGTCGATGGCCGGGATCTGCAGCCGGGTCGGGACGAACGAGGTGGCCGCGGCGGTGAGGGTGGGCAGCGCGGTGGGCGGCGGTGCAGCGGGCTGCGCCGCCCCGGCCGACGGGCTGACCAGCGGGGTGACCGCCGGCGCCGGGGTCGCGGGGGTGGTGGCGGACGCGGTCGGGACCCGTCCCTCGTCCGCCACCGGTCCCTCGCTCGGAGCCGCCCACGTCCACGCGCCCGCGCCGAGCAGGAGCGCCCCCGCACCGAGCCCCAGCAGGGCCCCGCGCGCGCCGCGCCGGCCCGTGCCGGGAGCCCTCCCCGCGCGGCGGTGGCCGCGCGGGGAGGGCCGGGAGACGTCCCCGGTGGGCGTCATCGTGAGGTCTCCACGTGCCGGCGGTCGATCACCCGTTGCTACCGGCGGGTCCGCACCAGCTTGAAGCCCGAGCCCGCGGCCACCGCGGCGCCGGCGCCGACGAGCAGGTAGGCGCCCCACGGGGTCGGCGCGCTCGAGCCGTCGCCGGCCGGGACGCCCGACGGCATGGCGCTGCCGTTGCCGACCTCGATGGTCTGCAGGAGCAGCGAGTAGCCGTTGTCCGCGTCGCCGACGGCGTAGGCGTAGTACGCCGTGCCCGCGGCGAGCTCGAGACCCTGGGCCGACAGCCCTGCGACGTCGGCCCCGCCGGCCTGCACCGACACGTCGTAGGAGCCCGCGGGCACCTCGGCCCCCTTCTCGGCCAGCGGCTCGAGGCCCGTGAAGGTCTTCTGCCCGTTCACCAGCACGTCGACGGCCGGGGCGTTGGCGGTGTGCCGGGCGGTGACGCGGGCCATGCCCTCGCCGGTGGCCTTGGTGTCGTTGACGAACACCTTCAGGTTCGGGTTGCCGCCGGCCTCGTTGGCGACCACGGTCGCGTTCGCGCCACCGGGGACCGCGACGCCCTTGGCGGAGATGATCGCCTTGCTGGTGTCGGTCGCGTCCGCGGCGGTGACGTAGAGGTCGTAGGTGCCGGCCGGGACCGTCAGGGTCTTGATGTCCTTGAACTTCAGGTCCGGGATCAGCTTGTCCGAACCGGCCCAGACCGCGACGTCGGCCGCGGCCGGCAGCGCCACGCCGTGGATCACGGTCACGGTGGCGTCGTCGGCGGCCTGCGCCGGAGCCGCGAGGAGACCGGCGGTGGCCAGGCCGAGCGCTCCGGCTGCGGCAGCGGTCTTCAGGAGGGGTCGCACAGCCTGCATGAGGGGCATCTCCTCTCGAGTCCCCCAGGAAGCGGGGGCGGTGGCGACGGCCGCCACTCACCCACTCCTTCCGGCCGGACCCCGCGGCCGGATGCAGCCGGGCTCGAGAAATTTCCTCAGACCGCGCCGAGCCGGCCTCAGGCCAGCGACACCAGCTCGCGGTACCCGACGCTCCACAGGTCCTCGACGCCGTCGGGCAGCAGCACCACCCGCTCCGGGTCGAGCGCCTCGACCGCGCCCTCGTCGTGCGTCACCAGCACCACCGCGCCGGCGTAGGTGCGCAGCGCGGCGAGGACCTCCTCCCGGCTGGCCGGGTCGAGGTTGTTCGTGGGCTCGTCCAGCAGCAGCACGTTGGCGCTGGAGACGACCAGGGTGGCCAGGGCCAGCCGGGTCTTCTCGCCGCCGGAGAGCACGCCGGCCGGCTTGTCGACGTCGTCGCCGGAGAACAGGAACGAGCCGAGCACCTTGCGCACCTCGAGCTCGGGCAGGTCCGGCGCGGCGGTGCGCATGTTCTCCAGCACGGTCCGCTCGGGGTCGAGGGTCTCGTGCTCCTGGGCGTAGTAGCCCAGCTTGAGCCCGTGCCCGGGCACGACCTGGCCGGTGTCCGGCGTCTCGATGCCGGACAGCAGGCGCAGCAGGGTGGTCTTGCCGGCACCGTTGAGGCCGAGCACGACGACCTTGCTGCCCTTGTCGACCGCGAGGTCGACGTCGGTGAAGATCTCCAGCGAGCCGTAGGACTTGGACAGGCCCTCCGCGGTGAGCGGGGTCTTGCCGCAGGGCGCCGGCTCGGGGAAGCGCAGCTTGGCCACCTTGTCCTTGGCCCGCACCTCCTCCAGGCCGGACAGCAGCCGCTCGGCGCGGCGGGCCATGTTCTGCGCGGCGACGGTCTTGGTGGCCTTGGCGCGCATCTTGTCCGCCTGGCTCAGCAGCGCGGCGGCCTTCTTCTCGGCGTTCTGCCGCTCGCGGTGCCGGCGCCGCTCGTCCTGCTCGCGCTGCTGGAGGTACGCCTTCCAGCCGACGTTGTAGACGTCGATGACCGAGCGGTTCGCGTCCAGGTAGAAGACGCGGTTGACGCACTTCTCGACCAGGTCGACGTCGTGGCTGATCACGATGAAGCCGCCCTTGTAGGCGGTGAGGTAGTCGCGCAGCCAGATGATGCTGTCGGCGTCGAGGTGGTTGGTCGGCTCGTCCAGCAGCAGCGTCTCGGCGCCGGAGAACAGGATGCGGGCCAGCTCCACCCGGCGGCGCTGGCCGCCGGACAGGGTGCGCAGCGGCTGCTCGAGCACCCGCTCGGGCAGGCCCAGGCTGGAGGAGATGGTGGCCGCCTCGGACTCGGTCGCGTAGCCGCCGCGGGAGAGGAACTCGGCCTCCAGCCGGGCGTAGCGGTTCATCGCCCGCTCGTGGGTCTCCGGGTCCACCGAGGCCATCTGGCCCTCGGTCTCGCGCATCCGCCGGACCACCTCGTCCAGTCCGCGGGCGGAGAGGATGCGGTCGCGGGCCAGCACGTCGAGGTCGCCGGTGCGCGGGTCCTGCGGGAGGTAGCCGATCTCGCCGGAGCGGGTGATGGTGCCGGCCAGCGGCTGGGCCTCCCCGGCCAGGCAGCGGGTGAGGGTGGTCTTTCCGGCGCCGTTGCGCCCGACCAGACCGACGCGGTCGCCCGCGGCCACCCGGAAGGACGCGCCGGACAGCAGGACGCGGGCGCCGGCGCGCAGCTCGACGTCGGTGGCGGTGATCATGGGTCTCCTGCAGGAAGGCTCGGACGGCGGGCGGAGGCGGCCGCCGGTCAGGGCGCGGTGCAGGACATGCGGCCATGGTACCGGCCGCTGCGGCCGGGGCCGGGAGCGCCCGGAGCCGACCCAGGACGCAGGTCCGCGGCGTTACACCTCCCGGCCCAGGTTCACCCGCCCGGTCTAGTACCCACGGCTCAAGCGTGCTGGCCGCAGCGGTCGAAGACCACGAGGTACGTCGAAAGTCGTCGTCGTCGACCTCGGGGGTCACGTGCGCACGGTCCTGCCTCGGGGGCAGGTTCGTGAGGACGACAGCGGCACGACCCTCATCGAGGTGCTCGTGTCCCTGGTCGTCTTCTCGATCCTGGCCGCCGCACTGCTGTCGTTGCTGCTGTCCACGGCCACGATGGTCCGCACCGCCCGGCAGCGGGTGGTCGCCGGCCAGGTGGTCGCCGCCGTCGTCGACGAGGCGCGCGCCCAGGGCGCCGTCACGGTGACGCCGGGGCGCACGACCACCATCCGCACCGTCGGGGCCACCACGTTCACCGTGGTGCGCGACGCCGCGTTCGTGGCCCGCGACGCCTCCGGCACCGAGTGCACGAGCCCGGGCAACCCGAGCTTCCTGCGGGTGCACGTCGAGGTGTCGTGGACCGGCATGGGGTCGATGCACCCGGTGGCCGGGGACACGCTGATCACCCCGAGCATCGGGGAGGCGGACCGGGCCACCGGCAGCCTGGCCGTGCAGGTGGTCGACCGCGACGGCGCCCCGGCGGCCGGCACGCCGGTCACCATGAGCGCGGGCACCACGGCGGGCCCGGGCACCACGCAGCTGACCACCGCCGACGGGTGCGCGGTCTTCGCCTTCGTGCCGCCCGGCACCTACACCGCGTCGTTGGACGAGCCCGGATGGGTCGACCCGCAGGGGCAGCCGACCCCGGCGGTCTCGACGTCGGTGACGGCGTCGCAGACGGCCGTGGTGCAGCTGCAGTACGACCAGGCCGGCGACCTGCAGCTGGTCCCCGACACCGACCCAGGGCATCCGGCACCCAATGATCTGAGCTGGACGCTGGTGAACACCGCCTTCTCCACCGCCGACCACACCCGCGTGTTCCCGCCCGACGGCACCCTGCCGCTGGTGGCGCACGGGCTGTTCCCGGCCGCCGCCGGCTACACCGGCTGGGCGGGCGGCTGCCCGGGGGGCGACCCGGGCGACGCCGTCCGCCCGGCACCGGTGCTGGTCCAGCAGGGGACGGCCGCGGTGCTCACCGCCCCGGTGGCGCGGGTGGAGGTGCAGGCCCGCCGCACCGGGCCGCT
>JBQCIO010000279.1:0-23453 GCA_051953655.1 Motilibacteraceae bacterium
GGCCCGGGGGGGGTGGGGTGTTGGTGGGGGGTCGTGGCCCCCTCCGCCCTGGCTTTTTTTCCCGTGCCCCCCCCCCCCCCCGACGGGCGTGACGGGTCAGACCGTCAGGCCCGGCCGTCAGGCCCGGCCGTCAGGCCCGGCAGTCCAGCACGAGCTTGCCGGTGCTGCCGCGGCCGAGCAGGGCGCGGTGGGCCTCGGCGGCCTGCGCCAGCGGCCAGGTGCCGCCGACGACGGCCTTGAGCCGGCCCTCGGCCACCATCTGCATCAGCTCGGTCATCGGGCCGGCCAGCATCTCCGGCCGGCTGAAGCAGTGCGCCAGCCAGAAGCCGGCCACCGTGCGGCTGCGGCCCATCAGCTCGCCGGGGGCGACGGGGCGGGCCGGGCGGCGGGAGGCCATGCCGAACGTGGCCAGGCGGCCGAACGGCGCGAGCGCGGCCAGCGAGGCGTCGAAGGTCTCCCCGCCGACCATCTCCAGCACGACGTCGACCTTGCGGCCGCCGTTGGCCTCCTCCAGCGCCGCCTTGAGGTCCTCGGCGCCGGCGTCGACGGTCGCGTCCGCACCGAGCTGCTCGGCCAGCGCCCGCTTCTCCGGGCTGGAGGCGACGCCGATGACCCGGCCGGCCCCCCAGACCCTGGCCAGCTGCACCGCGATGGTGCCCACGCCGCCGGCCGCGGCGTGCACGACCACCGTCTCGCCGGGCGCGAGGTGGGTGCTGGTGCGCAGCAGGTGCCAGGCGGTGGTGCCCTGGACCAGCAGCGCCAGCGCCTCGCCGTCCGACACCCCGTCGGGGACGTGGAAGGCCATCGCCGTAGGGACCAGGGCCTGCTCGGCGTAGCCGCCGGAGGTGGCGAAGCCGGCCACCCGCCGCCCGTCCGGGTCGGTGCCGACCACCTCCGAGCCGGGCACCATCGGCAGGGTCTGCTTGGCCAGGTAGGTGTCCTCGGTCTGGTGCGTGTCGGCGTAGTTCACGCCGGCGCTCGAGACCTGGACCAGCACGTGGCCGGGGACCGGCTCCGGTGCGGGAAGGTCGGTCAGGGTGAGGACCTCGGGGCCCCCGAACTCGGTGATCTGGATCGCTCTCACGTCACCGCACGGTAGGGCCATCCGGGGCCGATCGCCTTACCGGTCGGTAGCCGGATAGGTTCGCTGCTCGGCCGCGGGCTCGACCCGGCCGTCACCGCTGGACGCAGGCCGCGAGGAGGACGTCGACGTGGGCAGGAGCGTGCTGGTCACCGGGGGCAACCGGGGCATCGGCCTCGCCATCGCCACCGCGTTCGCGCAGGCGGGCGACTTGGTGGCCGTCACCTACCGCTCGGCCCCCCCGGAGAAGCTGCCCGAGGGCGTGCTCGCGGTCCGCTGCGACGTCACCGACACCGCGTCGGTGGAGGCCGCCTTCGCCGAGGCCGAGGCGGCGCACGGGCCGGTCGAGGTCGCGGTCGCCAACGCCGGCGTGACCGCCGACCAGCTGCTCCTGCGGATGTCCGACGACGAGTACGAGACGGTCGTCAACACCAACCTCGGCGGCGCGTTCCGGGTGGCCCGCCGGGCCTCCAAGGGGATGCTGCGGCTCAAGCGCGGGCGGATCGTGCTCGTGGGCTCGGTGGTCGGGCTCTACGGCGCGCCCGGGCAGACCAACTACGGCGCCAGCAAGGCTGCCCTCGTGGGCCTGGCGCGCTCGCTCACCCGCGAGCTGGGCGGGCGCGGCATCACGGCCAACGTCGTCGCCCCCGGCTTCGTCGAGACCGACATGACCGCCGCGCTGCCGGCCGAGCGGCAGGAGGCCTACAAGGCGGCCATCCCGGCCGGCCGGTTCGCCGCCGCCGACGAGGTCGCCGGCGTCGTCCGCTTCATCGCCTCCGAGGAGGCCGGCTACATCAGCGGCGCGGTCATCCCGGTGGACGGCGGGCTGGGCATGGGCCACTGAGCCCAGGCGTTCTGCTCCGACGAGCAGCAGTTCTTCCGACAGAGCGTAGGACCGACAGACCGTAGGAGAACGAGACCGTGGGGATCCTCGAGGGCAAGCGCGTGCTGGTCACCGGCGTGCTCATGGAGAGCTCGATCGCCTTCCAGGTGGCGCGGATCGCGCAGCAGGAGGGCGCCTCGGTGGTGCTCTCCGGGTTCGGGCGCGGGCTGAAGATCACGCAGACCATCGCCCGCCGGCTCCCGCAGCCCGCCCCCGTCGTCGAGCTCGACGTCACCAGCAGCGACGACCTCGCCGCGCTGCCGGACCGGGTGCGCGAGCACGTCGACGGTCTGGACGGGGTGCTGCACTCGATCGGCTTCGCCCCCGAGTCGGCGCTGGGCGGCCGGTTCCTGGAGACGCCGTGGGAGGACGTCGCCACCGCGGTGCACGTCTCGGCCTACTCGCTCAAGTCGCTCACCGTGGCCGCGCGCCCGCTGTTCGGCGAGCGGGCCGCGGTGGTCGGGCTCGACTTCGACGCCGCGGTGGCCTGGCCCAAGTACGACTGGATGGGTGTGGCCAAGGCCGCCTTCGAGTCCACCGCCCGCTACCTGGCTCGCGACCTCGGCTCGGCCGGCGTCCGGGTCAACCTCGTCTCGGCCGGCCCGCTGCGGACCACCGCGGCCAAGAGCATCCCCGGCTTCGACGAGCTCTCCACCATCTGGGAGACCCGCGCGCCGCTGGGCTGGGACGTCAACGACGCCGAGCCGGCGGCGCGGGCCGCGGTGGCGCTGCTGTCGGACTGGTTCCCGGCCACCAGCGGCGAGATCGTGCACGTGGACGGCGGCGCGCACGCGATGGGCGCCTGACCGCCCACCTTGGGGTGTGATCGCGAAGGGCTGGCGACCGGATCCGGTCACCAGCCCGTCACGATCACGGGGGGCTAGGGCAGGACGGTGACCGGCAGGGTGAGGTCGACGCTCTCCTGCGGGCCGGCGCACGCCGCGGTGCTCACCTGCACGTGCACGGTGTAGGTGCCGGGGGTGGCCCAGGTGTGGGCCGGGCGGTCGGTGCCCTGGCCCGGGCGCACCCCGGAGCACCTCTCCAGCGGCACCTGCGAGCCGGCGCCCACGCCGTCGCCCCACTCCTGCAGGGTGCCGAGCAGCAGGCCGTCGTCGTCGCGCCAGCGGACGGTCAGGGTGGCCGGGTGCCCGGCGTGCACGACGGCCGGCTCGACGGTGACGTCGACCCGCAGCCCTCCGGACGCCGCGGTGGCCGACACCGGCTGCGCGGGGACGGGCTGGGCGCCGACCAGGGCGGTGCTGGTGCTCCCGGCGCACCCGGAGAGGGCGAGCGCCGCTGCGCCGGCGAGCGCGGCGAGCAGCGGCCCACGGGTCGCCGCGGCGCCGTGCCGGCCCTCACGCTTGGTCACCCTGGTCACCCCGTGCCTCCCCTCCGTGTTCACGCAGCGTAGCCGGATCATGGCGTGCGGCGCAGGAGGTCGCCGGTGCTCCATCCGGGTGAGCCGATGCCGGGCCGCCCGCGGCCCGTGGCGCCGGGGGTGATCGCTGCAGGCCGTCCGTCTGGCAGGCTGCCTCCCATGCCCACGCTGGTCCTGCTCCGGCACGCGAAGTCCGACTATCCCGAGGGCGTGCCCGACCACGACCGGCCGCTGGCCGAGCGCGGGGAGCGCGACGCCGGAGCGGTCGCGAAGGTCCTCGCGGCCGGCCCGGCGCCCGAGCTGGTGCTGTGCTCGTCGGCGGCGCGGGCCCGGGCCACCTGGGCCCCGGTGGAGCGGGCGCTGGAGGCCGGCGGGGGAGACGGGGCGATCGTCCGCTACGAGCCCGACGTCTACCTGGCCAGCGCCCGCGCGCTGCTCGGCCTGCTCCGGGCCACGCCTCCCACGCTGAGCCGCCTGCTCGTCGTCGGGCACAACCCCGGTCTGCAGGACCTCGCCCTCAACCTGGCCGGCTCCGGCCCGACCAAGGCGCTGGCCGCCCTGGCCGAGAAGCTGCCCACCGCGGGTCTGGTCACCCTGGTCTCCGACAGCCCGTGGGACTCGTGGACCACTGCCGGCTGCCGGCTGGAGTCCTTCGAGGTGCCGCGCGGCTGACGTCGGGCGCAACGCCTGCCGGCCCGGTGCCGACGGTCACGTTCACGTGACCCTTGCTCGCCTCCCGCCGTGAATCCACGGCGGGAAGCGGAGAACTGGGGCGGGACGGACCAGGGGGGGAGCGCTCAGGCCCGCCCGGACGGCTCCAGCGGCGCGTCGCTCTCGGCGTCGGCGGCCTCGACCTCGTCGCGGGTGATGCCGAGCAGGTAGAGGATCGCGTCGAGGTAGGGCACGTTGACGGCGGCGTCGGCCGCGGCGCGCACCACCGGCTTGGCGTTGAACGCCACGCCCAGCCCGGCGCGGGCCAGCATGTCCAGGTCGTTGGCGCCGTCGCCGATCGCCACCGTCTGCGAGACCGGGACGCCGGCCTGCGCGGCGAACCGCTCGAGGGCGGCGGCCTTGCCTGCGCGGTCCACCACCTCGCCGACCACCTTCCCGGTGAGCCGGCCGTCGACGACCTCGAGCACGTTGGCCGCCGAGTAGTCGATGCCCAGGTCGGCCACCAGCTGGTCGGTGACCTGGGTGAACCCGCCGGAGACGATGGCCACCTCGTAGCCCAGCCGCTTGAGGGTGCGCACCAGGGTGCGGGCGCCGGGGGTGAGCTGCACCTCGCGGCGCACCTCGTCGACGGCGGTGGCCGGCAGCCCCTCCAGCAGCGCCACCCGGGCCCGCAGCGACTCGGCGAAGTCCAGCTCGCCGCGCATGGCGGCCTCGGTGACCCGGGCGACCTCGGCACCGCAGCCCGCGTGCGCGGCGAGCAGCTCGATCACCTCGCCCTGGATGAGCGTGGAGTCGACGTCCATGACCACCAGCCGCTTGGCCCGCCGCGCCAGGCCGGCCCGCTGCACCGCGACGTCGACCTGCTGGCGCGCCGCCTCGGCGGCCAGCGCCGGGCGCAGCACCTCGCTGGGGACCCCGCACACCTCGAGCTCGATGCCGGTGACGGGCCGGCGGGCCAGCCGCACGATTCGGTCGATGTTGCCGCCGAGGTCAGCGATCCGCCCGGCCATCGCGGCCAGCGCGTCCGGGCGCAGCGGCATGCCGAGCACGGTGACGTGGCTGCGGTGCCGGCGCCGGGTGTCGTCGTCGTCCTCGCCGGTGGCGACCTCGACCGCGAGACCGAGCCGCGCGGCGGTGTCCCGGACGCTGCGCACCAGCCCGGACTCGTCCCGCCCCGTGGTGACCAGCACGCCGAGCACGAGGTGGCCGCGGATGACGACCTGCTCGACGTCGACGACCTCGACGTCGCGGTGCCCGCTCATGGCGGCCAGCAGCGCCGAGGTGACGCCCGGCCGGTCGCGCCCGCTGAGGGTGACGAGCAGGGTCCTCGCGGCCATGCGCGCAGGTTACCTGCGCGCGGCGGGACCGGACCGGGCCGTCCGGTCCTCGGTCACGGGCGAGGGGTCACGGGAGGGCGGTCACGTGCTCGTCAGGGGTCGACCTTCTGCCCCTTGCCGATGACCACGATGCCGCCCTCGCTCACCGTGAACCGCTCGCGGTCGCGCTCGAGGTCCACCCCGATCTGCGCGCCCTCGGGGATCACCACGTTCTTGTCGATGATGGCGTTGCGGACCACGGCGTGCCGGCCGACGTCGACGCCGTCCATCAGCACCGAGCCGTCGACGTGGGCCCAGGAGTGCACGTGGACCCGTGGCGAGAGCACGGAGTTCTCCACCAGCGCGCCGGACACGACCGCGCCGGAGGACACCATCGAGCTGACCGCGCGGCCCACCCGGCCCTGCCAGCCGTGCACGAACTTGGCTGGGGGCAGCGGCTCGTCGAGGGTGTAGATGGGCCACTCGTAGTTGTAGAGGTTGAACACCGGGTGGACCGAGATGAGGTCCATGTGCGCCTCGTAGAAGGCGTCGAGGGTGCCGACGTCGCGCCAGTAGCCGCGGTCGCGCGGGGTGGAGCCGGGCACCTCGTTGTCCTGGAAGTCGTAGACCTCGGCGTCGCCGCGGTCGACGAAGAACGGGATGATGTTGCCGCCGAGGTCGTGCTTGCTGCCCTCGTCCTGCGCGTCCCGGGTGACGGCGTCGATGAGCGCGTCGGTGCGGAAGATGTAGTTGCCCATCGAGGCGTAGATCTGGTCCGGCGCGTCGGGCAGCCCGATGGCGTCCTTGGGCTTCTCCCGGAACGCCGCGATCCGCCGGTTCTCCGCGCCCACCTCGATGACGCCGAACTGGTCGGCCATGCTCAGCGGCTGGCGGATGGCGGCCACGGTGACCCCGGCGCCGGAGGCGATGTGCTGCTCGAGCATCTGCCGGGCGTCCATCCGGTAGATGTGGTCCGCGCCGAAGACGATGACGTGCTCGGGCCGTTCGTCGTTGACCAGGTTGAGGCTCTGGTAGATGGCGTCGGCCGAGCCGGCGAACCAGTAGGGGCCGAGCCGCTGCTGCGCGGGCACCGGCGTGACGTAGTTGCCCAGCAGCGTGGACATGCGCCACGTCTTCGAGATGTGCCGGTCCAGGCTGTGGTTCTTGTACTGGGTCAGCACGACGATCTTGAGATAGCCGCTGTTGACCAGGTTGGACAGCACGAAGTCGACGAGGCGGTAGATGCCGCCGAAGGGCACCGCCGGTTTGGCCCGGTCCGCCGTGAGCGGCATGAGCCGCTTCCCCTCGCCGCCGGCCAGGACGATCGCGAGCACCTTTTTGGAAGCCACGGGTGGACGCTACTGATCCGGCGCGGGGAGTTCCAGACACTGTCCGCACTTCGAGTTGCAGCACGCACCCGCCGGAGGGCTGACCCAGCCGGGTGCGGTGCCCTAGGTTGACGGCCGTGACCGAGCTGCGCGTCGACCTGCTGACCCGTGAGTACCCGCCGGAGGTCTACGGCGGGGCCGGCGTCCATGTGGAGTACCTGGCCCGGGACCTGCACCGGCTGGCCGACGTGCGGGTGCACTGCTTCGGCGCGCCGCGCGAGGAGGCGGGGGTGACCGCCTTCGGCGTCCCGGCCGGGCTGCAGGGCGCCAACGCGGCGCTGCAGACCATGGGCGTGGACCTCGAGATGGCCGCCGCCTGCGCCGGGGCCGACGTCGTGCACAGCCACACCTGGTACGCCAACCTGGCCGGCCACGTCGCCAAGCTGCTGCACGGCGTGCCGCACGTCGTGACCACCCACTCGCTCGAGCCGCTGCGGCCGTGGAAGGCCGAGCAGCTGGGCGGCGGGTACGCGCTGTCCTCGTGGTGCGAGCGGCAGGCGCTGGAGTCCGCCGACGCCGTCGTCGCGGTCTCGGACGGGATGCGCCGCGACGTGCTGGCCGCCTACCCCGGCGTCGACCCGGCGCGGGTGGCGGTGGTGCACAACGGCATCGACACCGAGCAGTACCGGCCCGACCCCGGCACCGACGTCCTACAGCGGATCGGAGTGGACCCGGACGCGCCGAGCGTGGTGTTCGTCGGCCGGATCACCCGGCAGAAGGGGCTGCCGTACCTGCTGCGTGCCGCCCGCTCGCTGCCGGCCGGGGTGCAGCTGGTGCTGCTGGCCGGGGCGCCGGACACCCCGGAGATCGCCGCCGAGGTGCAGGGCCTGGTGGCCGAGCTGCGCGCCGAGCGCTCCGGCGTGGTGTGGGTGGAGCAGATGCTGCCCAAGGCCGAGGTGGTGCAGGTGCTCACGCACGCCACGGTGTTCGCCTGCCCCTCGGTCTACGAGCCGATGGGCATCGTGAACCTCGAGGCGATGGCCTGCGAGGTGCCGGTGGTGGCCACGGCCACCGGCGGCATCCCCGAGGTGGTCGCCGACGGCGAGACCGGCCTGCTGGTGCCCATCGAGCAGGCCGCCGACGGCTCGGGCACCCCGCTGGACCCGGACCGCTTCGTGGGCTCCCTCGCCGCGCGCCTCACCGAGCTGGTCGAGGACCGCGACCGGGCCCGCGCGATGGGCCTGGCCGGCCGGCGTCGCGCCGTCGAGCACTTCTCCTGGGCGGCGATCGCCGACCGGACCATGGAGGTCTACCGCTCGGTGCTGTGACCGGGAACGTCGCCCGGACGATCACGGGGGCGCGATCCTTTCATGCTTCCCGCGACAGATCTGCCGCGGGAAGCATGGATCGATCACGGGGACGTGATCGTTCCGAACGGGGCCGGGGACGCCCCCGAGGTCAGGGTCGGCTGGGCTCCAGCAGCACCTGGCAGGCGGCGGCCATGGCCCGGCGGGCGGCGCGCTCGAGCGGGTCGAGGGCGCGGGAGCGCGCGTCGGCGGCCGTCGCGGTGAGCGCGCCGCCGTCGCCGCGGCGGGCGAGGTCGGCCAGCACCAGGGTGCGCCGGGCCTGGGCCAGCACCCGCTCGGCGCGGCCGGAGGTGCCCGGCGGCAGGGTGTTCTCGCCGGCGCCGTCCTCGCTGACGGCGCGCAGCACCATGAGGGCCGCCGGGTCGGCGCGGGAGACGTCGAGCGACGATAGCTCCTCGGTGGCTTCGCGCACCGCCACCGCCAGGGCCCGCTCGGCCTCGGCCAGCGACGGGGTGTCGCCGGTGCGCGGGGGAGCGACCTCGGTCACCGACCACAGCACCACCGTGCCGGAGGACCCGAGCGCGGTGACCGCGGGCAGCAGCCCCCACGCCGCCGGCCCGGTGGCCGCGCCGGTGGCGACCACGGCCTCGCCGGCCTCCACCGCCGCCTCGGTGAACGCCGGCGGCCCGGCCAGCCCGAAGGGGTCGCCGGGCACCGGAAGGGCCAGGTGCAGGGCGCGCACGCCCATCGCGCGCAGCCGGCCCAGCGCCAGCGGCAGCGACACCTCGCCGTCCTCGCCGGGCAGGCCGACCACCCGGTGACGCACGTCGTCGCCGACGACGGCGTCGGCGGCCTCGTCCAGCGACAGCGCCCCGACCGGCGACCGGCCGCTCGACGGCGCGGGCGACGACCCGGACGACGACGCGTTCGACGACGCGGGGCCGGCCAGCAGCGCGTTGCCCCAGGCGACCAGGCGGGCGGACCGGGGGACGGTCAGCCGTGCGGCGCGGGCAGCGGCGAGCAGGGCGTCGGGCTCGGGTGGCACCCGGTCAGGGTAGGAGGTGGCGCCGCGGTGCGCCCGGAGCGGCCGAGCGGCCCCGCCGGCGGCTCCGCCTCGGCCCCGCCGTCGGCCCCGCCGTCGGCTCCGCCTCGGCCCCGCCGTCGGCTCCGCCGACGAGGGCTGGCGTAGGTTGGCCCGTCGTGAGCAGCCCCACGCAGCCCGCCACCACCCCCCTCCCGCAGCCGCCCGCGCCGCAGGCCGTGCCCCCGGCCCCGATCGGCGCCCGCTCGGCGGAGGAGGTGCTGCGGCTCGAGGGCGTCAGCGTGGTCCGTGACGGCTCCACCCTGCTGGACTCGATCGACTGGTCGGTCCGGGAGGGCGAGCGCTGGGTGCTGCTCGGGCCCAACGGCGCCGGCAAGACCACGCTGCTGCAGATCGCCGCCACCCTCATGCACCCGTCCACGGGCAGCGCCTGGGTGCTCGGCGAGCAGCTCGGCCTGGTCGACGTCTTCGAGCTGCGGCCCCGGGTGGGCCTGTCCAGCGCGGCGCTGGCCGAGCGGCTGCCGCGCGGGGAGCTGGTGCGCGACGTCGTCGTCACCGCCTCGTACGCCGTGATGGGCCGCTGGCGGGAGGCCTACGACGACCTCGACCACGCCCGCGCCACCGCCCTGCTGGACGCCCTCGGCGTCGGTGCCCTGGCGGAGCGGCGCTTCGGCACGCTGTCCGAGGGCGAGCGCAAGCGGGTGCAGATCGCCCGGGCGCTGATGACCGACCCCGAGCTCATGCTGCTCGACGAACCGGCCGCCGGGCTGGACCTGGGCGGGCGGGAGGACCTGGTGCGCCGGCTGGGTGCGCTGGCCGCCGACGCCGCCGCCCCGGCGATGGTGCTGGTGACCCACCACGTCGAGGAGGTCCCCGAGGGCTTCACCCACGTGCTGCTGCTGCGCGGCGGCCAGGTGGTGGCCCGCGGGCCGATCGACGAGCAGCTCACCGCGGCCTCGCTGGCCGCGTGCTTCGGCATCCCCCTGGAGCTGGAGCGGCGCGGCCGGCGGTGGGCGGCGCGCGCGGTCTGAGCCCGCCCTCGGCTCGTCCCTGAGGGACCGCTGCTCCGACTCCGTGTCGTGACCGTTCGGTCCCCCCGAAGGGTGCGTCCGCGTCGTAGGTTGACGGTATGGACGGGGGCTACGACTGGCTGATCTGGCTCGTCGCGGCGCTGGTGCTGGCCGGGGTGGAGATCCTCACCCTCGACCTGATCTTCATCATGCTCGCCGTCGGCGCGCTGGCCGGCGCGCTCACCGCCGTGGTCACCGACGCCGTCGTCGTGCAGGTCCTCGTGGCCGCGGCCGCCGCGGTCGGGATGCTCGGGGCCGTGCGGCCCATCGCCCTGCGCCACCTCAAGGGCTCTCGGGCCGAGCTGCGCAGCGGCGTCGCCGGCCTGGTCGGGCGCAGCGCACTGGTCCTGGAGCGGGTCGACGAGCACGGCGGGCGGATCAAGCTCGCCGGCGAGGTGTGGTCGGCCCGCAGCTACCTGCCCGGCGCGGCCATCGAGCCGGGCGCCACCGTCGACGTCGTCGAGATCGACGGCGCCACCGCTCTCGTCTACGAATCGAGGCCCTGAGTTGTCCGACGGGCAGATCGTCACCCTCGTCGTCGCCGTCGCGATCGTGCTCATCGTGCTGGTCACGCTCGCGCGCACCGTCCGGATCATCCCGCAGGCCCGCGCCGGCATCGTGGAGCGGCTCGGGCGCTACCACCGCACCCTCAACCCCGGGCTCACCGTGCTGGTGCCGTTCGTCGACCGGCTCCGGCCGCTGCTGGACCTGCGCGAGCAGGTCGTCTCGTTCCCGCCGCAGCCGGTCATCACCGAGGACAACCTCGTGGTGGGCATCGACACGGTCATCTACTTCCAGGTGACCGACGCGAAGGCGGCCTCCTACGAGATCGCCAACTACATCCAGGGCGTCGAGCAGCTCACCGTCACCACGCTGCGCAACGTGGTCGGCAACCTCAACCTGGAGCAGACGCTCACCTCCCGCGACCACATCAACGCCCAGCTGCGCGGCGTGCTCGACGAGGCCACCGGCAAGTGGGGCATCCGGGTGAACCGGGTGGAGATCAAGGCGATCGAGCCGCCGCCGTCGGTGCGCGACTCGATGGAGAAGCAGATGCGCGCCGAGCGCGACCGGCGCGCGACCATCCTCACCGCCGAGGGCGTCAAGCAGAGCCAGGTGCTCACCGCCGAGGGTGAGAAGCAGGCCGCCATCCTGCGGGCCGAGGGCGAGGCGCAGGCAGCCATCCTGCGCGCCGACGGCGAGGCGCAGGCCATCCAGAAGGTCTTCGACGCCATCCACGCCGGCGACCCCGACCCCAAGCTGCTGGCCTACCAGTACCTGCAGACCCTGCCGCAGATCGCCCAGGGCTCCTCGAACAAACTGTGGATCGTGCCCAGCGAGCTCGGCGAGGCGCTCAAGGGCCTCGGCGGGGTGCTGGGCAACGTGACCGGGGCGGCGGGCGAGGCCGCATCGAACGGGGCCCAGCCCAACGGGACCGGGCCCCGGCGACGTCCCGCCCCCGAGCCGCTGGTGCAGGCGCCGCCGGTCGAGGTCGAGCACGTGGAGGTGCCGCACGTCGACGCGGCGAGCGTGGAGGAGATCGTCGAGCAGGCGCCGGTGACCGCTCCGCTCCCGCCCGACCGCCCGGAGAGCTACGACGCCTGACGGAGCGCGGCCGGTTCCCGCGGATCTTGATGCATGTTCACGCTCAGCAGGGTGCGACGAGCATCACGATCCGCGGGGCGGGCGCGCGGGTCAGGTGCCGGGGAGCAGACCGGGCGTGGTCGGGTCGGGCACCCCGGCCACCGACGCCGGGTCGAGCTGGGCGGCGATGCGCAGCACCATGACGACGTACCACTGGGCGTGGTTGTAGTGCCAGAGGGCGCCGGGCAGGCCGGCCGGTGAGCCGCCGCCGTTGGCGCACAGGTAGCGGGCGGCGGTGAAGATCGCGTCGGCGGGGGAGAGGATGTCGGCCCGGCCGTCGTGGTCGCCGTCGACGGCGTAGCGGGCGAAGGTGGCCGGCAGGAACTGCATCGGGCCGACGGCGCCGGCCGAGGACACCCCGGGGTTGCGGCCGTGCCCGGACTCCACCTGGCCGATGGCGGACAGGACCGTCCACGGCAGGCCGGGGCAGGTGGGCGCCGCGGCCTGGTAGAGCGCGCGGTAGGCCGACGGCGGCAGCGCGGCCCGCGCGCGGGCGGCCCGGTCCATCATCGAGCGGTCGGCGGCCAGCTGGGCCGCGCGCAGCTCGGCGGCCGCCCGCTCGGCCTCCTCCAGCGAGCGGGCCCGGGCGGAGAGCTGGTCCAGCCGGGCCTGGGCCGCGGCCAGCAGGGCCTGCAGCCGCGCGTACTGCTCCTCGACGTCGCGGGCGGTGGTCACCTGGCCGACCGCGGCGCGGGTGGTCCCGGTGGCCGCCGCGCTCAGCGCCGCCACCTGCTCCGCGGCCTGCTGCACCCGGTCGTCACCGCCGGCCACCACCCGCTGCACCGAGGACAGCCGCAGCAGCAGGTCGTGCGGCGACCGGGCCTCCAGCACGGTGACCGCGAGCCCCGCCGTGCCGCCGGACATGTAGAGGGCGCGGACCTGCGCGCGGTGCGCGGCCTGCGCGCTGTCCAACGAGCGGCGGGCGTCGTCCGCCTCCGCCCCGGCGCTGAGCGCCCGCGAGGTGCTGCGGGCCAGCCCGTCCAGGGCGACGTCGTAGGCGGCCACCGCGGCCCGCAGCTGCGGGGACAGCGCGTCGACCTGCGCGGCTGCCTGCTGCGCCGCGCGCCGGGCCTGGTCGGCCGACTCCGCGCGCGCCAGCGGGACCGGACCGGCCAGCGCGCCGGCGGCCAGGGCGACCGGCAGCAGCACGGCGACCGCCCGCGCGCGACCGCCGCGCCGGCCTGCCGAGCGCGCTCCCATGCAGGAGTCGTCGGCGCCCGGTCGGGCCGTCTTGAC
The DNA here is from genome assembly GCA_051953655.1 of Motilibacteraceae bacterium. Taxonomy (GTDB): domain Bacteria; phylum Actinomycetota; class Actinomycetes; order Motilibacterales; family Motilibacteraceae; genus JBQCHF01. The sequence continues at coordinate 12,958 of JBQCIO010000279.1, forward strand.
CGCGCGCGGGCACGCGGTGCCGGCCTCGAGGTGCGCGGCGGGGCCGGGTGGCCGAGGGTGTGGCGGTGACCCGCTGGCTGTTCGCCGACCAGCTCGGCCCCGCGTTCACCGACGACGTGCCGGCCGACGAGCCGGTGCTGCTGGTCGAGGCGCGGTCGGTGTTCGCCCGCCGCCGCTTCCACCGGCAGAAGGCGCACCTGGTCCTCTCCGCGCTGCGCCACCGGGCCCGCGAGCTGGGCGACCGCGCCGTGCTCGTGCAGGCCCGCACCTACCGCGAGGCCCTGGACGGGCTGCCTCGCTCGGTCTCCGACGGGCTGTCGGTGTGCGCCCCGACGTCCTGGGCCGCGGACCGGTTCGTCCGCCGGCTGTCCGACGAGGGGCGGCTGGCGGTGCTGCCGCCGCGGGGGTTCGCGACCTCCCGGGAGGACTTCCGGCGCTGGGCCGACGGGCGCGGCCACCGGCGCCTGCTGATGGAGGACTTCTACCGCGAGGCCCGGCGCCGGCACGGGCTGCTGATGGACGGCGAGGAGCCGGCGGGCGGCACCTGGAACCTCGACGCCGAGAACCGCCAGCCACCGCCCAAGGGCGCGCGGACGCTGCCGGTGCCCGAGCCGTGGTGGCCGCAGGAGGACGACGTCGACGAGCAGGTCCGCGCCGACCTGGACCGCTGGGAGCGCGAGGGCGACGTGACCTTCGTCGGCGTGGACGGCCCACGCCGCTTCGCCGCCACCCGGGCCGAGGCGGTGGCCGCGCTCGAGCACTTCGTGGTGGACCGGCTGCCCACCTTCGGGCCCTACGAGGACGCGATGCTCGCCGCGGACTGGGCCATGTCGCACTCGCTGCTCTCGGCGCCGATGAACCTGGGGCTGCTGCACCCGCTGGAGTGCGCCGAGCGGGCCGAGGCCGCGTACCGGGCCGGCGACGCCCCGCTGGCGTCGGTGGAGGGCTACGTCCGCCAGCTGGTCGGCTGGCGGGACTACGTCTGGCACCTCTACTGGTACCTGGGCGAGGACTACCGGCGGCGCAACGCGCTGGGGGCGACGAACCCGCTGCCGCGCTGGTTCACCGAGCTCGACGCCGACGCGGTGCAGGCCCGCTGCCTGTCCACCGTGCTGCGCGACCTGCGCGACACCGGGTGGGTGCACCACATCCCGCGCCTGATGGTGCTGGGCAACTGGGCCCTGCAGCGCGGCTACGACCCGCAGGCGGTGACCGACTGGTTCCACCGCAGCTTCGTGGACGGCTACGACTGGGTCATGGTGCCCAACGTGGTCGGCATGAGCCAGCACGCCGACGGCGGCACGATGGCGACCAAGCCCTATGCCGCCGGCGGCTCCTACATCAACCGGATGAGCGACCTGTGCCGCGGCTGCCGGTACAAGCCCACCGTCCGGGTGGGGGAGCAGGCCTGCCCGTTCACCGCCGGCTACTGGGCCTTCCTGGACCGGCACCGGCCCGCGTTCGAGCGCAACCACCGCATGGTGCAGGCGGTGCGCGGGCTCGACCGGCTCGCCGACCTGGACGCGCTGCGCGACCAGGAGGCCACCCGCGGCGACGACGCGCCGTAGGACGCGGTTGGCGCCTGCCCGGACGGGTAGTGCGCTCCCTGCCTGGCCGGCGCGGGGGTGCCGGCCTGCGAGGGCACCGGGAGGCGCCATGTCCGCAGCGACGACGTCAGGGACCGGCAGCGGCGTCTCCAGCCGGAGCCGCTCCCGGGCGCTGCTGGGCACGGCGACGGTGGCGGCGCTCGGCGGCTTCCTCTTCGGCTACGACACCGGCGTCATCGGTGCCGCCCTGCTCTACCTCAAGCCCGCGTTCGGGCTCTCCCGCCTCCTGGAGCAGGTGGTCGTCGCCTCGCTGCTGCTCGGGGCCATCGTGGGCGTGCTGGTGGGCGGGGTCGTCGTCGACGCCGTGGGCCGCCGCCGCACGCTGCAGGCGGCCGCCGCGGTGTTCGCCACCGGTGCGCTGGTGTGCGCCGTGGCGCCCGGCGTGTCGGTGCTGGTACTGGCCCGGTTCGTGCTCGGCACGGCGATCGGCACCTCGTCGGTGGTCGTGCCCGGCTACATCGCCGAGATCGCCCCGCGCGAGACCCGCGGCCGGCTCGTGTCGATGAACCAGCTGATGATCACCGTCGGGATCCTCGTGTCCTACCTGGTCGGCTACGCCTTCGCGCCGGTCCAGGGGTGGCGCTGGATGCTCGGGCTGGCCGCGGTCCCGGCCGTCGTCATGCTGCTCGGGCTGCTGCGCCTGACCGAGAGCCCGCGCTGGCTGCTCGCCCGCGGCCGGGAGGAGGAGGCCCGGGCGGCGCTGGCCCGCACGCGCGGTCCGGCGGAGGTGGACGAGGAGGTCCGCGACATCCAGGCGCAGGCCGAGGCCGAGCAGCAGCTGTCCTACCGGGACCTGCTGCGCCCCGCGCTGCGCCCGGCTCTGGTGCTCGGCGTGGCCGTGGCGGCCACCAACCAGCTGGTGGGCGTGAACGCGGTCATCTATTACGCGCCGACCATCCTCGAGCAGGCCGGCTTCGGCAGCTCGGCGGCCATCCTCGCCTCGGTCGGCATCGGGGCGATCAACGTGCTGGTGACCGTGGTCGCGCTACTGCTGGTGGACCGCGTGGGGCGTCGCCCGCTGCTGCTGGGCGGCATCGTGGCGGTGGTGGCGGCGCTGCTCTTCCTCGGCGCGCTCTACCTGCTGCCGGACCAGCAGGGGCTGACCGGGGTGCTGCTCGTGGTCGGCCTGTGCGTCTACATCGCCGCCTTCGCCGGCAGCCTGGGCCTGGCCATCTGGCTGGTGAACAGCGAGGTCTTCCCCACCGCGGTGCGCGGCAAGGCCGCCGCCTGCGGCACGGTGACGCACTGGACGCTGGACTTCGCCATCTCCCTGAGCGTCCTCACCACGATCTCGTTGCTCACCCCGACCGGGCTGTTCTGGCTCTACGCCGGCTTCGGCGTCATCGGGCTGTTCGTGCTGGCCCGACGGCTGCCGGAGACGAAGGGCCGCAGCCTGGAGGACATCGAGCGCTCGCTGCGCGAGCAGGGCGGGGTGGGCGAGGTCGACCTGCGCCCGCGCGGCGCGGTGCCCAGCCGCGGCTGACCGGGTGCGGTCCGCGGTGGCGGCCGACCAGCCGCGCCCGACCAGCCGCGCGCGTTGCGCAGCCCGGGTCGGCCGGTCGATAGCGTGGTCGGCGTGGTGACCGGACCGTGACGCTGCTGCAGGCCCTGGGGGTGGTGCTCGCCGGCGTGGCGGCCGGCACCATCAACGCCGTCGTCGGCTCCGGCACGCTCATCACCGTCCCCACGCTGCTGGCCGTGGGGCTGCCGCCGGTGGCGGCCAACGTGACCAACACCGTCGGCCTGGTGCCCGGCTCGGTCACCGCGGTGATCGGCTACCGGCGCGAGCTGTCCGGCCAGCGACCGCGACTGCTGGACCTGGGGGTCTTCTCGCTGGTCGGCGCCCTGACCGGGGGCCTGCTCCTGCTCACGCTGCCCAGCAGCGTCTTCGACGCGGTCGTGCCGGTGCTGGTGCTGCTCGGGGTGCTGCTGGTCCTGCTGCAGCCGCGCATCGCCCGCTGGGTGGCCGGCCGCCGCGGTGGGCTGCGGCCCTACGGATGGGGCGTGCGGGCCGGGGTGCTGGCCGCCGGCGTCTACGGCGGCTACTTCGGGGCGGCCCAGGGTGTCCTCCTCATCGCGCTGCTCGGCACGCTGGTCGACCACGACCTGCAGCGGGTGAACGCGGCCAAGAACGTGCTGGCCGGCCTGGTGAACCTGGTGGCCGGCGTGCTGTTCGTGCTGGTCGCCGACGTGCGCTGGACGGAGGCCCTCCTGATCGCCCTCGGCTCGGTCGCCGGCGGCTGGCTGGGGGCGCGGGTGGGCCGCCGCCTGCCGCCGCCGGTGCTGCGCGGCCTGGTCGCGGTGGTCGGCCTGGTCGCGGTGGTCCGGCTGCTCGCCTGAGGTGGTCATCGGCGGCCGACCGGGCCGCCACCTGACAGGCCGATGCCTGCTGGGCCGGTGCCTACCGAGCCGGGGTGGGACGTCCCTGCCGCCGGCCGGCGGACTCCTGGCGGGCGATGTAGCGCAGCTGGCTCTCGGTCAGCTGCAGGCGGCGGGAGCCACGGGCGTAGGTGCGGGCCACCGCCCCGGCGCGGTCCTCACCGCTGAGCGGTCCGCCGCCCTGCAGCGCCGAGCGACCCGGACGACCGGTGCTGCCGGCCGAGCGAGACGGTCCGTACGGTCCATTCGGTCCGTTCATGGGGTCCTCCTGGTGGCTGCGGAGCCGGCTGGGTTGGTGGTGGCTGGGTTGGTGGTGGCTGGGCTGGTGGTGGCAGGTCTGCTGGTGATCGGTCTGCTGGGCGCGTGGCTTCGGGGCGGGGTGAGGGTGGACGCGGCGACGGCGGGCCCGTCGGTCGGGGAGCCGAGGGCGGACGGCGCGTCCGCGGCCCAGCCGAGCAGGTCGACCAGGACCCGGGCGGCCACCTCGGCGGCGGCCACCAGCTCGTCGCCGACGTCGGGGCCGAGCAGGTCGGGATCCGCGTCCCGGCTGGAGGCGCTGAGCACGCCGACCGGGGTGCCGTCGCGGGCGAGCACCGGGACCGCCACGACCTGGCGCAGCGCGGCGTAGCGGGAGCGGCGCCGCTCGGGCAGGTCGGCGACGTCGGCCTGGACCTGCCCACCCGTGACCGCGACCAGCGCGCCGGAGGACCAGGCGCGACCCACGGCGCCCTGCCCCGGCCGCCAGACGTCGTCGTCGTAGTGCTGGCGCGGCGGGTCGAGCACCGGAAGGAGCAGCCCGTCCTCCCCGGGCAGGTAGAGGCGCAGGTTGGCGGCCTCCAGCGCACCGCTGCCGAGGTCTCCGAGGTGGGCCATGAGCAGCTCGCCGGCGAGGTAGCGGCTGGCGTGGAGGACGTCGGGCGGCAGTCCGGCCGGGTCCGGCCGGGCCCAGGCGCCGGTGGCCGTGCCGCTCACGACCGTGACGACCGCACCCCCGGCCACGGCCGAGCTGGTGGAGAGCTGGGTCTGCAGCTGGGTCTGCAGCTGGGTCTGGACCGCGGCCAGGCGCGCGGACAGGGCATCGATCGCGTCCTCCTGGGCGCCCAGGCGGGACTTCAGCGTGAGCAGCCCGGCGACGGAGGCCTCGGACAGGTCGGGGGCGAGCAGCAGGACCACCAGAGCGAGCCAGCCCAGCACGACGACGTCGCCGGCCTGCGGCGGCCGGCAGCCGCCGGACGTGCACACCCTCAGCCAGCCCAGGCCCGCCGCGGCGGTGCCCAGCAGCACCAGCAGCACGGCAGCCCCCCAGCGCGCCGGACGGGTGCGCTCGAGCAGCGGGCGGGGCGGGGGCGTGGACATGCCTGGCACGTTAGGGGTGGGGTCCGACAGGACGGGGTGCCCGGCCCACGCGGCAGCTCGAGGCCCGCGTCGAGGCCCGTCGAGGCCCGCCGGCGACGAGCCCGCGCCGGCTGCGCGAGAGGATGACGGCGTGAGCGCTGCCGGTCCCGACCCCGTCGTCGACGTCGCACCGGTGGTCGTGGACGACCCGGCCGACCCCCGGCTGCGCGACTACGTGGGACTCACCGACGTCGAGCTGCGCTCCCGGCGCGAACCGGCCGAGGGGCTGTTCCTGGCTGAGGGCGAGAAGGTGATCCGCCGCGCGGTCGCGGCCGGCTACCCGATGCGCTCGATGCTGCTGTCGGACAAGTGGCTGCCGGCGATGACTGATGTCGCCGCCCGCTGCGGGGCTCCGGTCTACCTGGCGTCCACCGGGCTCCTCGAGCAGGTGACCGGCTACCCGGTGCACCGGGGCGCGCTGGCCTCGATGGGGCGCCGGCCGCTGCCCGACGTCGGCGCGCTGCTGGCGGGCTCCCGGCGGGTCGCCGTGCTGGAGGACGTCAACGACCACACCAACGTGGGAGCCATCTTCCGCGGCGCGGCGGCGCTCGGCGTCGACGCCGTGCTGCTCACCCCGCGCACGGCCGACCCGCTCTACCGGCGCTCGGTCAAGGTGTCCATGGGGGCGGTCTTCAGCGTGCCGTGGGCCCGCTTCGAGCGCTGGCCCCGGGACCGCGAGCTGCTGCGGGAGGCGGGGCTGCGGGTGCTCGCGCTCACGCCGGCCGAGGACGCCGTGCCGCTGGACCGGCTGGCCCCGGCCGACGTCGACCGCTGCGCCCTGGTGCTGGGCGCGGAGGGACCGGGTCTGCGCCCGGCCACCCTGCGCGACGCCGATCTGCGCGTGCGCATCCCGATGGCGGCCGGGGTGGACTCGCTCAACGTGGCTGCGGCGGCCGCCGTGGCCTTCTACGCGGTGGGGACGGCGGCGGGGCAGCGATGACGGGGCAGCGATGACGGGGCAGTGAGGGCGCTCAGTCGGGCAGGCGGCGGCGGCCGGCGAAGCCGAGGTCGGTGCGGTGGTACCAGCACAGGTCCTCGTCGCCCTCGAGCCAGCACAGGTCCACCGGCCGGCCGTCGAGCTCGCTGGGGAAGTCGACCAGCAGCGGGGCGATGCCCTTGAGCTCGGCGCCGGTGGCCTGGACCTCGGCGAGCAGCTCGTCCAGCCGGGCCTGGGCGAACTTCAGCTCCGGGCGCCCGCCCAGCGAGGTGCTCGGCCCGCCGTTCAGCGCGGCGGACAGCTCGGTGGCGTCGGCGCGCAGCGCGACGATCTGCTCGAGGACCGGCATCAGCTCGACCAGCTCGGCCCGCGCCTCGGCCACGGTGAACAGACCCACGGGGGAGAACCCTGCCACGAGTGGACCTCTGCCCGCCGCCGCCCCGTCCCACTCGTCCGCACTCGCCCGCCGGTTGCCCGCCGACGGCCCGCCGGTTGTCCGCGCCGGGTGTCGGTTAGCGACGGCGGTGCAGGAGGCCGAGCACCAGCGCGGTGACGGCGGCGCCGAGGACGGCCCCGGCCGCGCCGCTGGTGGCGCCGAGGAACGGGAGCAGCCCGAACAGCACGAACACCCCGACCGCGGCCACCGCGCCGGCCACGGCGGCCCGGCTGAGGGCGCCACCGGACGAGGACGGCTCCTCGCGCCGGGCCGGCGCCTTGCCGCGCTGCGGGGCCGGTGCGCCGGAGAGCGACTGCTCGACCTCGGCCAGCAGGGCGTCGATGTCGTCGGGTCGGTCGTTGCGCGCCATGGCTCCATCCTGACCCACGGGTGCCACCCCGAGAAGGCCGTCAGGCCGTCGCCTCGGGCCTGGACACGACTCCTCAGGATGTGGGGGGCGCGGTGGTGCCGCGCACCACCAGGTGCGTCGGCACGACCACCTGGGGTGTGTCCACCACGGCTCCGCGGGGGCTGGCCAGGGCCTGCACGAGGTGGCGGGCGGCCAGCCGGCCCTGCTCGCGCACCGGCTGCGCCACCGTGGTCAGCTCGAACAGCTCGGCCATCTCGTGGTCGTCGATGCCGACCACCGACAGGTCCTCGGGCACCCGCAGCCCGAGCGTGCGGGCCGTGCTCAGGACGCCGAAGGCCATCTCGTCGGAGGCCGCGAAGATCGCGGTCGGGCGCTCGGGCCGGGTCAGCAGCCGGCGGGCCGCGGCCTGACCGCTCGCGACCGTGAAGTCCCCGTGGGCGACGGCCTGCCGGGGCACCGGGACGCCGGCCGCCGCCATCGCGTGCCGGTAGCCCTCGAGGCGGTCCCGCGGGGTCGTGAAGTGCAGCTCGTCGTGGCGGCTGCCGGTGATGAAGGCGATCCGCCGGTGCCCCAGCCCGAGCAGGTGCTGCGTCGCCGTGCGCGCCGCCTCGACGTCGTCGATCCGCACGCTGGCGTAGCCCGGCGCCGCGAAGCCCACGACGGCCAGGGGCCCGCCGAGGCCGCGGAGCGAGGAGAGCTCGACCGCCTCGAGGGGGAGCGAGCCGAGCACCAGCACGGCGTCGACCCGCTTGGCCAGCAGGTGGCCGGAGAAGACCCGCCGGCGCAGCAGCTCGTCGCCGCCGAGGTTGTAGAGCAGCAGGTCGTAACCGGCCCCGCGCAGCACCTCCTCGGCGCCCTGCACCACGTTCGCGAAGAACCAGCGGGTCACGAAGGGCACGATCGCCCCGACGGTCATGGTGCGCCCGCTGGCCAGGCTCGCTGCGCTGGCCGAGGCGACGTAGCCGAGGTCGCGGGCGGCCTGCTCCACCCGGACCCGGGTCTCCTCGGACACCCGGGGCAGGCCGCGCAGGGCGCGCGAGACCGTGGCCACGCTGACCCCGGCGGTCTGGGCGACCTCCCGGATGCTCGTCACGGCACGGCCTTCCTGCACGCCGGCGAGCACGCGGGCGAGCTGGTGCGAGGGGGAGGGGGGAGGTGAACGGCCACCCGGTCCGGCCCCGCCCGACGGGACGGGAGCCGGACCGGGGACCCCTGTGGGATCAGCCCTTCAGGCCGCCGGCCAGCAGGCCGCGGACGAAGTACTTCTGCAGGGCCAGGAACACCACGAGCGGCACGATGATCGAGACGAATGCCGCCGCGGAGAGCAGGTACCAGGCGTTGCCGAGGGTGCCGGACAGGTTCGACACCTCGACCGTGAGCGGGGCCAGGTCGGGCGAGTTGAGGAAGGTGAGACCGACCAGCAGGTCGTTCCACACCCAGAGGAACTGGAAGATGCCGAACGCGGCCAGGGCCGGGGTGATGAGCGGCAGCAGCACCTGGAAGAAGATCCGCACGTGGCCCGCGCCGTCCACCCGCGCGGCCTCCATCAGCTCGCCCGGGATCTCCTTCATGAAGTTGTGCAGCAGGAAGATGGCCAGCGGGAGCGCGAAGATCGTGTGCGAGATCCACACCGACCAGTAGGTGCCGGCGATGTGCAGCTGGTTGACGTAGAGCGAGAGCAGGGGGAGCAGGGTGACCTGCAGGGGCACGATCTGCAGGGCGAAGACGGCGACGAAGAGCACGTCGCGCCCGCGCCACTTCATCCAGGCGAAGCTGTAGGCGGCCAGCGAGGCCAGCAGGATCGGCAGCAGGACCGCCGGGATCGTGATGACGATCGAGTTGACGAAGTAGCCGCTGAGCGAGTTGCTGCTGCTCCCGCCCAGCACCTCCTTGTAGTTGTCCAGGGTGAAGGCCGGGTTCTGGAAGACGTTCCACCAGCCCGACCGGGTGATGTCCAGCTGCGACCGGAAGCTGGTGACGAGCAGGCCGAACGTGGGCGTGGTCCACAGCACGGCGATGACGAGCGCGACCAGCGACGCGACCGGCGAGGTGAGGCCCTTGCGGGCCGTCCTGGCCCGGGTGGGGGCCTGCGGCTTCTTCGCGTCGACCGTGACGGGGGCGTCGACGACGTTCGGGGTGGACGTGCTCATCGGGCATCCGCCTTCCGGAGCTGGCGCACGTTGTAGACGACGATCGGGACGACCAGGATGAACAGCAGCACCGCGAGCGCCGCGCCCAGGCCGCTGTTGTTGTAGCGGAAGCTCTGGTTGTAGAACTCGTTGGCCACCACGCTGGTGTTGAACTGGCCGCCCGTGATCGTGCGCACGATGTCGAACACCTTCAGCGTCGCGATGCCGATCGTGGTCAGGACCACGACCACCGCGGGCCGGATGGTCGGGAGCGTCACGTAGCGGAAGAGCTTGATGCCGCCCACGCCGTCGAGCCGCGCGGCCTCCACGATGTCGTCCGGGATCGCCTTGATGGCCGCGGACAGGACCGTCATCGCGAAACCGGCCTGGATCCAGATCATGACGATCATGAGGAAGAAGGTGTTCCAGGGCGCCTCGAGGATGAAGTTGTACGGGTCGATCCCGAGCTTGGTCAGGATCTCGTTGAGCAGGCCGATCTGCGGGCGCCCGGCGGGCCGGAAGTCGTAGACGAACTTCCAGATGATCGAGGCGCCGACGAACGAGATGGCCATCGGGAGGAAGACCAGTGCCTTGGCCAGGGCCTCGCCGCGCACGCGGTCGACGAGCACCGCGTAGAGCAGGCCGATGGCGGTGGACAGGAACGGCACGACGAGGACCCACAGGATGGTGTTGCGCAGCACGATCTGCAGGTCGCCGCTGGTGAAGATGTTGGTGTAGTTGTCGAAGCCGACGAAGCTCTTGCCCTGCGCGTCCTTGAAGGACTCCAGCAGGGTGCGCAGCGCCGGGTAGATGAGCCCGACGGCGAGCAGGAGGAGGGCGGGTCCGACGAAGGACGCCGCCTGGACGGAGTCGGCTGAGCGACCGCGCACGCGGCCGGCGATGACGAGGATGCCGACGAAGACCACCGCGAAGATCGCGATGGCGAGGAACATCTGGCCGAACTTCTCAGCGGTGGACATGGGTCCCCTTCGCCTGGAGAGGAAGGAGCGGCGGCGCCCCGGTCGTGCGGGGAACGCAGATGTCCGGTCGGCACACCGCGCCGGGTCCTTCCCGCGGCCGCCGGGGCGAGGTCTAGAGGGACCTCGCCGACGGTCGCGGGGACTGGTGCCCGTCGCCGGGCCGCCGCGCGGGCCCGGCCGCGCCGGCGCAGGGGGCCGGGCCGGCCGTAGGCCCGCGATGCTCGCACGAGTCGAGGCACGGGCGGGCGGGGTTGTTACCCCAG
>JBQCIO010000280.1:0-14684 GCA_051953655.1 Motilibacteraceae bacterium
GAACACGTGCGGCATGTTGTGGCTGATGAGGATCACGCCGAGACCGCGCTCGCGCAGGTCCCGGACGAGGCGCAGCACCTGCCCGGACTCGCGGACGCCGAGGGCGGCGGTCGGCTCGTCGAGTATCACGACCTTGCCGCCGAAGGCGGCCGCCCGGGCGACGGCCACCGCCTGACGCTGCCCGCCGGAGAGGGTTTCGACCGCCTGGTTGATGTTCTGCAGCGTGGTGATGCCGAGGGCGTCGATGTGCTCCTGCGCCTCGCGCCTCATGCCCCGGGTGTCGAGCATGCGGAACACCGAACCCAGGACGCCGGCGCGGCGCTGCTCGCGAGCGAGGAACAGGTTGCTGGCGATGTCCAGGGCCGGGGCGACCGCCAGGTTCTGGTACACCGTCTCGATCCCCGCCTGCCGCGCGTCTTGCGTGCTGCGGAACTGGACCGGCCGGCCCTCGACGAGGATCTCGCCGGCGTCGGGCGCCATCGCCCCGGACAGGCACTTGATGAGCGTGGACTTGCCGGCGCCGTTGTCGCCGATGACCGCCAGCACCTCCCCCGGGTGCAGCTCGAGGTCGACCCCGGCCAGGCCCACCACGTGCCCGAACCGCTTGACGAGTCCGCGCGCCTGCAGCACCGGGCCGGTCATGACTTCACGCTCCTGATCCACTGGTCGGCGGCCACCGCGGCGATCACCAGAAGTCCCACGGCGAGCACCTGGTAGTTCGGGTCGGCTCCCACGAGAGCCAGCCCGTTCTTGAAGACCTGCACGATGAGGGCGCCGACGAGCGAGCCCACGACGGCGCCACGGCCACCGAACAGGCTGGTGCCGCCGATCACCACCGCGGTGATGCTCTCGAGGTTGGCGTTCACGCCCGCGTTCGGGTCGGCGCCGTTGATGCGGCCGACGAGGATCCACGCGGCGACGGCGAAGACGGCGCCCGCCACGACGTAAGCGCTCAGCAGGACGCGGCTCGTCCGGATGCCGGCCAGCCGGGCCGCCTCCCCGTCGTCACCGGTCGCGTAGAGGTGCCGTCCCCAGGAGGTCATCCTCAGCGCGTAGGCGAATCCGGCGTAGAGCGCGAGCATCATGATGACGCCCACCGTGAGGCGGAACTTGCCCAGCGCGATGCTGCTGCCGGTCCAGGTGAGCAGGGAGCCCGGTTGCAGGGAGACGGTGACGCCCTGCGCGTAGATCAGTGTCGCCGCGGTGAAGATGCTCAGGGTGCCCAGGGTCACGATGAACGGCGGCAGCTTGATGCGGGTCACCAGGAAGCCGTTCACGAACGCGGCCGCCACGGCGACGACGAAGCCGATCACGAGCGCGACGATGCCGGGCATCCCGCTCTCGCTGCCCAGCTTGGCCATCACCAGGCTGGCCAGCACCATGATCGCGCCGACCGAGAGATCGATCCCGGCGGTGAGGATGACCAGGGTCTGCCCCACCGCCAGGGCGCCGACGACCGCCGCCTGCTGCAGGACGATGGACAGGTTGGCCGGAGCCAGGAACCGGTCGCTGGCGATGCCGAACACCACGCAGGCGAGCAGGAGCACCAGCAGCGGGCTCAGTGCTGGGAATCGGTGCAGCACGTTGTGGATGCGCACCGCGGGCGAGCTGTCGGTCTCGAAGAGCGGGTCGACGGACGGTTGCTTGGCTAGCTGAGTCTGTGACATGTGAGCGGCCTTCCTGCTCGTTGGCTCGACGACCGGCTCTGCGGCGGCGGGCGGTCAGGTGACTGGACGTCCCGCGTCGAGGGCCGACGTCTCAGCGGCCAGCTGCTCGGCTGGCCCGGTGCTTCGCCGGCCCAGCCACGCGACGGCGGACTCGAGCCGGGTCGCCGGGACCCCGTGACGGCGACCGGGGTCCCGGCGGGTCGAGGGGATCAGCCCCAGCAGGCCTGGCCGGCCTTGTCCGGCGTCTGGCTGTCCACGCCGTCCACCGCGTTCGCGGTCACCAGCGCGGTCCCGGTGTTGATGAAGTCCTGCCCGCCCGGCAGCGACGGCTTCGCGCCGCCCTTGGCGAGCTCGGCGATGGTCTGCACGCCCTGGCTGGCCATCTTTCCCGGGTACTGCACCGCGTCGGCGGCGATCTTGCCGTCCTTCACCAGGCCGTTGACGTACTTGCAGCTTCCGTCGATGGTGACGACCAGCACGTCCTTCTTGCCGGCGCTGGCGAGCGCCTGCAGGGCGCCGTCCGCAGCCGGCTCGTTGATCGTGTAGACCACGTTGATGTCGCCGTTGGCGGACAGGCAGTTCTCCATGGCGGTCTTGCCGCCCGGGATCGCGCCGCCGGTCGGCTGGTGGCAGGCGACCTGGTACTCGCCGCCCTGCCCGCCGGTGTACTTGCCGGTCTTGGCCTCCTGGCCGTTCTGGCTCGGGCTGCCCGGGTCGATCCCCATGCCCTCGAGGAAGCCGTGGTCGCGCTGGACGTCCACGGAGACGACCTGGTCGTTGAAGTTGTCGAGCATGGCGATGACGGCCTTCTTGCCGGCCAGCTTGGTCGCGACGTACTGGCCGATCAGCTTGCCCGCCTGCTCGTTGTCCGTCGCGTAGGTGATGTCCACGGTGCTCGCCGGGTTGGGCACGGTGTCCAGCGCGATCACGTAGAGGCCGGCGTCCTTGGCCTTCTTCAGCTCGGTGTTCACCGAGTCTCCGTTGGTGGTGATGAGGATCCCCTTGTCACCACGTGAGATCGCGTTGTCGATGGCGCTGATCTGCGACTGGGTGTCGCCGTCGGTCTTGCCGGCGGCCACGGTGAGGTTCACGCCGTCCTTCTTCGCCTCGGCCTCGGCGTCCTTGCGCATGCTCACGAAGTAGGGGTTGCTCAGCGTCTTGAGGATGAGGGTGACGCCGACCTGCTTGTCGCCGCCGGAGGCGCCGGCAGCTCCCGCCGACGTCGAGGATCCGCACCCGGCCAGCGCCAGCGCGCAGGCCGCCCCGCCGGCGATGGCGGCCACCGCGGTGGTGCGTCGAGTGGTGATCCTGCTCGTCCCGGGCCTTGTCGTCGTCCTCACTGCGCAATCCCTTCGTGGTCGGCGCCGGCGGCTCCGCCGCCCGCACCTGCGCCGGCGACCGGACGGTCGCGGCATCGAATGGTGTGGCGTCCCCGTGGGGGCTGAGGTCTCCCAGCCGCCCCCCGTCTCAGTTGGACGTGGGCACCCCCTCCTCCAGGGCGGGCTCCCCGACCGGCAGCCCGCGAGGTGGCACGGCGCCGGTCGCCCAGGACGGGACGTGCGGGAGCTCGATCACCAGGTCGGCCCGGTATCGGGTAGGCGCCACGACGTCGGCGTTGCGCTGGTCGCTGCCGAGCGCCCAGGCGCGGGCAGCCCCGGCCGACATGCCGAAGGCCATGTGGCGACGCACGAGCTGCTCGAGCCGCAGGTTCTCGTCGCCCTCGACGAACCACGCCTCGTCCAGCAGCGCGGCGACCCCCGCCCAGGGACCGTCGTCGAGCAGCAGGTAGTTCCCTTCGGTCACCACGAGGGGCACCTCGGGGGGAACCGGGATCGCGCCGGCGACCGCCTCGTCGACCGTCCGGTCGAAGCTGGGGGCGTAGACCACCTCCGGCCCCTGCGCCCGCAGGCGCCGCAGCAACGCGAGGTAGCCGTGGACGTCGAAGGTGTCCGGGGCTCCCTTCCGCTCCCGGCGCCCCAGCCGGACCAGCTCGGTGTTGGCGAGGTGGAAGCCGTCCATCGGCACGTAGCAGGCGAGCGGGCCGAGCTCTCGGACCACCTCCTGCGCCACGGTCGACTTGCCGCCGCCGGGGAGCCCGGCGATGCCGAGCACGGACCGGACCCCGCGCTCGGCCAGCCCCCGGGCCCGGGCCACGGCCGCGCCCAGCACCGCTGCGGCGTCCTGCTCGAGATCCACGGTCGTCACCCTTGGTTCGACTTCGTGTGGTTTGGGTCACCGTAGACCGAGCCAAGCGCTTGCCGCAAGCGCTTGCGTCGTCCCATCTTGCGCTGGCGGACGTGTGAGAATGCGCGGTGCGCAGCCGCCGAGGGCGAGACAACGGGGAGAGGAGGTGGCGCGGTGGCGACCATGAACGACGTGGCGCGGGAGGCCGGCGTCTCGACGACGACGGTGTCGCACGTGCTCAACGGCACTCGGGCGGTGGCCGAGCCGACCCGGCAGCGGGTCCTCGAGGTGATCGACCAGCTCGGCTACACGCACAACACCATCGCGAGATCGCTGGCCACCGCCAGCACGCTCACCATCGGGGTCGCCATCTCGGCCATCTCCAACCCCTACTTCATCGATCTCGTGCACGCGCTCGAGGCCGAGATCAGCGCCGCCGGCTACCTGCTGCTCCTGGCCGACACCAAGGACGACCCGGTGGAGGAGCTGCGGGTCATCCGCTCGCTGCACGCACGCCGGGTGGACGGCTACGTCGTCGCGCCCTCGGCCGAGCGGGAGCCGCCGGCGCTGCGCTACCTGCTCGACCGCGGCCTGCCCACCGTGCTGATCGACCGGCTGGCCGACGAGCAGTTCGACCAGATCGGCGTGGAGAACCGGGACGCCACCGCCGGGCTCGTCGAGCACCTGGCCGGCATCGGCCACCGGCGGATCGGGATGATCTGCGGCCAGGAGGGGCTGACCACCACCGACGAGCGCCTGGCCGGCTATCGCCTCGGGCTCGAGCGCAGCCGGCTCCCCTACGACCCCGCACTGGTCATCACCGGCTCCAGCGACGTCGAGCCGGCGCGCGACGCCGTGCACCGGCTGCGGGCACTTCCCGAGCCGCCCACCGCGCTGGTGGCCGCGAACAACAGGATGACCATCGGCGCCATGGCGGCCCTCCACGACCTCGGCCTGACGGTCCCCGACGACGTCGCCCTGGTCTGCTTCGACGACTTCGAGTGGGCGGACCTGTTCCACCCCCGGCTCACCGTCGTCGCGCAGCCGATCGAGAGGATCGGCGCGGAGGCGGCGAAGCTGCTGCTGTCCCGCCTGAAGGAACCCGACCGACCGCCGCGGACCGTCCAGCTCGCTCCGACGTTCGTCCACCGCGAGTCCTGCGGTTGCCCGCAGGGCTGACGGCGGTCCTCAGCGAGCGGCGCTGACGCCCTCCAGCGCAGCCAGGTCCTCGTCGCTCAGCTGGAGCGCAGCGGCGGCCACGTTCTCCTCCAGGTGCACCGGATCTCCCGTACCGGGGATCGCGAGCACGTGCTGTCCGAGGTGCAGGGTCCACGCGATCCGAACCTGGGTCGCAGACACCTCGTGCGCCCGCGCGACGGAGAGGACGGCGGCGTCCTCGGTGGCCTGCCGTCCCGTCGCACCGCCTTGCCCGGCCACGGAGAAGAACGGCACGAAGGCGATCCCCTGCTCGCCGCAGGCGCGCAGGACGTCCTCGCTCTCCCGGTCGCCGACGCCGAAGCGGTTCTGCACGCACACGACCGGGGCGACATGCTGCGCCTCGCGCAGCTGCTCGAGGGTCACGTTGGAGACGCCGATGTGCCGCAGCAGCCCGGCGTCGCGCAGCTGCGCGAGCGCGCCCACGTGCTCGGCCACCGGCCCCCGGCCGAGGGTGCGCAGGTTCACCACGTCGAGGCAGTCCCGGCCGAGCTGGCGCAGGTTCTCCTCGACCTGCCCGCGCAGCTGCTCCGGGCGCGCCCACGGCAGCCACTCCCCCGACGGGTCCCGGCCCGGTCCGACCTTGGTGACGACCACGAGGTCGTCCGGGTAGGGCGCGAGCGCGCTGTTGATGAGCTCGTTCGCCGAGCGCAGCGGGGAGAAGTAGAACGCGGCGGTGTCGATGTGGTTCACGCCGAGCTCGACGGCCCGGCGCAGC
The DNA here is from genome assembly GCA_051953655.1 of Motilibacteraceae bacterium. Lineage (GTDB taxonomy): Bacteria > Actinomycetota > Actinomycetes > Motilibacterales > Motilibacteraceae > JBQCHF01. The sequence continues at coordinate 5,785 of JBQCIO010000280.1, forward strand.
ACCTGGATCGCCTGGTCGCGGTCGCGTGGAGTGCCGTGGTCGAAGGCGGCGGTCCCCGTCAGGCGCATGGCGCCGAGGCCGAGCCGGTTGATGGTCAGGTCGCCGAGCGACCAGGTCCCTGCCGCCGAGGCGGTCGTCTGCGAGAGCACGGGCGCAGTCTGCACCCTCGCTCGACCAGGCCGTCGCCGGCGCCCAGTCGGCTAGGTCGGTTAGCTCAGAGTGATCGCTCGAGCCTTCTGTTGACGTCCTTGGCTAGTGCTATTAGCTTTCTCTCATCGGACCGACTCGAGGGGGATGACCATGAGCCAGGCGACGCGCACCCAGCTGCTGCAGCGTGATGGCGGAAGGATCGCCTACGACGTCCAGGGAAACGGCCCGCTGGTCGTCTGCCTGCCGGGCATGGGAGACCTGCGACGCGTCTACCGTGCCAACGTCCCAGCACTCGTCGACGCCGGCTTCCGGGTCGCGACGATGGACCTGCGCGGGCACGGCGACAGCGACGCGACGTTCAGCAGCTATGACGACGTCGCCGCCGGCCAGGACGTCCTGGCGCTGATCGAGCACCTGGGCGCCCCCGCGGTGGTCGTCGGCAACTCGATGGGTGCCGCAGCGGCCGTGTGGGCGGCGGCCGAGCAGCCCGACCTCGTCGCCGGCATCGCGCTGATCGGGCCGTTCGTGCGCAACGCGCCCATCAATCCTCTGATGGCGTTTGCCTTCCGCGTCGCGATGAGCGGGCCGTGGGCCACCCGCGCGTGGCTGTCCTACCTGCCCAAGCTCTACCCGGGACGCCAGCCGGACGACCAGTCCGAGCACCTGGCCGCCGTCAAGGCAGCGCTGGGAAAGCCGGGCCACGCCGCCGCTTTCAAGGCAACGACCCGGACCAGCCACGCCCCGGCCGAGGCACGGCTCGACCGGCTCGGCGGGCTTCCCGCGCTGGTCGTCATGGGCGACCAGGACCCGGACTTCCCCGACCCGGCCGCAGAAGCCGCGTGGATCGCCGAACGCCTCGACGCCCGCGTCGTGATGGTCCCGGGCGCCGGGCACTACCCGCAGGCGCAGCACCCGGAGCTCGTGAACCCCGAGCTGGTGGCCTTCGTCGGCAGGGTGGTCGGCGCCGGTGCCTAGGGCGGGCCTGACGCGCGCGAAGGTCGTGGCCGAGGCGGCCGACGTCGCCGACGAGCTGGGCTGGGACGGGCTGACCCTCGCGGCGGTCGCCGAGCGCACCGGCGTGCGGCTGCCCAGTCTCTACAAGCACGTCGAGAACCTGGACGCGTTGCGCCAGGGCGTCGCGGCCCTGGCCACCCGGGAGCTCGCCGACGCCCTCGCCGACGCCGCGCTCGGCCGGTCGGGCGTGCAGGCGCTGTCCGCCATCGGGAACGCCTACCGCGACTACGCCCGCAGGCACCCCGGCCGCTACGCCGCCACCGTCCGGGCGCCCCGGGCGGACGACGTCGAGCACGTCGCCGCCGCCGAGGTCGTCCTCAAGGTGGTCGCCGCGGTGCTGTCCGGCTACGGGGTGGGCGAGAAGGACATGGTCGACGTCACCCGGGCCCTGCGGGCTGCGCTGCACGGGTTCGTCACCCTCGAACTCGCCGGTGGCTTCGGGTTGCCCGACGACCTGGACCATTCCTTCGCCCGACTGCTCGACACCTTCGACCGTGCACTGGCTCCCGCGGCAGCACCGCCGACCGCCTCGCGAGGCGCGAAGCGGGCCGGGTGAAGGAAGGCCGGCTGCGGCCTGCCCAGCCGAGGTGAAGGATCGGGCCGGCGATGAAGGGCAGCTTTCTCCCATAGGCTCGAATGAAGGTGCCCTTCACCCAATCGACGTGAGCACGGCCAGTGCCACTGCCGCCGATGGGTCCCTGACGAGCCTGCGCCGGTCAGAGGCGCTCGACGCGGTCGGCCTGAGGGCCGCGGTCGCTCTGGCGCACGCTGTAGCGGACCCGATCCCCCTGCTCGAGGGGCGCGGCGCCCGACACGACCGAGATGTGCACGAAGAGGTCCGCTCCCCCGGCGTCCGGGGTGATGAAGCCGAACCCGCGCTCGGCGTCGAAACGCGCGACGACGCCCTCACCGCCGCGCACCGGCGCGTCGGCCGGCTTGCGCCTGCCGGCCGGTTCGCGCGGGGCGACCGGGTGCGCGCCGGTGCCGCCCGCTTCGCCGACCAGGTGCACGTCCCGAGCCTGCGGGCCGCGGTCACCGCGGACCACCTCGTAGGCGACGCGGTCGCCCTCGTACAGGGAAGTCAGACCGTCGGCCAGGGCCCGGGCGTGGACGAAGACGTCGTCACCACCGGAGTCGGGGGTGACGAACCCGAAGCCCTTGCCCTCGTCGTACCAGGAGACGGTGCCGTCGGCACCGTCGTCGACGGTGGCGGGACCGCCGACGCCGGAGGCGAGCGGGAGCAGGTGCTCGGCCTGGGGGCCGCGTTCCCCCTCGCCGACGAGGAAGGCGACCCGCTGCCCCTCGCTGAGGACACCACCGGTGACGATGGCTGAGCTGTGGACGAAGATCTGCGCCGCGCCGCTGTCGGGGGCGAGGAAGCCGTAGCCCTTGCTCGGCTCGTACCAGACGACCGTGCCCAGGATCCCGAGCGGGGAGTCCGGAGCCGACTCACCGGTCACGCGGACGCGGAGCGCCTGTGGGCCGCGGTTGCCCTCCCCGACCTCGAAGTCGACGGTCTGGCCCTCGCGGAGGACCTTCGAACCGCCGGACGTGACGATCTCGGAGGCATGGACGAACAGGTCCTCGCCACCGTCGTCCGGGGCCAGGAACCCGAAGCCCCGGTCGGCGTCGAACCATCGGACGACTGCATGAGGCACTGAGGGCTCCAGGTGGAGGATTCGAGTGAGGCCTCGGCCTCGGGGGTCGCGACGACCGACTCCGGCCCGGCGCTTCTGATGCTACCGGGCGGCTGCTTCGGTCTCGGGGTGCTGCTGTGCGCCGGCGGCACCGGTCACTGGGCGGCGGGCGCCCTGGCCGGGCGTCAGGCGCGGTCGCTGTCATCTCCGGTCTCGTCGCACGGCAACGCCGCTGGCTGCGCCGCGGCGCGCGAGCGGGCCGCGTGCTGTCGGTGCGACTGGACGACGAGGGGGTCCACGTGGACTCCGGGGAGTCCACCGCCTTCGCGCGCTACGCGACCTTCCGCCGGGTCGAGGTCCGCGACGGCGTCGTGCTGCTCTGGACGCGGGCCGGAGTCGGCCAGCTGTTCCCGGCCGAGGTGTTCGGCGATGCGCCGGCGTGGAGCGGCTGCGGGCGGCCGTCGCCGGAGCGACGGCCACCCGCGACGGGCGTCCTAGCGTGCCCGGGTCAGTCCGGGATCCAGTCGAACTGCGCCGGGTGCGGGCCGGTGCGGCCGGCCTCGCCCTTGTCGAGCGCGGTGAGCGCCGCGACGTCGTTCTCGCTGAGCTCGAAGTCGAACAGCTCCACGTTCTCGCGTATCCGGGAGGGCGTCACCGACTTCGGGAAGACGACGTCGCCGCGCTGCACGTGCCAGCGCAGCACCACCTGGGCCGGCGTACGCCCGGCGCGCTCGGCGATCTCGGTGACGGTCGGGTCGTCGAGCACCGCACCCTGGGCGATCGGCGACCAGGCCTCCGTCACGATGCCGTGCTCCTGGCCGTAGCGGCGGACGGCGTCGTTCGTGAAGTACGGGTGCGCCTCGATCTGGTTCACCGCGGGCACGACGTCGCACTCCCGGGCCAGCCGCTCGAGGTGGTCGACCTCGAAGTTCGACACCCCGATGGACCGAGCCCGGCCGTCGGCGTGCAGCTCCTCGAGGACCTTCCACGTCGAGACGAAGTCACCCCCGTACCGGGTCGGCAGCGGCCAGTGGATGAGGAACAGGTCGACGTAGTCGGTGCCCAGCGCGGCCAGCGTGCCGTCGAACGCGCGCCGAGCGGCGTCCGGCTCGTGGAAGCCGTTGTTGAGCTTGCTGGTGATCCAGACGTCCTCGCGCGGCAGGCCGCTCGCGCGCACGGCCTCGCCGACGCCTGCTTCGTTCTGGTACATCTCGGCCGTGTCGATGTGGCGGTAGCCGATCTCCAGCGCGGTGGCGGTGGCATGGGCCGTCTGGTCCGGCTCGATCTGGAAGACGCCGAAGCCCAGCTGGGGGATGGCTCGGCCGTCGTTGAGGGTGATGGTGGGGACTCTGCTCACGGGTGCGCGACTCCTTCGCGGTGGTGGGGCACCTAGGACGTGTCTGGTGGATCTTCCGTCGATCAGGGAGCGGGCCGTGGCGCCCGATCCGGCACGGCGGAGGAGTTCCTCGTAGCGGTGTTCTCCGAGGGACGACGACACCACAGCCGGTCTGGATGCCACGGTTCGCGAGCCGGCGGTGATCCAGCAGACGCGGCCTAGCCTCGCCCGAGTGGATCATCCGCGCATCCGCGGACCGGTTGGCGGACGCCGCATCGTGCGGCCGCCCGCCAGGGCTGCCTCGCCCTCCTCGTCCGTGATGGTGACCAGCTGGCGCGTGACCAAACCGAGGTGCCGACCCTGCGCCAGGTCCTCCATGAGCAGCATCTCGCGAGGCACCTGCGGTCACCGCCGTCGCGGCGACCACGACCAGCGGGGCCGTCACGACGGTGAACGTCGCACCCGAAGCCCGCCTTCTCCTCGCCCGCGTCGGCTACCGGCAATCGCGCAGCGATCCTGCCAGCGGGTCACCGGGCCAGGAATGGCTCCGGCGATGCCCGGGTTGGGCCGGACATGACCACAATCGGACTCATCGGCAGCGGAAACATCGGCAGCACCGTCGCACGACTCGCGGTCGACGCCGGCTACGACGTGGTGCTCAGCAACAGTCGCGGACCGGAGACCCTCTCCGGTCTCGTCGACGAGCTCGGTCCGAGGGCACGGGCGGCCACCGCGGCCGACGCTGCCGAGGCCGGCGACATCGTCGTGGTCACCGTTCCCCTGAAGGCCTACCGCTCGGTGCCGGTCGAGCCGCTGCGGGGCAAGGTCGTCATCGACACCAACAACTACTACCCCGAGCGCGACGGCCGGATCGCCGAGCTCGAGGACGAGTCCACGACGACCAGTGAGCTGCTGCAGGCCCAGCTGCCGGAGTCGCACGTCGTCAAGTCCTTCAACAACATCGCCTTCGGACACCTCGGCAGCCTGCAGCGCCCCGCAGGACACCCCGAGCGGTCCGTGCTCGCGATCGCCGGCGACGACGCGGCCGCCAAGCAGACGGTGACCGACTTCCTGGACGCCATCGGCTACGACGCCTACGACGTCGGCCCGCTCTCGGAGGGCTGGCGCTACCAGCGCGACACCGCGGCGTACGCCACGCCTTACTTCGCCCCCGGCGGGGACTTTGCGGGCCCGGGCGCGCAGGTCACCGCGGAGCAGCTGAAGGAGAGGCTGGACAAGGCCGTGCGCTACCGGGACATGTGACGGCAGCGTGCACGAGGCGGCCGGCACCGAGCAACAGCTGAAGGCGGCCGGCACCGACGGTCCGAGGACCCACCCGGCTCGGCTCGACACCGCGCCCCCTGCCCGACGAACTGTCGGGCAGGGGGCGCGGTCATGAGCGGCGACTTGCAGGGCTTATGGCTCAAGTGGCGGGGCCTGCCCAGAGGAAGTGGTCAGCCAGACCGCGGCCGCGGCGGCCGTTGTGCCGACGTCAGCAGGTGGGTGACACCGATGACGATGGCGCGGGCAGGGATCTTGTGGACAGCTCGAAGAACGTGGTGATGGGGTCCCCGTTGTGGCCGGCCCGTTCCATCGCCTGGGTGGCACGGCGTCGGCGCCGCTGCCACCCATACCGCTACGCTGTCGGGGCGAGCTGGAACTACACCGCTGATGCCCCACAGGTCCCAGCGGGGGTACCCGCCATGCGCCGCCCTCGTAGCTCAGGGGATAGAGCAACGGTTTCCTAAACCGTGTGTCGGAGGTTCGAATCCTCTCGGGGGCACCCACGCACCTCACGTGTCCGGCCTAGGTCGTGACGGCAGCGGCCGCATACGGCTACAGGCGCCGGTCGCTGGGACCGGCGCCTGTGTCGGCAGGGCGAGAGTCAGCGACCCCGTCCACCTCCGCCGCCGCTACCACCGGAGGTGATGGCGACGTTCAGCGTGGTGGCTGCCGGGTTGCTGAAGGTCACCGTGCCCTCGGGGACGTGGAACTCGAGGGTGTAGGTGCCTGCCGTGGTCGGCTTCCAGTTGTAGCCGAAGGTCAGGGCACCGCTGGCGTTGATCTCGCCGGGCATGCCCACGGTCGTCACACTCCCGGTCGGGCTGATGACCGCCAGAGTTGCCCCAGCGACCCAGACCCTTGCCGGCAGGGTGGCCGCGGTGGCCGTGTAGCCGGTGCTGGTGGACGTCGCCAGCGTGCCCCACGGGGAGACGTTGTCAGCCTGCGAGGCGTTCAGCTTGACCACCGAGTACCCCTGCAACGTGGTGGCCTCAGTGGTGGACGTGAGCACCATCTCCACGCGGATCTGGTGGCCGACACGCTTCGAGGCGCTGCCGGTGAGGTTGTCACCCCACTTGGCCGACGCCGAATCGGTCGTCTTCACGACGTACTGCGCCTGCCATGCGTTCTTGCCCTGCACGTAGTAGTAGCCGGGCAGCTCGTAGCCGGTGCTCGGGTCTCCCTTCGGCGCGACCAGCTCCCCGGTGGAGTTCTGCAGCGCGAAGGTGCCGGTGTTGCCGATGAACACGCCCGGAACGGAGAGGTTGTTGGCCACGGTGGTCTCACCGCCGCCGCCGCCTCCGCCAACTCCACCGCCGCCGCCACCGCCACCGCCGCGGCCGTGACCCGCGCCGCCGGCCGCGAATCCTGTCGCCGGAGTCAGCGCCAAGGTTGCCGCCGCTGCCAGACCGACGATGCTGCTGACCAGGCTCTTCCTCAGTCTCATGCTTCCCCCTGTACGCGAGGGTCGGTGGGGCCCGCCTGATGCGGGCCGAGGTCATCAACCCCCGACGTGGACGTCGACCTGCTGGACGACCCGGCTGCCCGAGTCGTAGATGAGCGGCTTGAGCATCCCAGGCACGAACTCGTTGATCTGCAGGTCGACGGTGTCCCGGTACTGCGCTCGCCCGTAGTCCGTCATGGTGATCTTCACCTGGACCTGCGTGTTCGCCCGCAGGCCGGAGTCACCAGCCACGGTCATCGTCGACAGCCCGTTCACCGGCACCTGCTGCGGCTCGTGGCCGCTCGCCATAGTGGCGGTCATGTCGCCGCAGTCGTCGCCGCCACCGCCACCGCCACCGCCACCGCCACCGCAGGATGTGTCCCTGATCGCCACCCGGTGCACCTGCAGCCCTTTCAGAGTCAGGCCACCGAAGTCAGGAAGGCGCAGCACCAGGTCGCCCCAGCAGAGGATGTTCGCGTCCTGCGGCCGGCAGGAAGGGCTCGTGACGGTGCTGGCCTCGCTGTGCGCGGTCAGCGTGATCCTCAGATCGCTGCCGTAAGCCGAGGTGCCCGGGTTCTGCGCCTTGATCGTCACACCCGGGGTGGTCTGATCACCTGCGGCCTGCGCCACGTGTCCCGTGGCCGTGACGAGCGCTACCACAGCGAGCAGGACGAAAGGACCTAGACGTCGACCTCTTCGTGCACCACGCAGTTCTGCTGACATTCTCCCAGAACCAGCTGCTGCCGTCGACGTCATGTTGCGGTACCCCCGTCCGCCGAGCTCTCGACCCGCTCGTGCCAACATGCACAGGATCGCTCCGCAGCGTGCGCCGAGCAGAGCAGAAGGTCCCTGCGCCGGTGAGAGCGACACCACACGACCCGGCCTGCCGGCGCCGTCCGCCTCGGTCCCCGTCTCGGTCTCGCCAGGCCGCCTGAGCCCAGTGCACTCGAGTGTCAGACACTCAGCGGGCAGACGCCTTTAGTTCGCCCCCGACTACCGGTCTCGCCGCGCGATCGAGGCGTAGTCGCCGAAGGCGGGGATGTCCTCCCAGCACATGCTCACGTCGGACGTCGTGGGCGCGCTCGTCTCGCGAACACCCGTGCGCCGGTCGAAACGGCGGACCTCGACGGTGCCGTCCGGCTTGAGCATGGTCGACTCGGAGAGCACGACCTTGCCCTCGTCGTCGACGGTGTTGACCTTCGCCTCGGTGAGGAACAGCCGGTCGCCCTGACGGCGGAAGGCGTAGAAGAGGCCGTCGCGGCCGTGGCTCTCGATGAAGCGGACGCCGACGTAGCCGTCCTCGAGGAAGACCTCGACCACGACAGGCTGCTCGCCCTCACCCAGGATCGCGACGTAGAGCTCGCCGGCTTCGTGCCGCGCGCGGGCCTGCTCCACCGTGAGCGGGTGGATGGGCGCGCGGTCCTTGGTGTGCCAGCGTTCGCCGTAGCGCACGGCGACAACCTCGGCGGAGTCCTCGGTCATGGGCCGTAGATCGTACCGTTGATGTCGCGGATGGTGATGTCCAGCTCCTTGGCCAGGTCGAGCACGGACTGCGGGACCGGCGCGTTCTGCACCGGCACCTCGAGCACCATGTCGCCGGTGAGCGAGGACCCGCGCAGCGCGGGCGGGGTGCTGGGCACGTCGGCGATGGTGCGTCCGGGCGGGTACTTGTCGAACAGCTCCTGCACGTAGTGCCGGCCGGTCGACTCCTGCACCTCGCTCAGCTGCGTGAACTTGCGGGAGATGATCTCCTCGTCCTCGAGGTAGGTGTCGACCCGGTGGTACGGGTAGCCGTTCTTGGCCAGCTGCGCCGGAGTCTTCTCGACGTAGAGCTCGTTGACGCCGCCGGCCTCCTCGTAGCGGGCGCCCTGCTCGGCGTTGAACTCGGCGCCCTTGCCCACCCGGATCAGCCAGTCCGGCTTGCTCGCGGCCTGGGTCGCCACCTCCTCGGTGGCGGTCTCGGCCAGCGCGGCCTCGGCCTCGGCGCCGCCGGCGACCACGACGTCGGCGGCCGCGGCCGCGGCCGCGCCCCCCGCGG
>JBQCIO010000281.1:0-7918 GCA_051953655.1 Motilibacteraceae bacterium
CTGCGCCCCCGCCGGACCCGGGGCACCGCCCTGCTCTCGGCGGCCGCGGCCCGGGCCGCGGTCGGCCTGGTGGGCGGGGTGGTCTGGGGCGCGGTGTCCGGCTCCGTCAGCGGGAGCGCCGGGTCGACGTCGAGCGCCGGCGGCGTGTCCGCACCCGCGCTGCCGTCCGCCGACGGAGCTGCCGGGTCCGGGTCAGACGCCTCCGGTCCGGTGCTGGTCCGCACCGCGCTCGACCTCGACGCCGGCTCCCTCGCCGAGGGGGTGCGCTCGACCCTGCGACAGCCCCCGTCCGCCCCGACCCCGCTGGCCCTCGGTCCCGAGGCGGCCACCGCCTCCGGCGGCCCTGCCGTCGCCTCGCCGGCGGCGCCGCTGGCCGGGCTGCTCGCTCCCGGCGGGCTGCAGACCTGCGCGCAGCGGCTCGCCCCGGACCAGCCGCTGCGCGAGGTGCTCACCATCCGGTGGCAGGGCGACCCGTCCGCCGTCCTCGTGTTCCCGACCGCCGGCGACCCCGGCCACGTCGACGCCTACGCGGTGGCCCCCGCCTGCCCGGTGGGCGAGTTCCTCGGGTTCGTCCGGGTGCCGGCCTGACGGCCTCCACACCCCCGGCTCCCACACCCAGCCGCACACCCCCCACCGCACACCCGGGCGGCACGGATCGGCGGCGCCGCCCGGGGAACAGTCCGGTCCTACGATCGGTTGCCGGGACCACGGGGCCACGACCAGCCTCCACCCGCGCCAGACGAGCCGAGACCAACCGAAGGACTGCACCGTGAGCGACAGCGACGTGCGCAACGTCATCATCATCGGGTCCGGACCCTCGGGCTACACCGCCGCCGTCTACGCCGCCCGCGCCAACCTCGCTCCGCTGGTGTTCGAGGGCTCGGTCACCGCCGGCGGGGCGCTCATGAACACCACCGAGGTGGAGAACTTCCCCGGCTTCCCCGACGGGATCATGGGGCCCGACCTCATGGACAACCTGCGCAAGCAGGCCGAGCGGTTCGGCGCCGAGCTGGTCACCGACGACGTCGTGACCGCCGACCTCACCGGCGAGGTGAAGGTCGTCACCGACAGCGCCGGCACCGAGCACCGGGCCAAGGCCGTCATCATCGCCACGGGCTCCAAGTACCGCGAGCTCGGCCTGCCCGACGAGAAGCGGCTGTCCGGTCACGGGGTCTCCTGGTGCGCCACCTGCGACGGCTTCTTCTTCCGCGAGCAGGAGATCGTCGTGGTCGGCGGCGGCGACTCCGCGCTGGAGGAGGCCACCTTCCTCACCCGGTTCGCCAGCAAGGTCCACCTCGTGCACCGCCGCGACTCGCTGCGCGCCAGCAAGATCATGCAGGAGCGCGCGTTCGCCAACGAGAAGATCGTCTGGGAGTGGAACAGCGAGGTCGTCGGCATCGACGGGCAGGACAAGGTCACCGGCGTTCGCCTGCGCGACACCGTGACCGGGCAGGAGCGCGACCTCGCGGTCACCGGGCTGTTCGTGGCGATCGGCCACGACCCGCGCAGCGAGCTGTTCGAGGGCCAGGTGCACCGGGACGAGGACGGCTACATCCTCGTCGAGGCCGGCACCACCCGCACCAACCTGCCCGGCGTCTTCGCCGCCGGCGACGTCGTCGACCACACCTACCGCCAGGCGATCACCGCCGCCGGCACCGGCTGCTCCGCCGCCCTGGACGCCGAGCGCTACCTCACCGGCCTCGAGGACGCCGCGCTGACCGGCGACCCGGTGCAGGCCAGCGTCACCACCACCGTCTGAGCGGCCTCCGCCCTCAGCAGCCCGTCCCCACCCGCCCGCCCGCCAGGCCCGTCCACCAGGCCCGTCCACACAAGAAGGAGCCACCTGCCGTGGGTGCCACCAAGTCCGTGACCGACGCCACGTTCACCGCCGAGGTCCTGCAGAGCGACAAGCCGGTCCTGGTCGACTTCTGGGCCGAGTGGTGCGGCCCGTGCCGCCAGGTCGCCCCGATCCTCGAGGAGATCGCCGGCGCGCACGCCGACAAGATCCAGGTGGTCAAGCTCAACGTCGACGAGAACCCGCAGACCGCCGCGGCCTATCGGGTCACCTCCATCCCGACGATGAACGTCTACCAGGGCGGCCAGGTCGTGAAGACGATCGTCGGCGCCAAGCCCAAGGCCCTGCTGCTCAAGGACCTCGAGTCGTTCCTGGCTTGATCGACGCAGCCTGATCGACGGCCTGACCGGCTGCCGTCACCACAGCTCGCCCACCTGAGCCGCCACCGGCCCGGGTGGGCGAGCTGTCTGCTGGGCGAGCTGTCTGCGGCCGGTCGGGCTGTCCTCCGGGGCGGGCGCGGACGTAGCATCCGAGGTCGGCCCGCCACGGTCGGTGACGCCCCTGGCACCCGCCGACGGCCCCGGGGACGTCCCCTTCCCGGCCGGCCGGCGGCCCCACCCGGTCCAGAGAGAAGGCTGACCGCGCGTATGACGTCCACCCCTCGGTACCGCCTCGGCGACCGCGACCCCGCGGTGGCCGAGATCCGGGACAAGCTGGTGCAGATCGGCCTGCTCCCGACCAGCGGCGGGGCGACCGGGGCAGCGCCCGAGCAGGGCGCCGACGAGACGTTCGACGCGGCCCTGGACCGCGCGGTGCGCGCGTTCCAGCAGGAGCGGGGCCTCACCGTCGACGGCGTCGTCGACGCCGACACCTACCGGACCCTCGACGAGGCCCGGTGGCGCCTCGGCGACCGGATCCTCAGCCACACCGTCTCCCACCAGCTCGTCGGCGACGACGTCGCGGCGCTGCAGCGCCGGCTGTCCGAGCTCGGCTTCGACACCGGCCGGATCGACGGGATCTTCGGACCCGAGACCGAGGGAGCCCTGCGCGAGTTCCAGCGCGGCGTGGGCCTACCGGCCGACGGCACCTGCGGGCCGGCCACCTTCAAGGCGCTGGACCGGCTGGCCCGCACCGTGCGCGGCGGCCGGGCGCACGCCCTGCGTGAGGAGCTCGCGCTGGCCGGCAGCGGACCCGCGTTGCACGGCAAGGTCGTGGTGGTGGACCCCGGGCACGGCGAGCGCGACCGCGGCGTGGTGGCCAACGGGCTGGAGGAGGCGGCCATCGTGGAGGACCTCGCCGCCCGGGTCGTCGGACGGCTCACCGCCACCGGGGTGCTCGCCTTCCTCACCCGCGGCCCCGAGATGGCGCTGCCGGACGCCGAGCGCGCCGCCTTCGCCAACGCCGCCGAGGCCGACCTGCTGGTGTCCCTCCACACCGACGGCTCGCCGAGCGCCGCGGCCAACGGGGTCGCCACCTACTACTACGGCCACGACGGCTACGCGCACTCCAGCGTCCTCGGCGAGCGGCTGGCCGAGCTGGTCCAGGCCGAGGTGGTGGGGCGCACCGACCTGCTCGACTGCCGGACCCACCCGAAGACCTGGGACCTGCTGCGCCGCACCCGCATGCCCGCGGTGCGGGTGGAGATCGGCTACCTGACGCACGCCGGCGACGCCGCGCGGCTGGCCGACCCCGGCTTCCGCGACACCGTGGCCGAGGCCCTGGCCGTGGCCGTCGGCCGCCTCCTCTCACCGGCCGACGCCCAGGTGCACCCGCTCGAGGAGGTCGTGTCCGCTGCCGACGCCGGCCCCGCCGAGGCGCTGGCCGGCTGAACCGGTCTCTCAGAGGAGCCGTCTCAGACCGGCCGCAGCACCGGGTCCGGGTTCATCGAGCCGAGCAGCCGCTCCAGGGCGACCTCGACGTCCTCGCGCCACGACAGGGCGTTCTTGAGCTCCAGGCGCAGCCGGGGGTAGCGCGGGTGCGGTCGCACCGTCTTGAACCCGACGGCCAGCAGGTAGTCCGCCGGCACCAGGCAGCGCCGGTGCGCCACGTGGTCGCCCCGCGGGGGACCACCGGTCCCCGGACCCTCGTCGGGGCCGGGAGCCACCACCGCCCCGGGCTCGTCGCCCGCCACCGGCCGGGCGTCGCCGAACGCCTCGATCGCCTTGATCCCGCGCCGGCTCAGGTCCTTGGCCACCGACTGCACGAGCATCCGCCCGAGCCCCCCGCCGGCGAACTCCGGGCGGACCGAGGCGGTCATGAGCAGCACCGCATCGGCCGAGACCGGCGAGGTCGGGAAGGCCGCCGCCCGCGGCACGTAGACCGGCGGGGCGTAGAGGACGTAGCCGGCGGGCACCGCGTCGACGTAGACGATCTTCCCGCACGAGCCCCAGTCCAGGAGCACCGAGGAGACCCAGGCCTCCTTCTCCAGCCCGGGGTCACCGGACTCCTCGGCCCGCTCGCGGGCGACCGGGTCCAGCTCCCACACGACGCAGCGGCGGCACCGGGTGGGCAGGTCGTCGAGGTTGTCCAGGGTCAGGCTGGCCACCCGCCGGGACATGCGCACCCCTTCTCCCCGTCGCGACGCACCGGGGGGCCGCGTCGCCGATCCCCGGCCGCCCGCCGGCGCATGACACACTCACTGACACACTGCATGGCACACTCGGGGCCACCCGCTAGCACCCTCGACGCACCCGCGCCACCCGCCGCTCGGGCCGACCCGCCCGACGGCGACTCTAACTCCCGGTCACCGGACCGGGAAGGCGCCCGCACCTCGGAGCAGACATGCCGGACGACCAGCACAACGTCCTCCCGCCTCCCGGCCCGGTATCCCCGCCTCCGGGCACGCACGCTCCGAGCACGGCCGCCGGCGCTGCCGCACCCGCCACCTCCGCCGGCAGCAGGCTCGACCGCTACGTCGACCACTACGCCGCCCGCACCGCCACCATGACCGCCTCGGAGATCCGGGCGCTGTTCGCGGTGGCCAGCCGGCCCGAGGTGGTCTCGCTGGCCGGCGGCATGCCCTACCTGTCCGCGCTCCCGCTGGACGCCGTAGCCGGCACCCTGGACCGCCTCGTGCTCGAGCGCGGCACCACCGCCCTGCAGTACGGCTCCGGCCAGGGCGACGAGGTGCTGCGCGAGCAGACCACCGAGGTGATGCGCCTGGTGGGCATCGAGGGCCACCCGGACGACGTCGTGGTCACCACCGGCAGCCAGCAGGCGCTCGACCTGGTCACCCGGATCTTCGTCGACCCCGGCGACGTCGTGCTCGCCGAGGCTCCGTCCTACGTCGGCGCGCTGCAGACCTTCCGCAGCTACCAGGCCGACGTGGTCCACGTGGCGATGGACGACAAGGGCCTGGACCCGGTGGCGCTGGAGGAGGCGCTGGTCCGGCTGCGCGGCGAGGGACGCAAGGTCGCCTTCCTCTACACGATCCCGAGCTACCACAACCCGGCCGGGCTCTCCCAGCCCGAGCACCGCCGCGAGGAGGTTCTCGCGGTGGCGCAGCGGCACGGCCTGCTCATCCTCGAGGACGACCCCTACGGGCTCCTGGGCTTCGATGGCGCCCCGCTGCGCGCGCTGCGGGCCGACGACGCCGAGGGGGTCATCTACCTCGGCTCGTTCAGCAAGACCTTCGCGCCCGGCTTCCGGGTCGGCTGGGCCCTCGCGCCGCACGGGGTGCGGGAGAAGCTGGTGCTGGCCAGCGAGGCGACCCAGCTGTGCCCGTCGGCGTTCAGCCAGCTGGCGGTCTCGGGCTACCTGGCCACCCAGGACTGGAAGGGGCAGATCGCCACCTTCCGCGACCTCTACCGCGAACGCCGGGACGCCATGCTCGACGCCCTGGGCGCGGCCATGCCGGCCGGCACCACCTGGACGGTGCCCTCCGGGGGCTTCTACGTCTGGCTCACGCTGCCCGAGGGGTTCGACGCACGGGCGATGCTGCCCCGTGCGGTCACCGCCAGGGTTGCCTACGTGCCCGGCCCCGCCTTCTACGCCGACGGCGACGGCGGCCGCTCGATGCGCCTGTCCTACTGCTTCCCGGACCCGGACCGGATCCGCGAGGGCGTGCGCCGGCTGGCCGGCGTCATCGAGGAGGAGATCGAGCTGCGGGACACCTTCGGTCCGCTGCCCGGCGCCGGTGCCCTCCGGCCGCGGCGCGACGGCGACGGGCCGGGCCCGGACCTCGCCTGACCCGGCCGGCGCGGCGGGCCGCACCCGTCACCGTGCGGTCCGGCCTCGCCTGCACCGACCTCTGCCTGCATCTGTCTCGACCTCAGGAGCACCCGTGAGCGACCTTCCGCACGTCCTCGTCCTGGCCGGCGGCCTGTCCCACGAGCGCGACGTCTCGATCCGGTCGGGCCGTCGGGTCGCCGAGGCGCTGCGGGACGAGGGCCTGGAGGTGGAGGTGGCCGACGCCGACGCCGGCCTGCTGGCCCGGCTCGAGGGTCCGGCCGGCCCGGGCGGTCGGCCCGACGTCGTGCTGCCGGTGCTGCACGGCGCCGCCGGCGAGGACGGCGGCGTGCGCGAGGTCCTCGAGCTGGTCGGTCTGCCCTACGTCGGCTCCAGCCCCAGCGCCTGCCGGCTCGCCTTCGACAAGCCCACGGCCAAGGCGGTCGCCGCGGCCGCCGGACTGGCCGTGCCGGCCTCGGCCGCGCTGGCGCACGCGACCTTCCGCGAGCTCGGCGCGAGCCGGGTGCTCGCGGCGCTCGTCGAGCGGCTGGGGCTGCCGCTCGTGGTGAAGCCGGCCCGTGGCGGGTCCAGCCTGGGAATGACGGTCGTGCGCGAGGCCGCCGCGCTGCCGGCCGCCATGGTCGCCGCCTTCGCCTACGGCGACACCGCGCTGGTGGAGCAGTACGTCGACGGCGTCGAGGTGGCGGTGGGTGTCGTGGAGGGCCCCGCGGGGGAGCCCGAGCCGCTGCCGGCGGTGGAGATCGTGCCGGACAGCGGCGTCTACGACTACGCAGCCCGCTACACGGCCGGCGCCACCGAGTTCTTCGTGCCGGCCCGCCTCGCCCCCGACGTGGCGCAGGGTGCGGCCGCGGCCGCGGTGACCGCCCACCGGGCGCTGGGGCTGCGCGACCTCAGCCGCACCGACCTGGTCGTCGACGAGGCCGGGACCCCGTGGTTCCTCGAGGTGAACGTGGCGCCGGGGATGACCGAGACGTCGTTGTTCCCGCAAGCAGTTTCGGCCGCCGGCCGGTCCCTCGGCGCGGTGTACCGGAGCCTGGTGGACGCCGCGCTGGCCCGCCGCCGGGACTGACCCTGCGGGCGGCTCACCCGACCGGAGCACTCCGCCCGGAACGGGCCCCCCGGGTCAGGACGCGGCGCGCCCCTCGTCGTCGGGAGCCAGCAGGCCGACGATGCGCTCGAGGTCCGGGATGCTGGCGAACTCGATGGTGATCTTGCCGCGGTTGCGGCCGAGGTCCACCTTCACCCGGGTCTCGAACCGGTCCCCCAACCGCGCGGCGAGGTCCTGCAGGGCCGGGGCGACCGGCTTGCGGCCACGGGGCCGCGGTGCCGGGGCCCCGGGCACGTCGCCGAGGGCGACCATCTCCTCCACCGCGCGCACCGACAGGCCCTCGGCCACGATCCGCTGCGCGAGCCGGTCCTGGGCCTCGACCTCGTCCAGGCCGAGCAGCGCGCGGGCGTGCCCGGCGCTGATGACGCCGGCGGCCACCCGCCGCTGCACCGCCGGGGACAGCTTGAGCAGGCGCAGCGTGTTCGAGATCTGCGGCCGGGACCGGCCGATCCGCTGGGCCAGCACCTCGTGCGTGCAGCCGAAGTCCTTGAGCAGCTGGTCGTAGGCGGCGGCCTCCTCCAGCGGGTTGAGCTGGCTGCGGTGCAGGTTCTCCAGGAGCGCATCGCGCAGCAGGTCGCCGTCGTCGGTGGACCGCACGATGGCCGGGATGCGCTCGAGGCCCGCCTCGCGGGAGGCGCGCCAGCGGCGCTCGCCCATGATGAGCTCGTAGCGGTCGCCCTCGCCGTCCGGCGCCGGGACGGCGCGCACCACGACCGGCTGGAGCAGGCCCACCTCGCGGATGGAGTGTACGAGCTCGGCCATCGCCTCCTCGTCGAACACCTGCCTCGGCTGACGTGGGTTGGGCGAGATGGCATCGAGCGGCAGCT
>JBQCIO010000282.1:0-10914 GCA_051953655.1 Motilibacteraceae bacterium
CGGCTACCACGCCGCCAAGGAGGAGCAGGGCAAGCAGGAGGCGCGCATCCGCCAGCTGCAGTCCCTCCTCGAGCACGCGAAGGTCGGCGAGGCCCCGCCGGACGACGGCGTCGTCGAGGCCGGGATGGTCGTCACCGCCCGGATCGCCGGCGACGAGGAGCGGTTCCTGCTCGGCTCGCGCGAGGTGGCCGGCGGCACCGACCTGGACGTCTACTCCCCCACCTCACCGCTGGGCGCGGCGATCAGCGGCAAGCGGGTCGGCGACTCCACCTCCTACACCGCCCCCAACGGGCGGGAGATCCCGGTGGAGATCGTGGACGCCAAGCCCTTCACCGGCTGACCGAGCACGCGGAGCGCACCCGACGCGCCCCACGAGCCTGGCTCATGGGGCGCGTCGCTGTCTCCGACCGAGTGCTCAGGCCGCTTCCTCAGCGGCTGGCGGCCCGCTTGTACTGGCGCACCGCGAGCGGCACGAACACCGCGAGGATCAGCACCACCCAGGCCAGGGTGTAGAGCACCGGGTGCTGCAGCGACCAGGCGCCGGACACCTCGGCTCCCGCGGGCTGGTTGCCGAACAGCTGGCGGGCGGCCAGCGTGACCGACGAGACCGGGTTCCAGTCCGCGATCACCCGCAGCACGGTGGGGAAGCCCTTGGTCGGCACGAACGTGTTGGCGATGAACGTGAGCGGGAAGATCACGATGAAGCTCGCGTTGTTGACGACCTCGGGCGTCTTCACCGACAGGCCGACCACCGCCATCAGCCACGAGATGGCGTACGCGAACAGCAGCAGGAGCAGGTAGGCCCCCAGCGCCTCCCCGACCGAGGTGTGGATCCGCCAGCCGATGATCAGCCCGGTGACCGACATGACGGCCAGCACGATGACGTTGTTGGCGACGTCGGCGGTGGTGCGGCCGAACAGCACCGCGGACCGGGCCATCGGCAGCGAGCGGAACCGGTCGATCACGCCCTTCTGGATGTCCTCGGCCAGGCTCGCGCCGGTGATGGTGGAGCCGAACACCACGGTCTGGGCGAAGATGCCGGCCATCAGGAACTGCTTGTAGTCCACGCCGGTGCTGATCGCGCTGCCGAAGACGTAGGCGAACAGCAGCACGAACATGATCGGCGAGAGCGTGCTGAAGACCAGCAGGTCCGGCACGCGCTTGATCTTGATCAGGTTGCGCCGGGTGACGGTGAGGCTGTCGCCGGCCGCCTGGGTGAGGGCGCTCACCGGACCTCCACCTCCTCCTCGTCGAGCTGCTGGACCCCGGACCGCTCGCCCGCCTCTAGCCCGCCACCTTGCTCCGCGCCCGGCTGCTCGGCCGCGTGGCCGGTGAGGGTGAGGAAGACGTCGTCGAGGGTGGGCCGGCGCAGGCCGATGTCGAGCACCGCGATGCCCTCGGTGTCGAGCCGG
This sequence comes from Motilibacteraceae bacterium, assembly GCA_051953655.1. GTDB lineage: Bacteria > Actinomycetota > Actinomycetes > Motilibacterales > Motilibacteraceae > JBQCHF01. The sequence continues at coordinate 1,413 of JBQCIO010000282.1, forward strand.
CGGACCACCTCCACCAGCGTCTGCGCGCCGCCGGTGACCGGCAGGGACAGCTCGCGGGTGTGCGCGGTGACCACCGGCATCCCGACGCCCACCGGTGCCACCGCACGGGCGGCGTCGTCGAGCCGGGCCGCGTCGGCCACCACCACGTGCACCCGCTCACCGCCGACCTCGTCCTTGAGCTGGTCGGCGGTGCCCTGCGCGATGACCGTGCCGCGGTCGATGACGACGATGTCGTCGGCGAGCCGGTCGGCCTCCTCGAGGTACTGCGTGGTGAGCAGCAGAGTGGTGCCCTCGCGCACCAGCTCCTCGATGACGTCCCACAGCCCGAGCCGGCTGCGCGGGTCCAGGCCCGTGGTCGGCTCGTCCAGGAAGAGCACCGGCGGGCTGGCCACCAGCGCGCCGGCGAGGTCGAGCCGGCGGCGCATGCCGCCGGAGTAGGTCTTGACCGGCCGGTCGGCGGCATCGGCGAGGTCGAAGCGGTCGAGCAGCTCGCGGGCGCGCTCCCGGCTGCGGCGGCGGCCGAGGTGGTAGAGCCGCCCGACCATGTCCAGGTTCTCGAAGCCGGTGAGGTACTCGTCGACGGCGGCGTACTGCCCGGACAGGCCCATGACCCGCCGGACGTCCTTGGGCCGCTCGAGCACGTCGATGCCCGCGACCCGCGCCCGGCCGGCGTCCGGCCGCAGCAGGGTGGTGAGCACCCGCACGGCGGTGGTCTTGCCGGCCCCGTTGGGCCCGAGCAGGCCGAGCACGGTGCCCTCGGGCACCGAGAGGTCGACGCCGTCGAGCGCACGCACCTCGCCGTAGTGCTTGACCAGCCCCTCCGCGACGACCGCGCCGTCCATGGGCTCCCCCTCCGCCGTGCACCGACCGGACGGGGACGAGCGTAGGGAGCGGCTCGGACAGTCCGCGAGGACGTTTGCGGCGCGTAGGAGGCGCGGCGGCGCCGTCGGGTCAGGGCACGAACAGGCGGTACCCCGCGCGGCGCAGCCGGCCGACGACGTCGTCGCAGTGCTCGGCCCCGCGGGTCTCCAGCTGCAGCGCCACCTCGACCTCGTCCACGGACAGGCGCGGGTCGGTGCGCCGGTGCTCCACCTCCACCACGGAGGCGTCGGCGTCGGCGACCTCGCGCAGCAGCCGGGCCAGCGCACCGGGCCGGTCCGGCACGCGCACCCGCAGCGAGAGGAACCGGCCGGCCACCGCGAGGCCGTGCCGCAGCACCCGCATCAGCAGCAGCGGGTCGATGTTGCCGCCGGACAGGACCACGCCCACCGGCGGCTCGAAGGCGCGCGGGTGCTCCAGCAGCGCGGCCACCCCGGCGGCGCCGGCCGGCTCGACGACCAGCTTGGCCCGCTCGAGCATGAGCAGCAGCGCCTTGGACAGCGACTCCTCGCTCACTGTGACGACGTCGTCGACGAGGTGGGCCACCAGGCCGAAGGGCACCTGACCGGGGCGGCCCACCGCGATGCCGTCGGCCATGGTCGACATCTCCGGCAGCGCCACCGGCCGCCCCGCGGCGAGCGACCCGGGGTAGGCGGCCGCCCCCTCGGCCTGCACGCCGACCACCCGCACGTCCGGGCGCAGGCCCTTGATCGCCACGGCCATGCCGGCCACCAGCCCGCCGCCGCCGGTGCACACCAGCACGGTGCGGACGTCGGGCAGCTGCTCGACCAGCTCGAGGCCGACGGTGCCCTGCCCCGCGACGACGTCGGGGTGGTCGAACGGGTGGATGAGCACCGCGCCGGACTTCTCCGACCACTCCAGGGCGGTCACCAGCGCCTCGTCGACGGTGTGCCCGGCGAAGCGCACCTCGGCGCCGTAGGCGCGGGTGGCCTCGACCTTGGGGATCGGGGCGCCCTCGGGCATGTAGACGACGGCGGTGGTGCCCAGCAGCGCGGCGGCCAGCGCGACGCCCTGGGCGTGGTTGCCGGCGCTGGCGGCGACGACGCCGCGCGCCCGCTCGGCGTCGCTGAGCCGGGCGATGCGCACGTAGGCCCCGCGGATCTTGAACGACCCGGCCCGCTGCAGGTTCTCGCACTTGAGGTGCACCGGCCCGCCGACCTTCTCCGCCAGCGGTCGCGACCCCTCCACCGGGGTGACCCGGGAGACGCCGGCCAGCAGCTCGCGGGCCGCCTGGACGTCGGCCAGGGTGACCGGCCCCTGCGCCGGTGCCGGGGGCAGGCCTGTCGTCGTCGACATGCCCGCAGTGTGTCACCCGGATCACGCAGGGCGGACGTCACCCGATCGGCGGGTCCGCGCCGGCCGTCCGTGCGCCGAAACCGTGCAGGACGGATCGATCCCTGGAGTCCTCATGCACAACCCCCGCCGTCTGCTGTCCACCGGCCTGGCCCTGGCGGTGGCACTGGCCCCGGCGGTCCTCGCCGGCGGAGCGAGCAGCTCCGCCTCGGCGGCGTCCGCTCCGCTGCACAGCGTCGTGGACGTGACGAGCGTCGACGCGGGCGTGGTTCAGGGCACCGCGGCGGAGGCCCGGACCGGCTACACGATCGTCCGGCAGACCACCTGCCGCCTCGTTCAGGGCACCAAGCGGTGCACGACCCGCTACGTCCGCAAGCGGACGGCCACCACGACGACCACCACGAAGCCGGCGGCGACGAGCACCGGCTCCACGGCGTACGCGTTCCTGAGCAAGGACAGCGCCGGTCGTCCCGCGCACTGGAACCGGTGCAGCACGATCACCTACCGGGTGAACCCGGCCAACCTGCCCAGCGGCGCGATGACCGACATCCAGGGCGCGCTCAGCCGTCTGTCCACCGCCAGCGGGCTCCGGTTCAGCTATGCCGGCACCACGACCGTCGTGCCCTACTCCTCGAGCAGCTGGGCCAGCTCCATCCCGTCCACGCAGCCCGCTGACCTCTACATCGCCTTCACCGACGCCGCCCACGTCTCCTACCTGGCCGGTTCGGTGGCCGGCGTCGGCGGCCCGTTCTGGTCCAGCGACGGGACGCGCGAGCCGCGGATCGTGCGGGCCGGCGTGGCGCTGGACACCGCGGCCGGCGTGACGCCGGGCTTCACCAACGGCGCCAGCCGCGGCACCCTGCTCCTGCACGAGCTCGGGCACGCGACGAACCTGGACCACGTCAGCGACCCGGTGCAGGTGATGTACCCGAGCATCACCAGCCAGTCGCGTCCGGCCTACCAGGCCGGGGACCTGGCCGGGCTGGCCAAGCTGGCCGCCTACCCCTGCTTCTGACCGGTCCGTCCCGACGGTCCGCACGCGACCGGTCGCCCGCACCCGGGCGGCCGGTCGCGGCCTTTGCCCGCCGGACGTACGGTCGAGCCGTGACCCGACCCACCACGCTGGCCCAGCTGCGCGAGAGCGGCCACGTCCGCCGCACGGTCAAGGAAGAGGTGCGCGAGAACCTCGTCGCCCGGATGCGGGCCGGGCAGACGCGCTTCCCCGGCATCGTCGGCTTCGACGAGACCGTGCTCCCCCACGTCGAGCGCGCCCTGCTCGCCGGCCACGACATCGTGCTGCTCGGCGAGCGCGGCCAGGGCAAGACCCGGCTCATCCGCACCCTGGTCGGCCTGCTCGACGAGTGGACCCCGGTCGTCGAGGGCTGCGAGATCAACGACCACCCCTACGAGCCGGTGTGCGTGCGCTGCCGGCGCCTGTCGGCCGAGCTCGAGGACGACCTGCCGGTCGCGTGGAAGCACCGCTCGGAGCGCTACGGCGAGAAGCTGGCCACGCCGGACACCAGCGTGGGCGACCTCATCGGCGACGTCGACCCGGTGAAGGTGGCCGAGGGGCGGACCCTGGGCGACCCGGAGACCGTGCACTTCGGCCTGGTCCCGCGCACCAACCGCGGCATCTTCGCCGTGAACGAGCTGCCCGACCTCGCCGAGCGCATCCAGGTCTCGCTGCTCAACGTGCTCGAGGAGCGCGACATCCAGGTGCGCGGCTACCAGCTGCGCCTGCCCCTCGACGTCCTGCTGGTGGCCAGCGCCAATCCGGAGGACTACACCAACCGTGGCCGGATCATCACCCCGCTCAAGGACCGCTTCGGCGCCGAGGTCCGCACGCACTACCCGCTGCGGCTGACCGACGAGGTCGACCTGATCCGCCAGGAGGCCGAGCTGGCCGCCCTGGTCCCGGACCACCTGCTCGAGGTGGTGGCGCGGTTCACCCGGGCGGTGCGCGAGTCGCCGTCGGTCGACTCCCGCTCCGGCGTCTCGGCCCGGTTCGCCGTGGCCGCGGCGGAGACCGTGGCCGCCTCGGCCCTGCGCCGCGCGGCCCTCACCGGCGAGGAGCCGGCGGTGGCCCGCGTCTGCGACCTTCCGCCGGTGGTGGACACGTTGCAGGGCAAGGTGGAGTTCGAGGTCAGCGAGGAGGGCCGCGAGCGCGACGTCCTCGAGCACCTGCTGCGCCGGGCCACCGTCGAGGTGTTCCGCCAGCACCTGGGCGCCTCGGACCTGTCCGCGCTCATCGAGCGCTTCGACGAGGGGCTGGCCGTGGAGAGCGGCGACCTGGTGCCCGGCTCGCGGCTGCTCGAGCAGGTCGGGCCGCTGCCGGGCCTGGCCCACATCCTCGAGCGCCTGGACATGGACGAGGCCGCGGAGAACCCCGCGCTGGCCGCGAGCGCGCTCGAGTTCGCCATGGAGGGCCTGTTCCTCAACCGCCGGATCTCCAAGGACGCCGTGCCCGGCCGCACGGTCTACGGCGGCGGCTGATGGCCGGCCTCGGCGAGGGGCCCGGCCCCTACCGCTACGGCGCTTTCCACGAGGGCCCCGACCCGCTGGCTCCGCCCTACGACGTCCGCCGCGCCGTCGACGAGCTCGGCCGCGAGGTCCTCAACGGGCAGACTCCGCGGGAGGCGCTGCGCGACCTGCTGCGCCGCGGCATGGACGGCCGGAAGGGCCTCGACGACCTGCTGCGGGAGGCCCGCCGACGTCGTCGCGAGGCACGCGAGCGCGGCCGGCTGGACGGCACGCTGGAGCAGGTGCGCTCCATGCTGGACAAGGCGATCGGGCAGGAGCGGGCCGAACTCTTCCCCGACCCCAGCGACGACGCCCGGTTCCGCGAGGCGCAGCTGGACGCGCTGCCCGGCGACACCGCGCGGGCGGTCCGCGAGCTGTCGAGCTACGACTGGACGTCGGAGCAGGCCCGGCAGACGTTCGACCAGCTGCAGGACCTGCTGCGCCGCGAGGTGCTGGACAGCCAGTTCCGCGGGATGAAGCAGGCGCTCGAGGGCGCCGACCCGTCCGCCATGCAGCGGGTCAAGGACATGCTCGGCGACCTCAACCGCATGCTCGAGTCCGATGCGCGCGGCGAGCACACCCAGCAGCAGTTCGACGACTTCATGGACACGTACGGGGACATGTTCCCCGACAACCCGTCGGACCTGTCCGAGCTGGTCGACTCCCTCGCCCGCCGCGCCGCAGCCGCCGAGCGGCTCATGCGCTCGCTCACGCCGGAGCAGCGCGAGGAGCTCTACAACCTCATGCAGCAGGCGCTGGGCGACCTCGACCTCGCCCGCGAGATGGAGTCGCTCAACTCCCAGCTGCGCGCCCGCCGGCCGGACCTGGACTGGGGCAGCCGGGAGCGGATGAGCGGCGACCAGCCCCTCGGCATGGGCGACGCCACCAGCGCGCTGGAGGACCTGGCCGACCTCGAGGAGCTCGAGTCCTCGCTGGGCCAGGACTACCCGGGCGCCTCGCTGGACGACGTCGACGAGGAGGCGGTGCGCCGCGCCCTGGGCCGCGGCGCCGTCGACGACCTCGAGGCCCTGCGGCAGCTCGAGCGGGAGCTGGAGGAGCAGGGCTACCTGCAGCGCAGCGGCGGCCGGCTCGACCTCACGCCCAAGGCCGTGCGCCGGCTCGGGCAGACCGCGCTGCGCAAGGTGTTCGCGCAGCTGGAGTCCCCCGGCCGCGGCGACCACGACGTCCGCGACGCCGGGTCCGCCGGCGAGCGCACGGGCGCGACGCGCGCCTGGGAGTTCGGCGACGAGCAGCCGATCGACGTCGTCCGCACGGTGTCGAACGCGGTGCGGCGCACGGCTTCTCTGGGCGGGGGCTCGGTGAAGCTGGCCGTCGAGGACTTCGAGGTGGTGGAGACCGAACGGCGCACCACCGCCGCGGTGGCGCTGCTGGTCGACCTGTCCTACTCGATGGTGCTGCGCGACACCTGGGGCGCGGCCAAGGAGACCGCGCTCGCCCTGCACGCGCTGGTCACCGGGCAGTTCCCCCAGGACGCCGTGCAGATCATCGGGTTCTCGGCCTACGGCCGGGTGCTCCAGCCGACCGACCTCGCCTCGCTCGAGGCCGACATGGTGCAGGGCACCAACCTGCAGCACGCCCTCATGCTGGCTGGCCGGTTCCTGGACAAGCACCCCAACGCCGAGCCGGTCGTCATGGTCGTCACCGACGGCGAGCCCACCGCCCACCTCATGCCCGACGGACGCGCCTGGTTCGCCTGGCCGCCCGAGCCGGAGACGGTCACGGCCACCATCGCCGAGGTCGACCGGATGACCCGGCGGGGCGCCACGCTCAACGTCTTCCTGCTCGACGACGACCCGCGGCTCGAGGCGTTCGTCCAGGAGGTGGCCCGCCGCAACGGGGGCCGGGTGCTGGCGCCGTCGCCGGAACGGCTCGGCCAGTACGTCGTGAGCGACTACCTTCGCGCCAGACGGGGGCGCCGCGCCCGCTGAGGTGCCGGAGGCAGGGCGTGGACTGGAAGCTCGAGCTGATCGTGGTGCCGGTGTCGGACGTGGACCGCGCCAAGGAGTTCTACGCCGAGCAGGCCGGCTTCGGCGTCGACGTCGACCACCGCCAGGGCGACTTCCGGGTGGTCCAGCTGAGCCCGCCGGGGTCCGCCTGCGCCATCGCCCTGATGCCGAACCCGGAGTCGGCCGGCACGTTGAACGGCCTGCACCTGGTGGTGTCCGACGCCTTGGCCGCCCGGGACGAGCTGGTCGCCCGCGGCGTGGAGGTGCGCGGCCCCTTCCATTTCTCCGCCGGCGGTGAGACCGATGGGCCGGACCCGGAGCGGCGGGACTACAACACCTTCCTGCACTTCTCCGACCCGGACGGGAACGGGTGGCTGGTGCAGGAGGTGCGGAGCCGGGGGTAGGTAGCTCGCCGGCGGATCATGATGCTGGCTGAGCGTGGCGAGGGTGCAAGGGGTCTCAGGATCCGCGAGTTCCTGTTGCTGGTCCGGTTCTTCGTGCGACTGCCGTGACACGCGGGCATGTCGCACGACAGCCTTCACTCGCGCCATCAGCGGGCCCGCAGCCCGGTTGCGAGACTCGCGCCGCGCCCCACTCCCCCCCGTCACCAGCGCCGTTGACCGGGCGAGACGCTCCCCGGCGGCCGGCCGCCTGACAACATGACCGCCGTGACCAGCCCGAACCTGTCGCAGGAGCGCCCCACCGCTCCCGACGCCCGCCCCCTCGTCGGAAGCGTCGTCCGCCTGGAGCTCGCCACCCCGGACGACGCCGCTGAGCTCTTCACGGCTCTCGACGACGAGCGGGTCTGGGCAGCCGGCCACGGTGGCGGACCGGCCGGCAGGCCCCGCGACGCGGAGGGCACCGAGAAGATCCTCAGGGCTGCACTGAGCGCCCACGCCCGCGGCGAGCGCGTCCCCTACGTCGTCCGACTGGTGGCGGACGGCCCGCTGGGCGCCGCGGGCACGGTGGTCGGCACCACGAGCATCGGCGACGTGGACCTGGTGAACGAGCGGGCGCACGTCGGGTGGACCGCCTACGGGGTGTCGTGGTGGGGCACCGCGGTGAACCCGGAGTGCAAGCTGCTGCTGCTCGGCCACGCCTTCGACGACTGCGGTCTCGGACGGATCAAGATCCAGACGGACGCGATCAACACCCGGTCCCAGGCCGCGATCGCCAAGCTGGGCGCCACCCGCGAGGGGGTGCTGCGGCGGCACCTGCGGCGGGCCGACGGCACCTTCCGGGACACCGTGGTGTTCTCGGTGCTGAAGGACGAGTGGCCGGCCGTCCGGCAGGGGTTGCTCGAACGGTTGCACCCGTCCGCATGAACGTTGCGAATCGGGTGCTACCTCTCAAGTCAGAAGTCAGGGCGTCGAGAGTTCAGGTGTGGCCTCGGTCCCCCCGCCTCGCCGCGACGACGGACCGCTGGCCGACGCCTTCGCGACCGCCTTCACCGTCGGCTCCGACGACACGCTCCCCAGCCCCCGGCTGGTGGCCCAGCCCATCATCGACATCGCCGACGCGCGGGTGGCCGGCTACGAGCTGCTCTCGCGTTTCGCCGGCCCGCCGGTCTCGTCGCCGGACACCTGGTTCGCGGCAGCCCGCGAGCACGGCCACGAGATCGCCCTCACCGTCGACGTCCTCGAGCAGGCGCTGGCGCTGCGTGCCGACCTGGCCGGCGACCGCTTCGTCACCGTCAACCTCGAGCCGCACCTGCTGCTCGAGCCCGCCGTGCAGGAGGTCCTGTTCGGCGGGCGGAGCCTGGCCCGGCTCGTCGTCGAGCTGACCGAGCACACCCAGGCCGACGATCAGCAGGCGCTCATCGGCGCGTTGGACCGGGTCCGTTCGGCCGGAGCCCTGGTCGCCATCGACGACGCCGGCACCGGCTACGCCGGACTCTCCGCGCTGCTCGCGCTGCGCCCGGACATCGTCAAGCTCGACCGCGAGCTGGTCGCCGGCATCCACCGCGACCCGGTCCGCCGGGCCCTGGTGGAGATGCTCGGCGACCTGCTCGGGCGGATGGACGCCTGGCTGCTGGCCGAGGGCATCGAGGAGCAGGGCGAGCTCGAGGTGCTGGCCGAGCTGGAGGTGCCGCTGGCCCAGGGCTGGCTGCTCGGTCGCCCGGCCGCCCCGTTCGCCGAGCTGGCCGACGACGTCCGGCGGCTGCTCGTGGCGACCACCGCGCGCAGCACCCTGAGCGACCATGTCGCGCCGCTGGTCCACCGCTGCGAGGTCGTCCTCGACGCGAGGATCCCCTTGCCGGGCCAGGTCTGCGTGGCCGCCGACGGCGCTCCCGACCTCGTGGGAGTGCTCGACGTCGGCGGTCAGCACGCCCTCGCGCCGGCGATGACGGTGGCGCCCTCCACCAGCGTCGTCGACGCGGCCCACCGGGCCATGTCCCGGTCCGTCCAGCACCGCAACGTGCCGCTCGTCTGCACCGACGGGCGGGGCAGCGTGCTCGGGCTGGTCGAGGTGGCCGACCTGGTCACCGCCCTCACCGGCGCCGCGCTGCCGTCGGGCTGACCCCACGATGTCCCGGTCCCCCGCCGGGCGAGCACCGACATCCCTTGCAAGCGAAGGAGACCGGATGAAGAAGTTCCGCTGTGGAGACGTGGTGCCCGGCTGCACGGTCAGCTTCACCGGCACGGAGGACGCGATCCTCGCCGACGTGGCCGCGCACGCCGCCCGCGCCCACGGGCTGACCGAGGTCCCGCCCGAGCTCGTGCTCCAGGTGCGCGAGGCGATGATCGCCGCCTGACGACGTCGGGCGGCGCGACCGGTAGCAACAAACAGTCAGGGCCGCACACGCACCACACGGTGACCAC
>JBQCIO010000283.1:0-8064 GCA_051953655.1 Motilibacteraceae bacterium
GGGGAATTTTAACCTCGCCCTCCCCGTAATCTGTGCTTCTCGCTCAGCCCGCCGGTGGCCCCCGCCCAGGGGGGGGGGGCCTCCTCGCGTCTGACTGGCCGGGGGGCTACCGCTGGGCCCGCTGCTCCTCCCGGGTGGAGAGGATCCGGGTCGCCAGCTGCTCGGGGGCCGCGTCGTCCACGTCGACGACGACGTCGGCCAGCTCCTCGTAGCGGTCCGCGCGCCGGGCGAGGGTGGCCGTGAGCCAGCCCAGCGGGTCCCCGTCCAGCCACGGGCGGCCCTCCCCCGCGCCCACCCGGGCGGCGAGCGTCTCGGGCCGGGCGCGCAGGTAGACCACGAACGCCTCCCGCAGCAGCTCCACCCCCGCGGGCTCGTCCACCACGCCGGCCGCCGCGGCCACGATGCCCGGCACGTCCGCGTCCAGCGCCTCACGCAGCTGGGCGACCTCCGCGGCGTGCAGCTGCTCGGGCCCGGTGGCCTGGGCCAGCGAGCGGGTGTCCGCCCCGGTCCGGTGGGCCAGGTGGACGTCATTGTCGACGTACACCAGGCCGGAGGCGCGCTCCAGCGCCCGCCCGATGGTGGTCTTGCCCGCGCCCATCATCCCCATGAGGACGATGTGGTCCCCTCGCGTCGTCACCCCCACATCCTCGCCCGGTCGCTCCGGCCACAAACGACGTGACCGCTCCGGGGGCCGGTGCTAGCGTGCTCGACCCCCTCTCCTCCCGCCTCGGCTCCCACCGGAGGTCGTCCGGCATGCCCGCACCCGCGCACCCGCCTGATCCCGCCGACCCCAGCCGCACCGCCGACCCTGTCCTCACCGCCGAGTCCGCCTACCTGGCCGGCGCCCGCGCCGACCTCGCCGCCATGCGCGAGCGCACCCTGGCGCTGCAGGCCGTCGGCGGCGACGCCGTCTCGGCCGCCTACCTCGAGGCCACGCTCCACCACCGGGCCCGGTCCCTGCTCGACGACCCCGGCACCCCGCTGTTCTTCGGCCGCACCGACGTCGCGGACGGCGAGCTGTCCGGCCGCTGGTACGTCGGGCGTCGGCACGTGCACGACGCCGGGGGCGACCCGGTGGTCGTGGACTGGCGGGCCGAGGTCTCCCGACCCTTCTACCGCGCCACCCGCACCGAGCCGATGGGCGTGACGCTGCGCCGCCGCTACGGCTTCGAGCGCGGCCGGCTCACCGCCTACGAGGACGAGCACCTCACCGACACCACCGAGGCCGACCGGGCCAGCGGCATCCTGGCCGCCGAGATCGAGCGCCCGCGCACCGGCCCGATGCGCGACATCGTCGCCACCATCCAGCCCGAGCAGGACCTCATCGTGCGGGCCGACGTGCACCGCACCCTGGTCGTCCAGGGAGCGCCCGGCACCGGCAAGACCGCGGTCGGGCTGCACCGCGCCGCCTACCTGCTCTACGCCCACCGCGAGCGCCTGGCCCGCTACGGCGTGCTGGTCGTGGGGCCCAACAACGCCTTCCTCTCCTACATCGGGTCGGTGCTGCCCGCGCTCGGCGAGGTCGAGGTGCGGCAGACGACGGTGGAGCAGCTGACCGCACGCGTGCCGGCGAGGGCCGTGGACGAGCCCGACGTCGGCGTGCTCAAGGGCGACGCGCGGATGGCGGAGGTCGTGCGCCGGGCGGTCTGGTCGCACGTCGCCGAACCGGAAGAACCACTGGTGGTTCCTCGCGGATCTCGCCGCTGGCGGGTGCCCACCTACGCCGTGTCGGAGATGCTCGACGAGGTCCGGGCACGGGGTGTCCGCTACGGCGCCGGCCGGGCCATGCTGCCGCAGAAGCTGGCCCACCTGGTGCTGGTGCAGATGGAGGCCGCCGGCGACTCCCCCGACGACCGGGTCCAGGACGCCGTCGCCCGCTCCCGGCCGGTACGCGCCTACGCCGACGCCCTCTGGCCGGCGGTGGACCCGGTGCGGGTCGTGCTGCGGCTGCTGTCCGACCCCGGATCCCTGGCCGCGGCCGCGGAGGGCGTGCTGACCGACGAGGAGCAGGCGCGGCTGCTGTGGGCGAAGGCGCCCAAGGGACCGGCGAGCGCCCGCTGGTCGGCCGCCGACGCGGTGCTGGTGGACGAGGCCGCCGACGTCGTCGAGCGCGAGCCGGCCCTCGGGCACGTGGTGCTCGACGAGGCCCAGGACCTCTCCCCGATGCAGCTGCGCGTGGTGGGCCGGCGGTGCAGCACCGGCTCGGCCACCGTGCTCGGCGACGTCGCCCAGGGCACCACGCCGTGGGCCACGCCGTCCTGGCGGGAGGCGCTGGCGCACCTGGGCAAGCCCGACGCCGACGTCGAGGTGCTCGACCGCGGCTACCGGGTGCCGGCCAGCGTCATCGACTTCGCCGCCCGGCTGCTGCCCACCATCGCCCCGGGGCTCGGGGCTCCGGTGGCGGTGCGCGAGCACCCCGGCGTGCTGGAGGTGCGGCCGGTCGGCGGCGATCCGCTGGCGGCGGCCGTGGCGGCGTGCCGGGAGTCGCTGGCGGAGGAGGGGTCGGTCGGCCTGATCGTGGCCGACGCGGCGGTGGCCTCGGTGTCCCGCGCCCTGGACCGGGCCGGCCTGGAGCACGCGCTGCTCGGCGGGGAGCAGCCGGACGACGACGAGCGCGAGCAGCCCCCGCTGGTGCTGGTGCCGGCCACCCTGGCCAAGGGCCTGGAGTACGACCGGGTGGTGGTCGTGGAGCCCGCCGACATCGTCGAGGCCGAGCCGCGCGGCCTGCGCCGGCTCTACGTCGTGCTCACCCGGGCGGTGTCTGCGCTCACCGTGGTGCACGCCCGGCCGCTGCCGGCGCAGCTGGTGGACGCCGTCGTGGCCTGACCGATCCTCCCGGAGCAGCTCAGGACGTCGTGGCGGGCGGCTCCATGGCCCGGCGCACCACCACGTCCGGGGCCGTGACCACGGTCATCGCCGGCACGTCCTTGGCCACCACGGCGCCGGCCCCCACCACCGCGCCACGGCCGATCCGCACCCCGGGCGCCACCGTGACCGCGGCGCCGATCCACACGTCGTCCTCGATGACGATCGGCGCGTGCGTGACGGCGTCGAACCGCTCGGCGGGGTGGACCGGGTGGCCGGCCGTGCTCAGCGTGACCCGCGGGCCGATGAGCACCCGGTCGCCGATCGTGATGCCGCCGAGGTCCAGGAAGTAGCAGCCCTGGTTGATGAACACCTGCTCCCCGAACGACGCCCCGAGCCCGTAGTCGCAGTAGAACGGCGGCAGGACGACCAGCGACTCGGGGACCGAACCACCGAAGATCTCGGCGAGCAGCGCGCGTCGCCCGGCGAGGTCGCCGAACGCCAGCGCGTTCAGCCACGCAGACAGCTCCATGACGACGTTCACGCGCTGGGCGAAGGCTCGGGACTCGGGGGTCTTCGCGGGAAGGCGTCGCTCGTCTCGCACGAGACGATGCTGTCAGCACCTGCCCGTCCCAGGCCCGGCGAGGCCCCTGCCGGTCCCGTCCGCTGGCAGGATCGGCGGGGTGAGCGTCGCCCACCTGCCAGGCGTCTGGCTGCGCACGGCGCGCAGCGTCGGCGCGAAGGGCGACGTCGCCGGCGTGGGCGCGCGGCTGCTGGCCGCCTACGGCGACCCGGCCCGCGGCCACCACGACCTGCGCCACCTCGACGACGTGCTGCGGACCGTCGACGACCTCGCCCACCGTGCCGCCGACCCCGACGCGGTGCGGCTGGCCGCCTGGTTCCACGACGCCGTCTACGACGTGCACGCCACCGACAGCGAGGAGCGTTCGGCCGAGCTGGCCGGGCGCGAGCTGCGCCGGCTCCGGGTGCCCGCTGCGCGAGTCGCCGAGGTCGGCCGGCTCGTGCTGCTCACCCGGACCCACGACCCTGCCTCCGACGACGTCGACGGCGCGGTGCTGTGCGACGCCGACCTCGCGGTGCTGGCCGCCGACCCGGCGCGCTACCGCGACTTCACCGAGGGGGTGCGCCGGGAGTACGCGCACGTGCCGGACGAGCAGTTCGCCGCCGGGCGGTCCGCCGTGCTGCGCTCGCTGCTGGAGCTGCCGGCGCTCTACCGGACCCCCGAGGCGCGCACGTGGGAGCCGGTGGCCCGGGCCAACGTGGAGGCGGAGCTGGCCCGGCTCAGTCCCGGAGCGCCCCCCGCGGCGGCTTCGGGCGCCTGAGCCCGGAGGCCTTGAGCCGCAGGATCAGCTCCCGGCCGGTGACCGGCTGCGCACCGAGCTCGATGGCCCGCTCGCGCACCTCCGACGGCACGTCGTAGTGGTCGCCCTGCCAGGCCCGGCGGGGGATGCCGAGCCGCTCGGCGAACGCGTGCAGCTCCTCCGGGCTCTCGTCGCTCACCAGGTGCGCCCACAGCCGCCCCCGCCAGGGCCAGATCGCGCTGTCCACGAGCACCGCCACGCCGGCACCCTACGACCGCTCGCCCGGCTCCCCGGTGGGTGGACCGCCTGGGGCACCATGGCGAGGTGACCGACGGCCCCGATGTTGCGCACGACCCGCTGCTGCGCGCCCGCGCGCTCGTGCTGCACGACCTCGCCGCCTACGGCGCGGCCACCGCCGACGTCGTCGACCTGGTCGAGGACGTGGTCAGCGAACGGCGCTGGTGGGTGGAGCAGTGGCCCTCCGGCGCGGACTTCGTGGCCGGCCAGGTGGCCCAGGACGTGCAGGACCGGCTGCTGGACACCGAGGGCCGCTGGCCCACCTGCCGGCTGCACGAGGACGCACCCCTGGCCGTCGAGCCCGAGCTGGGTCGCGACCCGCACTGGGTGTGCCCGGAGGGGTGCGGGGTGGTCGCGCCGCTGGGGGCGCTGCCCTAGACCGGGCTGGTGACCACCGCGCCCTGCTCGTGCTCGGAGGCGTGCCGCGGGATCTCGACCGGGCGGTGCGTGTAGAAGAACTCCACCCCGTCCGGGCCGACGTCGGTGACCTCGTGCGGGACGCCCGGGGGCACGTAGACGTAGGCGCCCGCGGTGAGCGGGCGGCCGAGCATGGTGGCCGAGCCGTGCGTGATGAGCATGTGGTGATGGGCGCCGTGGTGGGTGTGGGCCGGCTTGTCCCGGCCGTGCTCCACGCGGATCAGGCCGATGACGACGTCGCCGGACTGCCAGAGCACCTTGTGGGTCACGCCGTCCAGCCCGCGCAGCGGCTCCCACGGCATCGCCTCGACGTCGGCCGCGGCCAGCACGCGCAGGTGGCCGAGGTCGTCGCGCTCCTCGCGCTCGGTGGTCTCGGGGATGATCGGGCTCATCGGCGTCCTCCCGCTGCGGCGCTGCCAGGGGCCCGGCCACGCTGCCGGCCCTCCCCCAGGGCCTACCACGTGGCGGCACCCTGCGTCACGGCCCACTCGTCCCGCCGCCGTGGGACGTGACCGGCCCGGGCCTGTGGACGGCGACCGACGCGATCTGCCGATCCCGCCTAGCGTCCTGGGACGAGCGGGGGGCGAAGTGGTCCCCGCCACGACCAGAGCAACAGTCCCCAGGAGGTTCCGTGTCCGGGTTCCGCGTCACCCCCGAGCAGCTGCAGTCCCTGTCCGGCCGCGTCCGCGGTGGCGCCGGCTCCATCGAGTCCGAGCTGCGCGGTCTCGCCGGCTCCCTCGCCCCTCTCGGCAGCGACTGGGCCGGCGTCGCCCAGGCCCGCTTCACCGAGCTGTGGAGCGAGTGGCAGACCTCGGCCGAGCGGCTCAACGCCGCCCTCACCGGCATCTCCGAGCTGCTCGGCCAGGCGGGGACCGCCTACGCGACCGCGGAGGAGCAGGTGGCGCGCAGCTTCAGCGTCCGGTGAGGAACCGTTGAGCCGCGGGTCCGGCTCGACCGACCTCGACAGCGCGCCGGCGGAGGGTGGGTGGAGGAAAGGCGCTGTCGACGGGGCGGCCAGGCGGGGTGCCGGTCCCGCGGCCTTCCTGCGGATCATGAGACAGATCCACTCTCAGCAGGGTGCGAGGGGTCTCACGATTCACACTCCCGTGAGTGTCAGGCCGGCATCGTGATGAACGGGCTGGAGTAGTCCGGGTCCGCCAGCAGCGCCGCCTCGGCGTCGGCCGGGTCCATGCGGTTCTGCTCGGCGGCCAGCACCATCCCGAGCAGGCGGACGTCGCCGGGGGTCGGCATGCCGGTGAGCTCGGGGCGGGCCAGGACCCAGGACACCGCGGCACGGATGCGCTCGGCGACGTCGTAGGGCTCGTACCAGGTGGCGTAGGGGACGCCCTGCACGACCTCGCCGGCGCCGATCTGCGGCCAGTTGCGCCGGGCGACGGCCTTGATGGTCATCAGGCCGGCGTCCTGGCGCTGCACCTCGTCCACCAGCTCCTCGTACGACGCGCGGTAGGAGGCGTCCTGCCAGAGCGCGGCGTTGAGCGGGGTGAGCACGGTGGCGAACGGGAATCGGTTCAACGCCTCACGGTGCACCGTGGGGGCGAGATGGCCGTGGCCGGTGATGCCGACGGCTCGGGTGAGCCCCTCCTCCTGCGCGCGGACGGCGGCCTCCAGCGCGCCGCCCGGTGCGGTGAGCAGGTCGAGCTCCTCCATCGACCCGACGGCGTGCAGCTGCAGCAGGTCGACGTGGTCGGTGCGCAGCCGCTCCAGCGAGGCGTTGATCTGCGCCCAGGCCGGCTCGGCGTCGCGCAGCTGGGTCTTGGTGGCCAGGAAGATCCGGTCACGCACGCCGGACCGCTCCAGCCACGGGCCCACCCGCAGCTCGGCGTCGCCGTAGTTGGCGGCGATGTCGAAGTGGTTGATGCCGCCGTCGAAGGCCTGCTGGAGCGAGGCGTCGGCGGTGTCCTGGTCCACCTCGCCCAGGGCCGCGCCGCCGTAGATGAGCACCGACGAGCGGTGCTCGAGCCGTCCGAGCCGTCGCGTCTCCATGCGGTTCCTCCTCGCCCAGTGAGCCGGGTGCATCCAAGCACCCCGACGCACCGGAGGACACCAGGCGGTGGCACGAGACGCCGCGAGGGGCGGCCCTCCGGTGGGAGGACCGCCCCTCGACAGGACGTGCTGGTGCTGCTGGAGAGCTGGACTCAGAAGTCCATGTCCCCGCCGGGCATGCCGCCGCCGGCGCCGGCCGGGTTCTTCTCCGGCTTGTCGGCGATGACGGCCTCGGTGGTGAGGAAGAGCGCGGCGATGGAGGCCGCGTTCTGCAGCGCGGAGCGGGTGACCTTGGCCGGGTCGATGATCCCGGTGCCGATCATGTCCACGTACTCGCCGGTGGCCGCGTTGAGGCCCTGGCCGACGGGCAGGTTGCGGACCTTCTCCACCACGACGCCGCCCTCGAGACCGGCGTTGACCGCGATCTGCTTGTGCGGGGCCTCGAGCGCCAGCTTGACGATCTGGGCGCCGGTGGCCTCGTCGCCCTCGACGTCGAGCTTCTCGAACGCGGTGACCGAGGCCTGGAGCAGGGCCACGCCACCACCGGCGACGATGCCCTCCTCGACAGCGGCCTTGGCGTTGCGGACCGCGTCCTCGATGCGGTGCTTGCGCTCCTTGAGCTCGACCTCGGTGGCCGCGCCCGCCTTGATGACGGCGACACCGCCGGCGAGCTTGGCGAGGCGCTCCTGGAGCTTCTCGCGGTCGTAGTCCGAGTCCGACTTCTCGATCTCGGCGCGGATCTGGTTGACCCGGCCCGCGATCTGCTCGGCGTCGCCGGCACCCTCGACGATCGTGGTCTCGTCCTTGGTGATGACGACCTTGCGGGCGCGACCGAGCAGGTCCAGGCCCGCGCTGTCGAGCTTGAGGCCGACCTCCTCGGAGATGACCTGGCCACCGGTGAGGATCGCGATGTCCTGCAGCATGGCCTTGCGGCGGTCGCCGAAGCCCGGGGCCTTGACGGCGGCCGAGCGGAAGGTGCCGCGGATCTTGTTGAAGACCAGGGTGGCCAGGGCCTCGCCCTGGACGTCCTCGGCGATGATCGACAGCGGCGTGCCGGACGTCATGAACTTCTCCAGCCGCGGGAGCAGGTCCTTGACCGCGGAGATCTTGGAGTTGACCACGAGGACGTAGGGGTCCTCGAGCACGGCCTCCATGCGCTCCGGGTCGGTCACGAAGTAGGGGCTGATGTAGCCCTTGTCGAAGCGCATGCCCTCGGTGA
>JBQCIO010000284.1:0-12858 GCA_051953655.1 Motilibacteraceae bacterium
CGGCGGCCCCGCGCGCCCGCCCCAGGGGCTGGGGGGGGGGGGGGGGCCACCCCGCCAAAACCGGTGGGCCGGGGGGGCCCCCCGACCCAATGAGAACGATCTTGTGAGCGCGAGGCCGGCGCCCGGCAGCGGAAGCCGCACCAGGGCCCGGCCGCCCCCGGTCATCAGCCGCTCGTGAACGACAGTGAGGCGGTCCGCAGCCGACGACGTGAGCCGCCAGGGCTCCCTCAAACGCCGGAGCCGACGGCGAACGCCCGCCCCCTCACCCCACCTCGTGCGGCCGCCCCAGCAGGTACCCCTGCCCCAGCCGGCACCCGGCGGCCACGGCCGCCGCGAGCTGCTCCTCGGTCTCGATCCCCTCGGCGACCACCGACGCGCCGGTCCGGCCCGCGAGACCGACGACGGCGGCGGCCACCGCCTGCGCCGCCTCGTCGCCGGGCAGGGCGACCACGATGCTGCGGTCCAGCTTGAGGAAGTCCGCGCCCAGCCGGACCAGGGCGGTGAGCGCGGCGCCCCCGGTGCCCACGTCGTCCAGGGCCAGCCGGCAGCCCAGCCCCTGCAGCGCGCGGAGCTCCTCCGCCGCGGCCGGTCCCCGGCCCAGCGCGTCGTGCTCGGTCACCTCGAGCACCAGCCGGGCGGGGTCCACCTGGTGCCGCTCCAGGGTGGTGCGGACCAGCTCGGTGGCACCGTCCCGGTCGAGCTGCCGGCCGGCCAGGTTGACCGACACGAACGTGTCGTCCGCCCGTGGCTCCGACGCCTCGTCGGACGCAGCAGAAGAGCTGGAGGCAGCAGAAGAGCCGGAGGCAGCAGGGGCGCCGGAGCGCTGCGAGTCCAGCAGCGCACACGCCTCGTCGAGCACCCACGCGCCCACCGGCACGGCCAGGTCGCTGCCGTCCAGGACGTCGACGAAGTCCACCGCACGGCGCACCGCACCGTCCTCGGTGCGCCAGCGCAGCAGCAGCTCGGTGCCCACCGGCCGCCAGGTCGCCAGCTCGACCACCGACTGCTGGTGCAGGACCAGGTCCACCCCGGGGACGGCGGCGCGCAGCTCGGCGGCCAGCCGGTGCCGGCGCACCGCGACCTGCCGGGTCTCGGCGTCGTAGACCTCGGCCCGGTTCCCGCCGTGCCGACGCGCCCGGTAGCGGGCGACGTCCGCGTCGCGCAGCAGGCTCTCGGCGGTGCTGCGCGGACGCGAGACGGCGACCCCGAGGCTGCACGGCACCGCCACCTCGACGTCGTGCACGAGCACCGGCGCCCGCAGCGACTCCTGCAGCCGCCCGGCGAGGTCCACCACCACCGACTGCTCGACGACGTCCTCGAGCACCGCCACCACCTCGTCGGCGGCGATCCGCCCGGCCACGTCCTCCGCGCGCAGCACCTGCCGCACCCGCCGGCCCACCGACGCGACGACCTCCTCCACCGCCGGGCGGCCCAGCCGGCTCTCCACGTGGGCGACGTCGACGTCGACGAGCACCAGCCCCACGTGCCGGCCGCGGCGCGCCGCCCGCAGCAGGGCGTGCTCGAGCTCGTCGACCACGAGCTCGCGCCGGGCCAGGCCCGTGGACGGGTCGTAGAGCAGGGCCGGGTGCAGGTGCGCCGCGGGTGCGGGCGCGAGGCCGTCGGCCACCGGGGCCAGCGGCGCCGGCCCCTCCAGGAGCACCAGGCCGGAGGGGCTGCCGTCGTCGGCGGGCACCGGGCGGCAGACCAGCTCCAGCAGCTCCGGTCCCAGGCTGCCGGTGCGCAGCTCGACCACCCAGCGCGCCACCGTCCCGGCCGCGGCCACGACGACGGCCTCGCGCAGCGCCTCGACCTCCACCGGCGCCAGCGAGCCGCTGGCGGCCCACACCGCGCTCCCGGGCCTCGCCTCCCCAAGCGCGAGCAGCGCCTGCGCCGCGGGTGAAGCGGCCAGCAGGCTGCCGTCCGCCTCGAGCAGCACCGCGGGGGCGCCGGTGGCGGCGAGCACGACCTCGGCGGCCAGCGTGCGCAGGGAAGGGTCGTCGGGCGGCACGCCCTTCGCCCTCAGCGCGAGAAGGCGGGCCGCCGGTCCCCCGGTGCCGCCGCCCGCGCCGCCGCCGTCCACCCTCGCGACCCCGTCCCCCGCCGTGTGTTGGGCGGAGCCCCTGCCTACCCCACCCGGTGCCGCCGGAGGAGACGAACAGGTGCCGCCTATTGCCGGGTTCGTGCGAAGGCTCGTTGCGGGGCAACGAGAAACTACGCGCTCAGCGGGGCCCACCAGCGCACCGTGGTGCCGCCGTCGACCCCCGGGCCGATCTCGCAGCCGCCGCCGCGGCCGGTGGCTCGCGCCACCATGTTGGCCAGCCCGCTGCGCCGCCCCGGCTGCCCGACGCCACGGCCGTCGTCGCGCACCTCGAGCACGACGTCGTCGGCGCCGGCCCGCACCTCGACCCCCACCCGGTTGGCCCCGGCGTGCCGGGCCGCGTTGGACAGCGCCTCGCGCAGCACCGCGACGAGGTCCTCGGCCACCGGCGTGGGCACGCGCGCGTCCACCGCGCCCTCGAACTGCACGGCGGGCGCGAAGCCGAGCGCCGGCGCCGCCGCCTCGCACACCTCGAGCAGCCGGGCGCGCAGCCCGCCGCGACCGGAGGCGGGGTCCTCGTGCTGCAGCGCGAAGACCGCCGAGCGGATCTGCCGGATGGTGGCGTCCAGCGCGTCGACGTGGCTGGTGAGCGCGGAGGCCAGCTGCTGCCCGCCCGGCCCGGAGGCCAGCGCCTGCAGCCCCAGCCCGGTCGCGAACAGCTGCTGCACCACGTGGTCGTGCAGGTCGCGAGCGATGCGGCTGCGGTCCTCGAGCACCTCCACCCGCCGGGCGGCGGTCTGCGCGTCGGCCATCTCCAGCGCGAGCGCGGCCTGGGCGGCGGCGTCGACGGCCAGGTCGAGGTCGTCCTCGGTGAAGACCGGCGCGCCGTGGTTGCCGATGGCCAGCGTGCCGCGGATGCGGCCGCGCGCCACCAGCGGGACGACCATGACCGGGCCGAGGTCGAGGCTCTTGAGCAGGCCCCCGGTCCACCGCTGGTCCTTGCGCAGGTCCTCCACGAGCAGCGGCTCGCCCTTGACGAACACCCCGCCGCTCACCGAGGTGGGCGGGACCGACATGCCGCGCTGCACCCCGGCGCCGTCGGCGGCGGCCACCGACAGCCGGCCCGCGTCGTCGGCGAGGAGCACCACGGTGACGTCGGCCTGCGCCGCGGTGCGCACGGCCGCGGCCACGGTCTGCAGAGGGGTGTCCGACGCGGCCGGGTCCAGCAGGGCGTTGGTGATCTCCCGCGACGCCGTCAGCCAGCGCTCGCGCCGGGTGGCGAGGTCGTAGAGCCGGGCGTTGTCGATGGCCGAGGCGGCGGCCGCGGCGAGGGACTGCAGCAGCTCCTCGTCCTCGGCGGTGAAACCGGCGCCGTCGGCCTTCTCGGTGAGGTAGAGGTTGCCGAACACCCGGTCCCGGATGCGCACCGGCACCCCGAGGAACGTGTGCATCGGCGGGTGGCCCGGCGGATATCCGGAGGAGGCGTCGTGCACGGCGACGTCGTCCAGCCGCAGCGGCTGCGGGTCGGCGATGAGCTGGCCGAGCAGGCCGTGCTGGCCGGAGGGCAGCTGACCGATCCGCTGCGCGAGCGCCGGCTCGAGCCCGGAGTGGATGAACTGGGCCAGCCCGCCCTCGCGCCCGAGCACGCCCAGCGCAGCGTAGCGGCAGCCGATGAGCTCGCGGGCGACGTCGACGATGCGCTGCAGCAGCACCGGCAGGTCGAGGTCGGCGGCGATCTGCTGGCTGGCGTAGACCAGGCCGGTGAGCCGGCCCTGGGTGCGCAGCACCTCCTGGGCGCGGTCGACCAGCTGCACCAGCAGCTCGTCGAGCTCGAGCCGGGCCACGGCGGGGAAGGTCATCGGACCGGCGGAAGGACTGGCGGACGGACCGGCAGCAGGACCCGCGGCTGGACCGGGCGCGGGCGTCGTCGGCGGGGGCCCCGCCGGGGAGGCGGCCTGGGCAGGGTCGCCGGCGCCCCCGCGGCCGCGCTCGGTGAGGTCCGCCCCCTCCCCGGCCACGCCCAGCGCCTCACGGCGCCCGCGGGTCTTCTCCTCGGCGCCGCCCTCGCCCTGCGTGCTCATCTCCCCGCGCCTCCCGCCGCCGGACCCGCGCGCTCCGACGGCCCTGTCCCGACCTGCCGCGCGGCATCCCTCGGCTGCGATCGTACGGAAGGTGACACCGGTTGCGGGAAGGCTGGTCGGTTCCTCCTGGCACGTCCGCATCACCGCGCGACGCACCCGGCACCGGCGCTCACGCTGCGTGAGGACCGCCCTCCAGGCGCCCACCCTGCGGGCGACGGGGGACCGACGGCCGGTCGGCGGCCCCGGCGACGCCGAAGGGGCCACGGGAAGCATCCCGCGGCCCCTTCGACCACTGTCGGAAGACCGTCGGCGGACCGCCGACGGGCCCGGCGTCAGGCGCTGGCGAACACGCCCTGGTCGCGCAGGCTCTTGGCCGTCACGTCCCAGCCGTGGGCCGGGAAGCTGGCCGCGAGGTTGTCCAGCTCGGACTCGAGCTTGGCCCCGTAGCCGGCGCCGGCGAGGTTGCGCAGCGCCTCCACGAACGTCTCGGACCCGGTGGCCGCGCGCACGTTGCGACCGGTGGTGATGTCGTTGACGTAGGCGTGCTGGCCCTTGTTCAGAGGGGTGATGAACTTGACCTCGCCGAGGATCTGGATGCCCTGACCCTTGGCCTGGGCCACGGTGCGGGAGTTCTTGGAGACCTTGCCGCCACTCGCCACTGTGCTGCTCCTTGATGACTGGCCACCGCAGGACGTGGCCGAGAAGTGTGTGACCTGACGCCGACGCCGACCGGGCAGGTCGGTGCCGGCTCGCTCGCTGGGGAGGGCCGGGGCGCCGGGCACTCAACGGTACCCGATGCTCGACGGTGCGCGACGCGCTCGCGCAGAGCGGCCGGACGGTCAGCCCGCGATCAGCCACCTCCGGTGGGCCGGCGGACGCTGAGCGCCACCAGCACCGGCCCGGAGCGCACCGCGGACGGTCCCTCCGCGCCGCACCCCGCGCCGCCGTCGGCGGCGCCCGACGCGCACCCGCCGCAGCCCGACGGCGGGCAGCCCACCGCCAGCTGCTGGGCGGAGAGCCGGCCCAGCCGCACGAGGTGGTCGACGGCGGCGTCGACGACGTCGCGGTCCAGTCCGGTGCGGCGGGAGACCTCGGCCAGCGAGGCGGCGCCGGCGTCGAAGGCGTCGAGCACGGCCCGCAGCGGGCGGACGGCGCTCACCACAGCAGCCGCCCGAGCTGGAACACCAGCGTGGCCAGCGTCCAGGCGACCGCGAGCTGCACGCCGACGCCGAACACGGTCCAGCGCAGGCCGATCTCCCGCCGCTGCGCGGCCAGGGTGGCCACGCACGGGGTGTAGGCGAGCAGGAAGACGAGGAACGCGAGCACCGCCGGCACCGGGTGGCCGCCGGAGGAGCGCTGGAAGTCGGCCTTGAGCGAGGCGCCGAGGTGGCCGGGCTGGTGCGAGCCGGCCGGCTCGGCCACCGCGTAGGTCTGCGCCCAGGAGGTGATGACCGCCTCCTTGGCCACAAAGCCGACCACCAGCGCGCTGGAGGTGCGCCACTCCCCGAAGCCGGCGGGGTCGAAGACCGGGGCGATGACCTTCGCCGTGGCGGCGTAGGCGCTGTCGGCCACCGGCACGTCCCCGAAGCGCCCCTGTCCGGTCACCGGCACCGACTGCAGCACCCAGACGACCGCGACGGTGGCCACGATGATCCCGCTCGCGGTGCGCAGGAAGCCCTTGACCCGCACCCAGGTGACGACGGCGAGCAGCCGGGGCGCCGGGCGCTGGTAGGGCGGCAGGTCGAGCACCAGCGGGTCCGCGCCCATGGTCCGCCACAGCGTCGAGCGCATCGCCAGGCCGACCAGGACGACCAGGACGACCGAGACGACGTACATGCCGAAGACCACGAGCCCGGCGTGCTGCGGGAAGAAGGTGCTGGCCACCAGCACGTAGACGGTGAGCCGGGCGCTGCACGAGGTGAACGGGACCAGCAGCGCGGTCATGACCCGCTGCCGGGCGTCGGGCAGCACCCGGGTGGCGCTGATGGCCGGCACGTTGCAGCCGAACCCCACGACCAGCGGCAGGAAGGCCCGGCCGGGCAGGCCGATCGAGCGCATGAGCCGGTCGGTGACCACGGCCGCGCGGGCCATGTAGCCGCTGTCCTCGAGCAGGGCGAGCAGCAGGAACATCACGGCCATGAGCGGCAGGAAGGTGAGCAGCATGCCGACGCCGGCGACCAGGCCGTCGACGACGAAGCCGCGCACGAACGAGCCGCCCAGCCCGACCGCGTCGAAGACCGCGCCGAACAGGCTGCTCACCGGCCCGGCGACGAACCGGTCCAGCGCGTCCTGCAGCGGGGCGGCCACGCTGGTGGTGGCCTGGAAGACGAGCCACATCACGGCGAGGAACAGCAGCGGGCCGACCACCGGCGAGACCGCCCAGCGGTCCACCCGGTCCGACCATGAGCGCCGCGGCGCGTCGCCCTGCGTGGTGGACGCGGCCACCACCGACTCGATCCAGCCGAAGCGCTCGTCGGCCAGGGCGAGGTCGTCGGGCTCGGCGCCGTCGCCGTCCGGCACCGGCCGCGGGAGCGGGGCCGGCGCGGTGCGGGCGGCGGCCACCGCACCGGCGAGGTCGTCCACCCCGCGGCGGTGGCGCGGGTCCAGCACCACCGCCGGCACCCCGGCCGCGGCGGCGAGCGCGGCGCCGTCGACGCCGGTGCCGCGGCGCGCGGCCAGGTCGGTCATCGTGACGGCCAGCACGAGCCGGGCGGAGGTCTCGCGCAGCTGGGCCACGAGGTAGAGGCTGCGGGCCAGGTGGGCGGCGTCGACGACGGCCACGACGACGTCGGGGCGCTCGCTCTCGGGCACCTCCAGCAGCAGCTGGCGGGTGAGCTCCTCGTCCGGCGAGACCGGGTCCAGGCTGTAGGCGCCGGGCAGGTCGACCAGCGCGAAGCTCTGGGGGCCGCACGCGCACCCCTCGCTGCAGCCGCACGCGGCCGGGAGGCGCCAGGCGCCGCGGCCGACCTCCACCGTGGTGCCCGGCCAGTTGCCCATCGTGCGGCGGGCACCGGTGAGGGCGTTGAAGAGCGTGGACTTGCCCGCGTTGGGGGCGCCGACGAGGGCGACGACGGGGGCGCCGGCCGGGGCGAGGCCGCCCCCGCCATCGGTGTGGCAGGAGGGCGCGGCGACCGGGGCCGCGGCGGGGCGCGTCACGCGGGGGTCGCCGGGGCGACGGGGGCATCAAGGAGGACCGGCAGGGCGGCGAGGGTGCGCCGGTCCAGCGCGATCCGGCCGTGGTCGACGCCCACGACCCGTCCGCCTCCGGCGGTGCGCTGCAGCACCTCGACGGACCGGCCGCGGCGCAGCCCCAGCTCGGCCAGGCGGCGGGCGAGCCCGGCCGGCGCGAGCGGCTGGGCGAGCGTGGCGCGACCCCCGACGGGCACGTCGGCGAGGCTCGTCGTGGCACCGACGTCGAGGCCCGCTCCGAGGTGGGCAGCGCCCGCCCCCGTGTCCCCCTCGCCGCGGCTCGCGCCGGTCCATGCCCTGCCGGTGTCCATGCCGTCACCGTAACGCAGGTAGGTAAGGCTTGCCTAAGTCCGAGGTCCCGAACCGGGGTCCGGACTCAGGTGCCGGCGTTGCGCCGCACCCAGCCCCAGGCCGCGGTGGCGATGAACAGGACAGCACCGATGACCAGCAACCACAGCAGCCCCTTGACCACCGCGCCGACCACGATGAAGGCCAGCCAGACGATGAGCAGCAGGGCGATGACGGCGAGCATGGGGTCCTCCCGGGTGGTGATCGTGGTGATCGCGCGCTGGGACGGTCCCCGCAGCGACAGACCGGTCCTGCCCGGCACGGGTCGTCGGGGAACCGGACGACG
This sequence comes from Motilibacteraceae bacterium, assembly GCA_051953655.1. Classification (GTDB taxonomy): domain Bacteria; phylum Actinomycetota; class Actinomycetes; order Motilibacterales; family Motilibacteraceae; genus JBQCHF01. The sequence continues at coordinate 7,943 of JBQCIO010000284.1, forward strand.
ACCTCCGTCAACGGATCGCAATGTGCGAGAGGGAGGGGGACGCGTGGACGGCGGTGGCGCGCCTCGGGCATCATTGGCACTCGAGGGGCGCGAGTGCCAAGGCGGCCCCCGTCGGGCCGGAACGAGGAGGGTCACGTGCCGACGTACCAGTACGCGTGCACGGAGTGCGGGCACCAGTTCGAGGCGGTGCAGTCCTTCAGCGACGCCGCGCTCACCGAGTGCCCGCAGTGCCAGGGGCGCCTGCGCAAGGTGTTCTCCGCCGTCGGCGTCGTCTTCAAGGGCTCGGGCTTCTACCGCACCGACAGCCGCAGCTCGGGCAAGACGTCGACCGGCAGCAGCTCCAGCACGTCGTCCGGCGATGCGTCGAGCACGTCGTCGGGGAGCTCGTCGACCTCGGGCAGCACCAGCGGCTCGGCCAGCACGAGCAGCTCCAGCAGCAGCTCGACCAGCTCGGGTGGCTCGTCGTCCACCGCGGGCAGCGCCGCCTGACACCGTCCCCAGCCGGGCCGCGCGGCCCGGTCGGGAGCGACGGGCGCCGGTAGCGTCCCCGGCGTGACCTCGTCCCCCACGCCCACCGCGGCCGAGCTGCGCGCCCTGCCCGCCTACGCCGGCCCGCGGGCCGAGGTGGGCGTCATCGGCGGCTCCGGCCTCTACTCCTTCCTCACCGACGCGCACGAGGTCGAGGTCGTCACCCCCTGGGGGGAGCCGTCGGCGCCGCTGGTCGTCGGCGAGGTCTCGGGGCGGCGGGTCGCCTTCCTGCCCCGGCACGGGCGCGACCACCGGTTCCCGCCGCACCGGGTCAACTACCGCGCCAACCTGTGGGCGCTGCGGACCGTCGGTGTGCGGCAGGTGCTCGCCCCATGCGCGGTCGGGTCGCTGCGCCGCGAGCTCGGGCCGGGGCGGCTCGTGGTGCCGGACCAGATCGTCGACCGCACCTGGGGCCGGCAGCAGACCTACTTCGACGGCGCCGACGGCGTGGTCCACGTCAGCGTGGCCGACCCCTACTGCCACAGCGGCCGCGAGGTGGTCCTGTCCACCGCGCGCACCCGCCGGCTGGACCCGGTCGACGGCGGCACCCTCGTCGTCATCAACGGCCCGCGCTTCTCCACCCGGGCCGAGTCGCGGTGGCACGCGGCGGCGGGCTGGTCGCTGGTCGGGATGACCGGGATGCCCGAGGCGGCGCTGGCCCGCGAGCTGGCGATGCACTACACGGCCGTCGCGCTGGTCACCGACCACGACGCCGGCGTGGAGCACGGCGAGGGCGTCACCCACGAGGAGGTCCTGCGGGTGTTCGCCGAGAACATCGCCGACGTCCGCGACCTCCTGCACGCGGTGATCCCCGAGCTGCCTCAGGCGCCGGACGGATGCGGCTGCGAGCAGGTCCACGACGGGGTCCGCCTGCCCTTCCCGCTGCCGTGACCGCGCCGGCGCGAAGGCGGGCGGCTCGCGCCCGCCCCGCGGACGGGCGCGGGTGAGCGGCCCGCTGCCGCTGCGACGGGCCTCCGCCGCACCGCGCCGGCGCGACGTCGTCGGCGAGGCCCAGCGGCTGCTGGCCCGCCACCGGCGGCTCGTCGCGGCGCTGCTGCTGGCGGCCGCGGCCGCCGTGGCGGTGGGCGCCCTGGCCCCGGCTCCCCCGCCGACCCGCCCGGTCGTGGTCGCTGTCCGGGACCTGCCGGCCGGGGTGGAGCTGGGAGCCGGCGACGTCGCCGTCCAGGACCTGCCGCCGCCCGCCCGGCCGTCCGGATCGCTGCCGGACGTGACCGCCGCTGTCGGCCGCACCCTGGCCGCGCCGGTCCGCCGCGGCGAGCCCCTCACCGACGCCCGGCTGGTCGGCCCCGGGCTGCTGGCCGGTGCCCCGGCGGGGCAGGTGGCCGCACCGGTCCGGGTGGCCGATCCGGCCGAGGCCGCCCTGGTGCGTCCCGGCGACGTCGTCGACGTCCTCGCCGTCACCGCCCCCGTCGCGGCCGCCGCCGTGATGGCCGTCCCGCCGTCCGTGGCGTCGTCGGCCCCAGCCGACGCAGGGCCGGGCGGAGGAGCCAGCACGGTGGCCGCGGGCGTGCGCGTCCTCACCACGGTGACGGGGTCGGCCGACGGGGCGGGCGGGCTCGACGGGCTGGGCGGCGCCCTGGTGGTGGTCGCCACCGACGCCCCCACCGCGCGCGCCCTGGCTGCCGCGGCCGCGGTGGCCCGGCTCTCGCTGGTGCTCCGGGGCGGCTGAGCCGGGCGCACTGCGGAAAGCGGAAGGCGGAACACCAAACACGGAACACGGAAGGCGGGACGAGGAGAGCCGCGCGCCGCGTCGCACTTCGGCCGTCAGCCGTGGCAGGGTTCCTCGCGGTCAGCCCGTAGCCGCCCGTCCACCTGTTGAGCACCCCGTGACCAGCAAGGAGCGCTTTCGATGATCAAGGGCTTCCGCGACTTCATCCTCCGCGGCAACGTCATCGACCTGGCGATCGCGGTCGTCATCGGCACCGCCTTCGCCGCGGTGGTCAAGGCGGTCACCGACGCCCTCATCACGCCGCTGATCAACGCGGTCGGGACGCCCACCAGCGCGGGGCTCGGCTTCTCCCTGCGCCACACCAACCCCGATGTCGAGAAGGCCACCTTCATCAACATCTCGGCGATCATCAACGCGGTGATCGTCTTCCTGATCACCGCGGTCGTCGTCTACTTCCTCGTCGTCGTCCCCATGAACAAGCTCATGGAGCGGCGCAAGCGCGGCGAGGTCCCGGAGGTGGCGGCCACGCCCGAGGACGTCGCGCTGCTGCAGGAGATCCGCGACATCCTGCGCGACCGCAGCGGCGTCGCCTGACGCGGCGCGACGGCGGCCAGGGGCATCGCCCGGGGCGGATCAGCCGCCGTGGTGCGGGGGCACCTCGCGCCGCAGGCGCTCGTCGTTGTCGGACTCGCGCTCGCCCCAGCCCTCGTCCCGCTCGTCGCGGGTGCGGTCCGGCAGCAGGTCCTCGTCCGGCCCGTCACCGATCACGCCAGCTCCCCGGCGTGCAGCTCGCCGGCCTCGAGGGCGTCGGTCCGGCCCGGCACCAGCCGCCAGGGCTCGACCAGCCGGTCGGTGGCCAGGGGGGCGTCGCCGGGGGCGCGGACCAGCGCGGCGAAGACACCGGCCACGTCGCGCTGGGAGAGCATCCCGAGCACCTGCCCGGCCGGGTCCAGCACCGGCAGGTAGCGCAGGCCGTGGAAGGACATCAGGCGGGCCGCGGTGGCCAGCGGCAGGTCCGGGGTGGCCGTGACGGTGACCGGCGACATCGCCTCGGCCACCGAGGTCTCGTCGAGGTCCGCGCCGGCGGCGATGAGCCGGAGCAGGTCCCGCTCGGTGAGCAGCCCCACCAGCCGGTCGCCCTCCAGGACGAGCAGCGCGCCGGTCTGCTGGCGCCACATCCGGGCGGCGGCGGTGCGCAGGTCCTCGTTGCGCTCGTCGGTGGTGCAGACGCCGGTCATGAACCGGGCCGTCGTGAACTGAGCCGTCGGAGTCTGAGCCGTCGGAGTGTGAGCCGTCGGAAACCGCGCCACGTCCACGTCGGCCCGCCCAGGTCGCTCGCCGGCGGCCGACCCCGGTGTCGGCCTCCTCGTCGAGGTCGAGGGTAGCCGGGCCGCGCCCTCGCCACAGCCCTCGGCGTCCGGTCCGCCCCGATCGGTCCGGCTTCGCGGGTCAGGCCCGCGGGGCTCGTGCGGCCGCCGGACCGTTAGGGTCGTCGAGGCGGCCGCTCCCCCTGCTCCGACAGGTTGTAGGACGGGTTGAGGCAGGGCGGGTGCCCCGCCGACGACCAGTTCAGCCGAGCAGCTGGGACCCGGGATGCCTCTTGCCGTCGCACCGCTCACCGACGTGAGCCTGTGGGTGCGCAGCAGCGGTCTGGAGATCGTGCTGTTCGTCACCGGCGCGGCGCTGCTCACCCGGTTCGCGCAGTGGACCGGCGGCAGGATCACCGCGCGGATCGACGCCCGGGCGCGGGCCACGGACGCGATGGTCCGCTCGGAGGAGGCCAAGCACCGGCACGCGCTCGTCCAGGCCCTCACCTGGACGGCGATCGTGGTGGTCTGGTGCGTCACCGTCGTGCTGGTGCTCGACCGGCTCGGCGTGCCGCAGTCCGGCCTGGTGGCGCCGGCCGCGGTCGTCGGCGTAGCCCTGGGCTTCGGCGCCCAGCGCGTGGTCCAGGACGTGCTGGCCGGCTTCTTCGCGATCGCCGAACGGCAGTACGGCTTCGGCGACCTCATCCGGGTGTCGGTCTTCGGCACCCCGGGCCCGGTGACCGGCACGGTGGAGGAGGTGACCCTGCGGATCACCCGCATCCGCACCGCCGACGGCGAGGTCGTCATCACGCCCAACGGCCAGATCACCCAGCTGACCAACCTCTCGCGCAACTGGGCGCGCGCCGTGCTCGACGTCCCGGTGCCGGCGGCGGTGGACGTGCGGCACGCCAGCGACGTGCTGGTCTCCGTGGGCGAGGACGCCTACCGCGACGCCGAGCTGCGACCGCTGCTGCTGGACCCGCCGACGGTCATGGGTGTGGAGAGCATCGAGGTCGACCAGTTCCAGATCCGCGTGGTGGCCCGGACGCTGCCGGGCAAGCAGTTCGAAGTGGGCCGCGAGCTGCGCGCCCGGATCGCCGCCGCCTTCCGCGAGGAGGGCATCACCGTGCCCCCGACGCTGGGGACCGCGACCCCCACGGGGTCGGAGGCATGAGCGGGACGACGGGACGCCCGCGCCGCTCCACCGTGCTGCTCGCGGCCTTCTTCCTGGTCACCCTCGCGGTCTACTTCCTGGTCCGCCCGGTGCCGGCGCTGCCCGACACGGTGGCGAGCACGCCCGCCCCGCGCCCGACCGTCTCGCACCGTCCGACGCCGCGGCCCACACCGACGCCGACCCCCCCCCCCACGCCGCCCCCCACCCCCACCCCCAC
>JBQCIO010000285.1:0-4709 GCA_051953655.1 Motilibacteraceae bacterium
CAGGCGGACCTGACCGCCGTGGTCACCGGCAGCCCCGCGGCCGCGCTCGCGTCGCTGTTGGACGCCATGGCCGACCGGGAGGCACGGGGCAACGCCAGCACCTGGCGGTTCGGCACGGCGAGCGTGCGCCGGGCGCTGGACGCCGGTTTCACCGCCGACGACCTGCTGGCCCGGCTGACCGCGGTGGCCCGGGGCGACGTGCCCCAGCCGCTGTCGTACCTGGTCCGCGACGTCGCCCGCCGGCACGGCCACCTCGCCGTCGCACCGGTCACCTGCGTGGTCGTGGGCGAGGACCCCGCCCTGCTCGCCGAGGTGGCCGCGCACCGCGGGCTGCGCGCGCTCGCCCCGCGGCTGCTGGCCCCCACCGTGCTCGCCAGCGCCCGACCGGTCGGCGAGACCATGCTCGCGCTGCGCGAGGCCGGCTACCTGCCGGTGGAGCACGACGCCGACGGGCAGGTGGTGCTCACCGGCCGAGCCGCGTTCGCCGTCGACAGCCCCAAGCCGCGGCGCGCAAAGCGATCTGCGGCGGCGCCACCTGCGGCGCCCTCCACCCCCGACCTCGAGGCCCTGGCGGCCGCCCTGCTGGCCGCACGGGTGAAGGCGAAGCGGGCCAAGAGCGCGGCGAAGGGGCCGGCCGCGAAGGCTGCCGAGAGCCGCGCCGACGTCATGGCGGCCTTGGTCGCCGAGGACGAGCGGGCGCAGCTGCGGCGGTCCTGCCGGAACCTCTCCGACGACGAGATCGCCCTGCTCGAGGACGCGGCGGAGACCGGGGGCCAGATCGTCATCGAGTACGTCGACCAGCGGCGGAGGTGGTCCTCGCGCGTCATCAGCAGCTGCGTGCTGTTCCCGCCCTACCTGGAGGCGTGGTGCCACCTGCGTGAGGACGAGCGCGCCTTCCTGCTCGACAGCATCCAGTCGGTCAGCCGGGTCGGCTGAACCCCGGATACCAGGTTCGTGCTCGGGGCTCGACGGCGTCACCGGCTCTACGGGCTCAGCGGAAGGGGGAGGTAGCCGTCGTCGACGAGGTAGCGGCGTGCCCGGCCGACCCGGCGCTCGCTCCGGAACCCGTTCCAGCGAGTCAGCTCGTCCTCGTCCGCACCGAAGATGGCATCGGCGAACCGGCGGAACGGGCGGTCGCCACCGAGCGCCCGCTCCAGCCGGGCGCGCAGCGGGGGCTCCGACACGCTGTCGGTGAAGTCCGCCATGTCCTGGAAGGCCTCGCGGGAGCCCAGGGAGTCGAGCCGGATCCAGCGCTCCGACTCCTCCTCGCCGTCGCCGTCCCCGCCGTCGTCGTCGAGGTATGCGAGCGACCCGTAGTCCCCCTGCACCGCGAATCCGGTCGTGCGGTCGATCCACCCGCCCTCGCCCCGCGAGTCGATGACGTCCGCGACGGAGTCCAGGTCGACCGGGAGCGGGGTGAGCTCCGGCAGCCGGTCCGCGTGGTCGGCCAGGATCGTCGGACCGGGCAGGCCGACGGCGGTCACCAGGTGCGCGGCGAGGAACCAGTCCCCGCGGTCGCCGCGCTGGTGCAGCGCGTCGACGACCACCGTGGCGGCCTCGACCCGCCCGGCGGCGCCGGCGTCGACCGCCAGCAGCGCCTCACCGGCCAGCTGCCACCGCTGGGTGACCCCGCCGCTGAGGATGAACGCGACCGCCGCGGCGTCGTCCGTCTCGGAGCGGCCGGCCGCGTACAGGACCCGGTGGTCGTCATCCCGCATGCCGTCACTGTGCCGCATCTGCCGCAGCGAGACATCGGCCCCCTGGCTCGTCCCGAGGGCTCCGGTCCGCGGGCGCAGGACGTCAGCGTCCACAGGCCAGAGCCGGCGCTGACAGCGTCCACAGCCTGGTGCCTCCCGGGCCGCGGCCGCCACGCCCTGTCGGTGGGACCGCGAACGGTCGCTACCGGGAGCCGGGGCGCCGCCCGGGTCTCACCGTCGACACGGCAGGGGGTCACGGATGTGTTGGGAGTGCGACCACCCGGAGGCGAGCCACCAGGACTTCCTGGTGATGTGCCTCGGGATGATCGAGCGGTACGGATGGATGGTGCAGGGGGTCGAGGCGGACGGCGCGACCGGGCCGTGGGCCTACACGGTGGGGCTGACGCGGTGCAGCATGCCGGAGCTGGTCGTCACCGGGCGCTCGCTGGAGCGAGCGGGGCAGCTCCTCAACGGCTACGCGGCGCACCTGCACCACGCTTCGGTGCCGCGCCCGGGCGACCGGGTGCGGCTGTACCGGGACGTGAGCGCTGAGGTGGTGGAGGTAGCGGTGCCGTTCGCCCACCTCGAGCTGGCCGTGGAGCTCTACGGGCCCGAGGTCCGGGCGCTGCAGCTCGTCACAGCGGACGATGCCGGGCGCTGGCCGTGGGACCGGCGCTACCGAGGCCGCTGGCGCCAGCCGGTGCTGGGACCTCGGACTATCCCTGGTCCAGCAGGGCCAGCAGGTCGGTGAGCGCTCGACCGAGGGGGAGGTCGAGCTTGACCGAGGCGAACTCGTCGCCGCGGGTCACGCCCTGGTTGACGATCGCCACCGGGATCCCGAGCTTGGCCGCCCGCAGCACGAAGCGGCGCCCGGACATGACGGTGAGGGAGGAACCGAGCACGAGCAGCAGGGAGGAGGACTCGACCAGGGCGTAGGAGGCGTCCACGCGTTCACGCGGAACTGTCTCGCCGAAGAAGACGACGTCGGGCTTGAGGACGCCACCGCAGACCGAGCAGGGCACCACCGTGAACTGCTCCAGCGCGGCATCCTCGAGCTCGACGTCGCCGTCGGGATTGATCGCCGTCACCCGCGCCTGCCAGCCCTGGTTGGCCGCCCGAAGGCGCCGGTCCAGCTCCTCACGCGGGCTGAGGCGGCGGCAGTCCAGGCAGACGACGCGGTCGAGGTTCCCGTGCAGCTCGACGACGTCGCGAGCGCCGGCCGCGCTGTGCAGGCCGTCGACGTTCTGGGTGACGATGCCGCTCAGCAGTCCCTGCCGCTCGAGCTCGGCCACGGCACGGTGGCCGTGGTTCGGCTCGGCACGGGCGATGGTCCGCCAGCCGAGGTGGCTGCGGGCCCAGTAGCGCCGGCGGGCCAGCGGGTCGCGGGTGAAGGTCTGGTAGGTCATGGGCGTGGCCGGCCTGGCCGCACCTGTCGGACCGCGGTAGTCGGGGATGCCGGACTCGGTGGACAGCCCGGCACCGGTGAGGACGGCCACCTCGCCGTCGGCGACCAGGTCGGCGAGCAGGTGCAGCGCCTCGGTCTCGTCCACCGGTGCGAGGAGGCGCGTCGGAGCGCCCTGCACCCACGGCCGCTCCTCCGCGGCGTTCCCGACCAGGCTCACCGGTCCATGGTGCCGGACGGGCGCCAGTGGGGCGCGCGGTGGCCAGATCCGTGGCCCTTCATTCCGTGATCAAGCAGAAATGGTGAGGGGCCCTTGATCGACTCGGCCGCCGGTATATCTGGGCCCACGTCCGATGCAGCTGGTGACGGGAGCGGTCTCGCGCGGGGCTAGTTCTCGTTGCCCGCCGCCGGCTTTCGCGGATCTTGAGACCTAGTGCACCCACCCTGAGCGTGGACATGCATCAAGATCCGCCACGCGCGGGCTCCGTTGTCATTGCTGGGTTTGATTCTTTGCCAACATGTGACCCGGCTGGCCCTGATTCTTCCTGTCTGGGAACGAGAACTGTCAGACCCGGTCCATAGTCTCGGCTCATGGTCCACGGCCAGCCGGTGCAGGAGAAGGACGTCGATTCCGACGTCCTTCCCGGCTCGCTGGCCGAGTGCGTGGGGCTCACGCAGCAGCTGCGGTTCGCCGCGGCGAACCCGCTCGCTGCGGGGGTGGCGGACCTGCTCAACGGACTGGACGGGTCGCGGTTGCGGATGTACGACCGGGTGCTGCTCGCCTCGGCGGTAAAGGCGGCGCTGGCGGCGGCGGAGGGCCGGTACGCGCAGGTGGTCGCGCAGTGCCTGGCCGCCGAGCGCGACCCTTCACTGGGAGACGCGTCCCCGGCCATCAAGGACCCGGGCCCGGAAGGCTTCGGGGAGGAGCCGTTCTCGCAGGAGCACGCGGACCGGATGTGGGCCGAGTGGCAGGACCCGACCGAGATGGCCGCCCGCTGCCGGCGGGAGGAGCTGCGCCTGGGGATGCGGTTGTCCCCGGCCGGCATGTACGCGGTCGCCGAGCAGGCCCGCCAGCTCGACGGCCCGTACGCCCGCGCACGGGAGCTGATGCTGGCCGGGGTGATGACCCGCCAGCAGTGGCACGTGCTGCGCACCTCCACCCGCGCCGTCCCCGAGGAGCTGCTCGAGAAGGTCCTGGACCTCGTGCTCCCGAAAGTGCCGACGTCCACGACGAGGGAGCTGCAGCGGCACCTCGACCGGGTGCTGGCGAAGCTGCTCCCGGACCGGGGCGCGCTGGAGCACGAGAAGGCGCGCACGGGGCGGCGGGTCGAGGTGTGGCACGACCAGGTCGACACCGATGACGACGACGGGCGCACGCTGGTGCGCGAGTCCAGTCTCCGTGCGGTCTCGGATCCCACTCAGGTGCACCGGATCGCGCAGCTCGTCGACGGGCATGCCCGGTGGATGCGGGACAAGGCCCGCTCGGGAGCGAAAGCCGCCGAGCAGGACGCGCAGCTGGCGATGCGGGCGGCGTTGAAGCAGCACGGCGAAGGATCGGCCGAGCACGTCACGGCCCTGCAGGTGTGGCAGGCCGCGAAGGAGCACCGCAA
>JBQCIO010000286.1:0-14496 GCA_051953655.1 Motilibacteraceae bacterium
CGAGGAGCCGCGCGACCACGGGGTGCCGGCGCAGCGCCCGGGCGCCGTCCAGGACCAGGACCGTTCGGGGGCCGGTCCACGTCCGTCCGCCGGCCGAGGGGGCGTCGTGCTCGAGCCGGGCCAGGAGACGGGCGAGGAGCAGGTCGGTGTCGACGTCGGCCCCGAGCGGCGCGGCGGCATGGGGCAGCCAGCGGACCCAGGCCCACCGCTCCGGCGCCGCGTCGGCGACGCCGTCGCCGCCCGGTCCGAGGACCGCCAGCTCGACGTCCTGCGGACTGTGCAGCACGGCCACCTGGCCGACGAGCGAGCAGGCCAGCCGACCGGTGACCGAGTGGCTGCCGGCGACCCCGAGATGGCCGATCTGCTCGAGGGCGACGACCACCGGGGCGTCCTCGAGCGCGGTGTCCTCCTCCGGCGGAACGTCGGAGACGGTCGGCCGGATGGTCCGCGTGGTCGCGCGGACCATGCCGGTTCCCAGGCGCAGCGCGAGGAACTCGTCCTCTCCGCGCCGTCGCTCCCACACCCTCGCGGTCGGCAGGTCGGCGGTGAGCAGCAGCCGGGCGAGGTCGGGGTGCCGCTGCCGCAGGTCCGACAGCTCGTCGGAGAGGGCGGTGTGAAGGCGCGCCTGCGCCTGGGCCGTCTCGGCCTCGTGGCGGCGAAGCTCCTGCCGGCGCACGCGGCGGCCGCCCCAGCGCTCGCTCGCCCAGTTCCCCAAGAGCATCACCGGTGACAGCAGGACGAACAGCGCGAAGCGCGGGTCGACGGCCAGGGCCAGGACCAGCCCCAGGAGGACCGGGACCGCGGTGGCGAGGACCGGGAACCGCGCGGGCTGGCGCGCGGCGGGAGGTGGCGGGAAGGTGATGACCGAGGGGGCGTGGCCGGGGTGCACCCGCGGCGGCCGGTTCAGCAGCAGGTGACCGTCTCCGTCGGTGCTGCTGCTGGCCGGAGTGGTGCCTTCGCCGGGGAGCAGCACCTCGAGCAGGGAGCCGCCCACACGCAGCAGCTGGCCGCGGCCGAGCACGGTGCCCTCCTGTGCCGCGGCGCACCCGTCGACCTCGGTCCCGTTCGTGCTCCCGAGGTCGCGCACCCGCACCCCGTCGGGTCTCACGTCGAGCACCGCATGCAGGCGGGAGCAGTCCGGGTCCGACAACGGCAGAGCGCACGAGGTGGAGCGACCGAGGGTGCGCTGGCCGGGCAGGAGAGGCAGCACCGTCCCGGCCGACGGTCCGGCGACAGCCGCGAGGGTGAGCAGCCCGGTGGGGTCGGCGGGAGTGGCCGGGCGGCCCCGGCTGAGCAGCGCGCCGTCGAGGAGCGGCGGGAGGCCGAGGGGTGCGTCTCCTGGCACCGGTTGCGGGCCCACGAACCATCCCGGCCGGACGGCCGCGGGCAGCTGCTCCGCGGGCGCCTCGTCGTGTCCGGCGTCGAGCACCTCGCACAGCTGGTGGTCGACGTCGGCGAGGACGGCACCGGGCGGCACGACGACCTCGACGTCCACCGAGCTGGTGCGCGCGGGGTCGGCGAGGGTGAGGCGCAGCTGCACGGGGGCTCCGAGGTCGCGTCGGACTGGGATGACGTGTCCTCATGGCTAGACCTCGCCGGGGCCGGGATCAAACAGCTGTCCACAGGTGGGGAGGCGATCGCGGCGCCGGGACGTGTTGTCCACAGGGCGGGCTCGACCTCTCGCGCTCAAGCCTGGTCCTTCGTTACGGTTCACCCGTCCTGCCGGCCGTTGCCCGCAGCAACGGTCGAGGACGCGGTCGTCGGGGGCCGCCGGGGGCAGGTCACGAGCATCGGGTCTTGGTGACAGCAGGTCTTGGAACAGGGGGAGTTGGGCGCGGTGAGCGGGGGCTTGCGGTGAGCGCGGCCGACCAGATCGAGGACGAGGTCCGCGAGCTGGTCCGCCGGCGCGGGCTGGACCCGCAGAGCGACCCGCAGTCGGTGCGGGCGCTCATCGACGAGGTCGTCGCCGACTACGACGAGCGCAGCCTGTCCGGCGCGCTGCCGCCGCTGGTCGATGCGCGTGCGGTGGCGCGCGAGGTGTTCGACGCGGTGGCCGGCCTGGGCCCGCTGCAGAAGTTCCTCGACGACCCGGACGTCGAGGAGATCTGGATCAACGAGCCGAGCCGGGTCTTCGTGGCCCGGCACGGGGTGCCGGAGCTGACCACCACCATCCTCACCGCCGGTCAGGTCCGGTCGCTGGTCGAGCGGATGCTGAAGTCCTCGGGGCGCCGGGTGGACCTCAGCACCCCCTTCGTCGACGCGATGCTGTCCGACGGCAGCCGCCTCCACGTGGCGATCCCGGACGTCACGGCGTAGCGGTCTGTAGTGAGTGATGCATCCGTTTGTTTGGCGACTCCTTGATCTTGTAGCTGTAGGTCGGCCGAACGGCGGGCGGTGGCGCGTACCGATGCCTGTGGAGCGTCGCCGCTGCGGCCCGGGCGTCTACTACTACCTGCCCGTCATCGTTTCGCCCGTCTGACCCGGGAGAGTGTCGCCACGCGGCGACTACCGGCCGTCCGCCGGGCGCTCGGCAAAACCCTGTCGTTCCGGCGACCGACTGAAGCGGGTGCGCGCGGCATCGTGGTCTCGATGGTCACTGACCGGGTCCACCGTGGGGTGAGCACGGGCAGGTACCGCGGCGCGAAGGTCCTCACGACGCCTGTTCCTGGCCGGGCCGTGCGGCTGGCCTGGGACCGACGCTCCTGAGCTGCGCGGGCTGCTGACCGAGGCGGCGATCGGGGCGCACCTGGACCGGCTCAAGGCCGCGGCGAAGTCCGGGAAGACGCGGGAGAACCACCGGGCCGACCTGCGCCGGCTGGCCCGGGCCGTGAACGGCACGCACCGGCCGAAGCGTGCCCGCGCCGAGGCGCCGGTCGAGCCGGTCGCGCCGCTGCTGCTGTCTGCCGCGTCGCGCCCGGCGCCGTTCCCCGCGACCGTGGCCGCGCTCGGTCAACTGCAGGGCCGGCCGGTGTCCCGGGAGGCGCTGGACCCGCTCGCGGCGTGGTTGGCGGCGAATGCAGTCGTGGACGGGCCCGGCACGATGCGCCCGCTCGATGCCGCCGCCGCGCTCGCGGGGGTGGCCCCTGCCGCAGTAGAAGTGGTGGTCCCGGCCGCTCGCACGCCCCGTCCCCGAACCGCCCCATCTACCGCGAAGCCTGCGACCGCCCCGACCGCGGCGGTGACCGCCGGGCCCGCGGTGGCCCCGGCCCCGGACCCGGACCTGGACAGGTTGTCGGCCGAGGCGCAGGCACCGGTCCTGGCCTACCGGCCCCGCGGAGTCAGCGACGCGGAGTGGGCGCCGCTGGCCGGCCTGGCTCGCCGGCTGATGGCCGGCTATGCCTCGGCCAGCGCGGCGAACGCCGGGCCTGTCGGCTCGCACGTGGCCACGTTCCTGCGCTGGGCCGCGCGCTGGCCGGGCCGGGTCGACGGCACGGCGCCGCTGCGGGCCGAGGAGTTCCTCGTGCCCGGCTTGGTCGATGCCGACGTCGCCACGCTCACGGCACCGGATGCGAGCAAGGCCACGGTGCATTCGGTGCTGCGCCGCGCGGTCCGGTCGCTCCGCCGCACCGGCCCCGGCCACCGTCGCCTACCAGCCGGTCGCTGCCCCCTACGACCGCGCCGAGTGCGCCCGGCTGGTGCGCCTGGCCCGCAACCAGCCCACCGCCGACGGGCGCCGCGCGCCCTGTCCCTGCTCGTCGACCTCGGCCTGGGCGCCGGCCTGGCTGCCCAGCAACGGCGAAGTCGAAGCCGGCGCGGTCACCTCCGCGGGCCCGGCACCGGCACGCGCAGCCTGACCCCGCGCTCACCACCGCCCGGACGGCACGGAACCCCCCCGCACTAAGACCACCAGGGTTCCTGCGGGGGGTTCCGTCACCTCGACCGGGGACCTTCCGTCAGGACCCCACATCGAGATCAAAGAGGGGGGGCGCCGACGACCAATCAGCCTACGTGCCTCAGCGCGACAGTACTTCGATGACAGCGGAATCAATGTCATCTTCAAGTTGCCGCCATGACGGCAGGCTACGGACAGGGCCGTCGATGTCCAGCCGTTCGAGAAGATTGCGTCTGCGTTGGGGGAACTCCCGCTTCTCCCGCTCTCGACGTCGTCCGGTCGTCTCGCTCGCCGTCAGGCAAGCCCTCTTGAGAATTTCTTTCGGGCTCGCGGTCTGCTCGATTGCGCGAATGGTCGGCAAAGATAGCTGGTCCCGTCCACTGGGTTTTCCAACGACGCCCCGGATAGCTGCCTCATCAACTAAGAGCCAAGCTTCCAGCTCCTGAACGGGGACCACGGAAACGACGGCGGTAAGACCTACGGCCTGGGCTGCTCGCCGCACCTCGTCTCGGCGCGGGCTGGGACTCGAGCCGTCTGCATCTCGATGCACAAACACGAGATCAACGTTCGTGCCCTCGTCCAGGACTTGGCGGAGCCGATCTTCCATGCTCCCCCGGTAGTCGCGGCTGCTCCCAATGGTCGCGGACGCACCTGCACGAACAATGAGTTCTCGGAGATGCGGCAGAAGGCCGTCGTCGGACGTTCCCTCGCGCAGGAATGCGAAGGTTAGGACCTCATTCATCGACGGTACGGCCCTCGAAGTCCAGCTGGAACTGCGCACCAGGCGGTAGTCGGAGGTAGTCCATGATCGCGTTTCTCGAGATCGTTACGGCGCCACGTCGACCTCGCCATGACTGCTGAAGGGGTACGAGTTTGACCGTGGTGACTACGTCCAAGTTGCGGCGTACAGACGTCGGCATGGCGAGGAGAAGGTCGTCTTCGGACTGATACCGAACAAAGTAGGGCGAGTGCGTGTTGACGATGACTTGACGGAAGGGATTGTCTGGCCCCGGCGGCTCTTGTGGATCGACGGCGAGGCTTCGAACCAAATCGACCATCGCTTCTATGCGCCCCGGGTGAATCCCGTTTTCCGGTTCCTCCATGCACAAAAGGCCGCCGAATGAGGTATCAACGGAGATGATGCATAGGGCTAGGAAGCGCAGCGTTCCGTCGGAGAGGGCTCGGGCCGGAAGGGCTGGGCCCGAACCGAGGTGGGCCTGCAGCGTGAGCAGCTCGCGGTGGGGATCGAAGTCGACATCTACGCCGCGCACGTCTGTCAAGGCGGCGGCTGCGGCCGCCACAGCCGCGTAGACGTCCTCGGTGCCGGCCGATCGAAGCCGATACAAGGCGGCGGCAAGATGCGCGCCATTGGGAGCAATCTGCGACGACTCCGCAGCAGCGTCCGGGGATCGCATGGCCGAAGGCTCGAGGGCGAGTGCTCTCCACTGCTGCATCTCGCGCCGAGCCGCGAGAATGGTCGGATCGTCGCTTGTGGTCGTTGTGCTAACAACCGTTCGAGGAGCGCGCGCTGCGGGGGATGTCCGCGGTTGCCCCCGGCTGCCGCCGTCCTGGTGCACGTTGACGACGCCGGCGCCCTCCTCGTCCGTGGTCGAGATGTAGGCAGTGCCGGCTCGTCGACCAAACACGACGGCGTCGCGGAAGTTCCTTTTACTGTGCGGCCAGGGTAGGTGCTCGGCGGCCTCACCCAGCTTGATGTGGCGCAGCTCTTCGCGCCTCAGCGCGATTCGTCCCATCTGAGCGTAGCCAGCCGCCTCGGGCGGTTCGTACTGTAGTTCGACCTCGTAACGCAGGAACGAAGTCGTCGGCTTGACCGAGCGACCGAAGTCGTCTTCGACCTCGTCCGGCACGATCATCTCGGCCGCGAGTCGCATTGGCAACGTTTCGCCGTCGGCGCTCCCCCAAAACAGGGTCCGTGGATCGGTTCCACGCGAGCCGATGGAACGAAGCCGCAGAGCTGCCTCCATGAAGGGGTGGTCAGCCAACAGCGACAGGAACTCGATGGCGTCAAAGATGTTGGACTTGCCGACGGCGTTGGGGCCGGCGATACAAGTGTAAGGCCCGAAGTCCACAGCAAAATCCAGCAGGTTCTTGAACCCGTCCGCTTCAAGCCTGGTCAGCACCCCCCGACGCTATCGCCTCAAGTGCCGTCCGCGTCGTCGCCCCGCAACGGCGTCGCATCCGCTCCTGGCCCTGGGTGCGGCCCCACTGGTTGCGGAGCCCGGGGACGTTCCGACGACGTGGACATGGCAAGGCGCGACGCAACTGCTCTCCAGGCCGGGCAATTCAGGGGCGGCCTTCGCGCTGCTGCCCATATGTCAGCCCGTTTAGCGGCCGCACGTGGTGGCCGAACCGGCTTCAACTGAACGCCCTTGTTTGCGTCGCGCTCAGACGGCCTGTTGGTGTAGTCGATCACTGGCGGGAGTGCGAGTCCCGGTCACCTCAGTAACCCAGCAGCAGGACGCCGGCGAAGGGCAGATGGAGGCGTTGGCTGGCGTAGAGCGCTGTCAGCAGATCCCTGGCCTCGCGGTAGGCAGGTACCTGAATCTCGCGTCCGGCCGACCGGACGCGGTAGATGTTGGGCACCAGTAGTGCGAGGTGCTGGGCGTCCACGATGAGGCTGGTGCGGATGAGGTCGCGGTAGGTGGCGTTGCTCCTGGCGCCGCGTCCCGCCTCCACCTCGACAACGACTCCGAGTTCGTCGTGGACGGCATCTACCTCGTAGGTCACGGTCTCGACGCCCTGCTCCCCGAAGAGCACGGGGCGGCGGATCTTGTCTGCGGCGCTCTTGCCGGCCTCTACGTGGTAGCCGAGGGCGGTCAGTCCTGGCGCGAGGGCGGCCAGGACGGCGTCGCTACGCAGCCCGGCGGAGTGCTCGCTGTCTATGGTCGGACCGACCGCCTGGACCGCATCGACCAGGTCGAGTGCCCACGGCAGCGGTCGGCCGTTCGAGGGGTAGTACGTCCACGCTGGCCAGGTGGGTTGGCGCAGACGGGGCGGCATGAGGGCAGCTTGCCAGCTCCAGGGTCTCGAGGCCGTCACTGCGCCTGGGTAGGGTCCGGTCGTGTCCCACGAGGTACTGGACTGGCTGCGCGGTCAGTGCGAGGCGTACTCCTTCGACGTTGCCGGCGTCCTACGGCTGGACGGGCGGGGTAGCAGGTGGCCGTTGGTCGCCAACAGCGCCGAGGAGTTGGCGGAACGGCTGGCGGGCGGGGGACACCTCCTGCCGCTGCCGAAGGAGCCAGCTGCGCTGGCGAATGTGATTGAGGTGGACGTGGTCGACCACCTGCTGTCCGCGCTCGGGGAGGCGGAGCACGCCGAGTGGCATCGGGGTAGCGAGCGGGGCTACCCGGACTTGGAAGTGGGTGGCGCGGCCTTCGGGGGAGGGTGGCACGCCGTCGACATCAAGGTCGCCCAGCGCGCGCGGGGCTCGGCGGCGCCGCGTCCGGGGACTCCGCAGCGGACTCAAAGCAGGATCACCTTGTACACGGGCAACACCTACTTCCGGCATCCGGAGCTGCATTGGCCGGGGACCTTCCGGCCGTTCGCGGACTACCGCAGCCATGCGGACGTCATCGTGTTGTATACGCTGACGGAGACGCCCGCCCGTGTCGCGGACCTCGAGGTCATCGTCCACGAGCCGTGGCGCATCGCCAGCACTCGACGGTCTTCCACCACTCGGGAGTACATCGGGGCGGTGGACTCGATCGATGACCTGCGGGCGGGGCGTGGGGAGTTCGGCTCGCCGGAGGACTTCTACCGGTTCTGGCGGCGCTACGGGTTTCGGACCAGCCCGGGGGTGCAGCGGATCTACGAGCGGTTGGTCGCCGCCCAGCGGGCTGAGCTAGAACGGCTGCGGGCTGAGCACGCCGCCCGGTGAGCGCGTCGCGCGCCTGCCACGTCCTGTCGGGGGGCCGTGGCACCCTGTGGGCGTGAGCCACGGTGTTGCCATCTCCCTCTTCTCCGGCTGCGGCGGTCTCGATCTTGGTGTCGAGCAGGCCGGCTATGAGGTGCGCGCTGCGGTGGAGATCGACGAGGACGCTGCGGACTCGCACGAGAAGAACTTCGCGCGGCTCGCCTCGCCGGTGATCCGTCGCGACATCCTCGACACCCCCACGCGGGAGATCGTGCGGGCTGCTGGGCTGTCGGGCAGGGAGCGTCCCGACCTGCTGGTCGGCGGGCCACCCTGCACGCCGTTCAGCAAGAGCGGCTTCTGGCTGGACTGGAAGCGCGCTGGCCTGGATCCGGACGCCTCGCTGCTTCAGGCGTACACCCGGGTCTTGGCCGAGGCGCGCCCGCGGATGTTCGTCCTGGAGAATGTCTACGCACTGACCTACAACAACAAGGCGAGCCGGCCGGCCTTCACTCGGCTGCTGCAGGAGATCGACGACGCGGGCTACCAGTGCACCTGGGGGGTGCTCAACGCGGCGGACTACGGCGTGCCGCAGGCCCGCCCGAGGTTGATCATCGCCGGCGCGCCGAAGAGCCGGCGGCGTGCTCCTGTGCTGCCCGAGGCGACACACACCGGCCGTTGGGAGCGGCGCTCAACCGGGGCGACCACTGGCTTGCCGCACGTCACCGTCGGAGACGCGCTGTCCGGGCTGGTCGCAGACGCCGAACCGGGAGAGGAGGTCGGCGGCCAGTTCGGCCACCTGCTTCCCGATATCCCTCCCGGAGACAACTACCTGTTCTACACGGAGCGCCGGGGTCACCCCAATCCTTTGTTCGAATGGCGATCCCGATTCTGGTCTTTCCTTCTCAAGCTTGATCCGGCCAAGCCGGCACCCACGATCCAGGCGCAGCCGGGGCCCTATGTTGGCCCATTCCACTGGGAGAACCGCCGGCTACGAGTTCCTGAGATCAAGCGGCTCTTCGGGTATCCGGACGAATTTCAACTCGTGGGGTCACGTGTGGCTGCCCAAGCTCAGCTCGGCAACTCCGTGCCGCCCCCGCTTGCCCGGCAGGTCGTGGACGCGTTGCACGCCTCGGTCAACTAGCAGAGACGCTAGATGCCGGGAGCTAGGGCGGTTCTTGTGGAGCGCTTGGCCGGCTTGGTCGGCGACGCGCTGTTGATCGAGAAGATTGGGGACGGCTGGCCAGCTTTGGGCACCATCGAGGTCGTCGAGGACCCGGTTCCGGTCGCCTTGTTCGTGGGGCGCGTAGGACTCAGCCACCGCGGGCGGGACGCGGTCGAGCGTCGGTTCCAAAACCCGGGCAAGACCAAGCCGATCGTGCCGGTCAACGGTCGCCGCCTAGTGCTGGTTGGCCTGTGGTCTGAGGACCCTCTCGTGCCGATTCCCCAGCCGATCGCTGTTACGGCAGACGCCGCGCGCCGGCTGGATCACCACACGCGCTGGTCCGCGTTCGTGCCCCTGGCCACACTCGGCGACGCTCAAGTCACCGGTTGGGCGACCTCGCTCAACACCAACGACGAACTGGTTCGCTGCATGCACCCTGCCCTGCTCCCCGCGGCCGTCGCAGCCGACCTGGGAGGCGCCGAACCCGATGTTGAGCGGATGGGCGATGCAGCCGTCGCAGCCGGGCTGCTGGACGGGTCGGGAGAGGGACCAGCTCGGGACCGGGCACGCCGGGCCGCTACCGCGTTAGTTCGTGACGCCCGTTTCTCCCGCCGGGTTCTCGACGCTTACGACCGCCGGTGCGCCATGTGCGGGCTCGGACTCTCGCTCGTGCAAGGTGCTCACATTTATCCCGCCTCAGCGCCTGGCTCACCTGATGAGCCCTGGAACGGCATTTCGCTTTGCGCCAACCATCACGCCGCGTTTGATCGCCATCTCGTCGCCGTCGAACCGGAGACGCATCGAATCGTGTTTCGTGACGATGTGGCCCAACAGGCAGCCGAGGACGCGGCGACGGCTGCCCTCCTCCAGGGCACGTTCGAGGTGCTCGCTACCGGGGCGCCGGCGGCTGCGCCGAGGGCCGAGATGCTGCGCCGCCGCTACCAGCACTACGAGGAGCAGTACGCCTGGCTGCCCTGGTAGGCGCAGTCGCCGGTGCCGCCCGCGCGGAGGCGCCTGTAAGCGGTGGCTGCACCCCGGATAGCGAGCAGTCGCGGGCCGTGGTCTGCAGGCGCTGGGCCCGCTCCCTCCAGTGATTGCCGTCCGTCCGCGCACCCGCACCTTCCAGGCCGTCCGATAACCGACGGCCGAGGAGCCGAAGCAATGTTCACCCTGCCGACCGACCTGCTCGCCCTGGCCGCGCTCACCGCGGCGCGCCACCCTCTGCCGCTCACCGCCGCGGCTGACGTCGCCGCGGTGACCGCGCTGATCGTCGACTCGAACCCCAGTGCCGGTTCCGTTCACGTGCTGCAGCGTCCGGACGCGCCGATGCCGGCTGCTGCGTAGGCGACCGCCGTCGGCGGGCCCGGGGGCGAGACATCCCGGCCCGCCGCCGGTAGCCGCCCGACGAAGGCATAGGCAGTGACATGATCCGCTACCGACGGAAGGGGCACAGCACATGGGGCTGGAAGTTGAGGGCCAGTGGCTGGCCGCCCACCCGCAGGAGGCCCAGCTTGTCCGGGCCGGCGACGTCGGCGCCGTAGTGCTGGCAGTCCGTGCCCTGGGAGGAGCGCCAGTTCGCGACTTCCAGGCGTGGTGGTCGAGTCGCAGCGCGTACCTTTCCGGAGCCTGCCCTGCCGACGTCGTCGCCACCGAACCGGCGCGCGTCCTGCATGCGGCCGTCAGGTTCTGGGCGCCGGGACCACACTGAACCTCTGTTGCCGGTCTCCTGCCGTCGCCGCGTTCGAATCTGACGAGGCCCTTCCCTGAGCAGTCGTCAGGGAGGCGCTCGGGGAGCTGGTCCCCTTCCTGCTCCAGGGCTTGCCGCACCAACTCACGATGGGTCACCAACGTCGCCTGCGACCGCCGGCATGATTGGGCGGCAGATCCGTACCGCAAACGGTACGCTCGTGCCACGGAGCTAGTAGCACGTTCTCACGGCCCAAAGCTCCGGTCGCTGATCCCGAGAGACCACGAGAAGGCGGCAGATGACGTACCGGCAACTTCTGCGCGCGGTCGCTGCGGATCAGCGTGGGTACGTGACCGTTCGCGACGCTCACGCGGCTGGGGTGCCTTCCGTTGAAGTCCGCAAGATCGCCGCCAGGGGAGGGCTCGAGCAGGTTGCGCGGGGCGTCTACCGGTTCCCTGATGTAGCCCGTCGCGAAGAGGACCTGTTCCTGGAGGCCGTACTCCGCGTAGGTCCCGACGCAGTGATCATCGAGGAGAGCGTCCTGGCGCTGCACCATCTCGCGCAGGTGGCACCGAGAAGGGTCAAGATCGCCACTCCGCGCCGCGTCCGTCTGCGTGACCCTGGCTTCATCGAGGCAGTCACCTGCCGGCTGGCGCCGAGGGATCTGACGTCCTACAAGGGCATCCCGTCCGTCACGATCGACCGCGCCTTGCGCGATTGCATGGGCAAAGTGATGCCTGAGCGGTTGCTCGCCGCTGTCGGTGAGGCTGCTCGGCGCGACCTGCTCACCCCCAGGGAAGCTGCCGCTATCCGCCGCCTGCTCGCCTGCCGCCAGGCGCAGACGAGCCGTGCGCGAGACCGGGCTGACGCGACCGCAGACATGCAGCCGTGAGGTGCGGGGTGCGGGGACAGCTATCGAGCGGGCCGCTGTCCGGGCTGCGAAGCAGCTCAGAGTCTGCGTGACGTGCTCGCGTGCCTGACTGCCGGCGCTTCCAGGGCGTGAACGGCTCGGTCGCGGGGCGCGCGCCGAAGGCACACGGGGCCTGGCTGGCCGGGCGGCACCTCGGTGATTGGGTGGCCGCTCTCCGGACGAGGTAGTGCGCTTCACATCCGAGTGCCACCCGCTCGGGAGCACCGCCCGGGTAAGGGCGATCAGCTGGTCGGGCTACCGGGGGGCTGCGCCCGCAGGGCCAACCGGTCTGTGCCCATTCCGGTGGCTCGTTCACGGCAGGGACCGGCCGCCGACTCCGGCCACCCGGCCCAGGTTCAGTGCCTGCGCAGCCAGCCGGCGCCCCTGCCGTTGACGCCCCTCCTGGGGTCGGGGCGAGGTCTCGGCCCCTCGAGCAGGACCAACGGGTCAACCGATTGGTGGGCTTCTGTGCCCAGCGAGGCGACTATCCGGGCCAGCGATGCAGTGACGGGATGAGCCATCAGCCTCCTTCGAGGACCCGCGGCAGCGACCCCACCGCCGAGACGTTGCTAAGAGCAAGGTGCACGCACGGGCTCCGGCTCACCGGCACGAGCGGACCTGGCAGCCCGGAAGGAAACACTTTCGGTAAGGTCCCGACTCGCTGACGAACAGGCTGCCCGCAAGCGGTCGGCAGACTACGTTGGGTCTCCATCTCGTCACGGGCGCGACCGTAGAAGTCCCGCCGGGACATGCGGTAGCTGCCGCACGTCGAGCAGGGGGAGCCGGAACTGGTGAGCGGGAGCTGGGCCGCCTCGACTCGCACCGGGCAGCTGGTCGAGACCGCTGCCGAGGCGTGGCGGCGGGGCCTGGTGGACATCTCGGCGGGCAACAAGCGGCTCTACTACTCCCCGCTGAAGGTGGGCACGCTCCGGCTGGCCGACGCGGCCCCGGCACCGTTCGCGCGGCTGCTGGCCGGCGACGCGGTGCGGCTGGGCGACCTGGTGCCGGACGACGGCACGCCGGACGGCATCGCTCGCGCCGGCGGGGCCCGCCGCGCCGCCGACCTGCTGGCGGCCAAAGGCAAGATCGGGGAGGAGGAGACCGGTGACAACCCGGTACGCCTCGCCCTCGGGCTGGCCACCTGGGCCCCGGAACAGCCGGTGGCCAGCGGCCCCGGGGGAGCCCGCAAGGAACGCCACCCGGCAGCGCCCCTGCTGCTGGCGCCGGTGGCCTTCACCCTGATCCCGGGCACCCGCAGCGTCTCCTCTCTCCAGCTGACCGGGGAGCCGGAGCTCAACACGGCGCTGCGGTTCCTCCTGCGCGCCCACTTCGATGTGAACCTGGATGCTGAGGCCTGGCTGGCCGAGGCCGTGGACCCCGACGGGGTCCTGAACGCCGAGCGGCTGCTCAAGGCCGCCACCCGGCTGGCCGGCCGCGTGCCCGGGTGGCAGGTGGACGAGCACGCCGTGGTCGACTCCTTCGGCTCGGACCGGGAGCTGATGCTGCGGGACCTGGAGGACGAGGCGCTGCTCGCGGCGCACCCGCTGCTGGCCGCGATGGCCGGTGACCGCGAGGCGCAGGCACTGGTCCGCGGCGGCGGGTTGCCCGACGACGGCAGTGACCTGTCCGCCCCGGACACGGCGCCACCCTCGCTGGAGCACCTGGTGCTGGACGCGGACGCCAGCCAGCAGGCGGTCATCTCCCACGCCCTGGCGGGGCGGAACCTGGTGGTGCAGGGCCCTCCGGGCACCGGCAAGTCGCAGACCATCGCGAACCTGCTCGCCGAGGCGATGGCCGCGGGCAAGACCGTCCTGTTCGTGGCCCAGAAGCGGGCCGCGGTCGACGCGGTCATGACGCGGCTGGACGACGTGGGGCTGGCCGGCAACGTGCTGGAGGTGTTCGACAGCAAGACCAAGCGCGGCAACGTCATCGCCCAGCTGCGGTCTAGCCTGGAGCGGCTGAGCACCGTCGCGGCACCGGACACCGCTGCCCTGCACCGGGACCTGACGATCGCGCGGGATCGCCTGGTCACCCACGCCCGGTCCCTGCACACACCCCGGCAGGAGCTCGCCGGGGGCACTGTCTACGACCTGCTCGGGCGCATCGCCGCCATCCCCGCCCTCCCGCAGACCTCGCTGCGGCTGCCGTTCACCGTCGTGCGCGGCTGGCAGGGCGAGCGGCTGGACGAACTGGCGGCCGCTGTGGCCGAGTTCACCACGCTCGGCGGGCTCGACCCGGACCGGGCCAGCAGGTCCGGGTGGAACGTCGACACGGTCACCACCGAGCGGGCCGCCACCGACGGCTACGACGCGGCCGCCGCGGTCAGCAGCAGCTGGAACCCGGTGCGCGGTGCGGCCACCCAGGCCCTGGCCTCCGTCGGGCTCGCGGCGCCCACCACTCTCGACCAGGCCCGCGCGGGCGTGCAGCTGCTCACGGACACTGCGGCGGTCCTGCAGGTGTTCCAGCCGCAGATCCTGGATCCTGCCGTCGTCGATGCCGGCACCCTGGCCCGGCTGACCGCCGCTGTGGGTAGCAAGGCCGAACGCAAGAGCCTGCCGGACAAGGTCGGGCTGTTCGAACGCCGCCGGCTGCGCAAGCAGCTCATCGCGCTGCTGCGCCAGGACACCTCGAACGTGGGGATGACCGCCGGTCGGGACGACGCCGGCCTGCACCAGTGCCTGGTCGCAGTGGCCGGGGTGCGACAGCAGTGGGCCGTCGCCCCGCGGCGCGACACCGGCGACGCCGGGCCGGTACCCAGCGCCAGCGTGGGCCTGCCCCAGGCCCACGCCGCGCTGGGCGAGATCACCGGGCACCTGGCTCGCCTGGCGCCGCTGACCCAGCACCTGTCGCTGGACGCGCTGCCCTGGGCCGAGCTGCCCGCGCAGTTGTCCCTGCTCCTGGCCGACCCCAGGCGCGCCGTCCTTCCCCGCGCCCACGCGCTGCACCGGACGCTGCTGGACGCCGGCGCCGGTCCGGTCCTCGAGCAGCTGGCCGACCGGGTCGCGAACGGCCAGGATGTCGACCCGGTGTT
>JBQCIO010000287.1:0-3868 GCA_051953655.1 Motilibacteraceae bacterium
GGGTGAGGTCGAAGGCCGCAGTGAGCCGCTCGAGCAGCTCGTCGGCGGACACCATCTCCTCGCGGTTCCAGGCGTGCTGGGCGTCCAGCGGCATCTGCTCGAT
The DNA here is from genome assembly GCA_051953655.1 of Motilibacteraceae bacterium. Lineage (GTDB taxonomy): Bacteria > Actinomycetota > Actinomycetes > Motilibacterales > Motilibacteraceae > JBQCHF01. The sequence goes on from JBQCIO010000287.1 coordinate 104, forward strand.
GAACCGCAGCTCGTAGCCGCGCTCGAGGCACCAGCGCAGCAGCGGCACCGCCTCGTCCTCGTTCACCCCGCGCATGACCACGGCGTTCACCTTGACCGGGCGCAGCCCCGCGGCGTCGGCGGCGGCCAGGCCCGCGAAGACGTCGTCGATCCGGTCGCGTCGGGCCAGCTTCTTGAACAGCTCCCGGTCCAGGGTGTCCAGCGAGACGTTCACCCGGTCCAGCCCGGCCTGCGCGAGCGACTCGGCCAGCCGCGCGAGCCCGATGCCGTGGGTGGTGAGCGACAGGCGCGGGCGCGGCTCGAGCTCGGCGACCCGCCGGACGATGTCGACCAGCCCGCGGCGCAGGAGCGGCTCGCCGCCGGTGAAGCGGACCTCGTCCACGCCGAGGGAGACCGCGATGGCGACCAGCCGCACGATCTCGTCGGCGGTGAGCAGGTCCGGCGAGGGCAGCCAGTCCAGGCCCTCGGGCGGCATGCAGTAGGCGCAGCGCAGGTTGCAGCGGTCGGTGAGCGAGACCCGCAGGTCCGTCGCCACCCGCCCGAAGCGGTCCACCAGACCGCCGACGTGCGCGCCCATGCCGCTCCTTCGCGATAGCAGGTCCGATCGACGGGCCGGCCGGCGCCCGTCTGGACAGCCTACGTCGGCAGCGCCCGTCCGCACCGGTGGGACGGGCGACGCCGGTCTCGATGGGCCCGAGGTGCCGTCTCGCGCGCTCGCGTTACCGTCGACCTCGTGCACCGGCTCCTCGCCACCCGCCGCTGGCTCGGCTTCGTCGCCTTCGCCGTCGTGGTCTCGGTCGGCTGCCTGCTGCTGGCCCGCTGGCAGGTGTCCCGGGCGCACGAGCACGGAGCCCAGCGGCGGCTGCTCTCCACCAACCTGGCGCGACCGGCGGCCCCGCTCACCGACGTGCTGGCCGTCGGGAGGCGGGCCGACGCCGACCAGTACCGGCAGGTGCGGGTGAGCGGCCGCTACGACCCGGCGCGCACCGTGCTGGTCCGCAACCGGCCCTACAACAGCGTCGCCGGCTTCGAGGTGCTCGTCCCCCTGGTCACCGCCGACGGCTCGGCCGTGCTCGTCGACCGCGGCTGGGTGCCGCGGGCCGGCGCGGCGCTGGGGGCCGTCGACGTCCCGGCGCCGCCCACGGGCCAGGTCACGGTCACCGGCTGGGTCGAGCCGGGCGTGCCGACCACCGGCGGCCAGCAGGAGCGGACCGAGGGCGCCCAGGTGTCCGTCGCGCGGGTCGACCCGCTGCGCCTGGCCGGGTCGCTGCCCTACCCGCTCTACGGCGGCTACGTCGACGCCGGCACCGAGAGCCCGGCCCCCACCGCCGCCATCCAGCGGCTGGACGCCCCCACCCTGGACGGCTACCAGGTCGACCCCGGCCGCAACTGGTCCTACGCCCTGCAATGGGTGGTGTTCGGGATCATCGGCGTCGTCGGCTCGGTGGTGCTGCTGCGCCGCGAGCTGGACGAGGACACGGACGAGCTCGAGGAACCGGGCGAGGACGAGGCGCCGACCCCGAGCGGGCGCCCGAGGCTGCGCTCGCGCCTGGCCGCCTTCGGGGCCAGCCTGGGCACCGGCGAGGACGACGACGAGGCCGACGAGGACAGCGGCCCGCACGCGCTCGAGGACGCCCGGCGGGGTACCACCGAGGAAAGCAGCAGCATCAGCACCGGCACCGGACGTGGATCTGATCGTTCCAGCGGGTAGGCCGGTGACGTCGTAGATGCAGAGTGCACCGGTCTGCCCTGTCGGGCGTCCGGTGCACCGGGACCAGGAGGGTGACGTGCCGGGCCGGATCGAGGACTACGCCGTCGTCGGGGACATGCATTCGGTGGCGCTGGTGTGCCGCGACGGCTCGGTCGACTGGCTGTGCCTGCCCCGGTTCGACTCCCCCGCGTTCTTCGCGGGCCTGCTGGGCGGCGACCGCAACGGCCACTGGCGCGTGGCCCCGATGTCCGGCGGGCCGGCCAGCCGCCGCCGCTACCGCGGCAACACCCTCGTGCTCGAGAGCGAGTGGGACACCGCCGACGGCACCGTGCGGGTCGTCGACTTCATGCCGCCTCGCGACGGGCAGCCGAACCTGGTGCGCATCGTCGAGGGCGTCAGCGGCCGGGTGCGGATGAAGAGCGAGCTGCGGCTGCGCTTCGACTACGGCCACATCCTCCCGTGGGTGCGCCGGGTCGGTGAGGACCTGCACGCCGTCGCCGGGCCCGACGCGGTCTGGCTGCACGGCGACGTGCGCCACCACGGGCAGGACGACATGTCCTCGGGAGCCGAGTTCGAGGTCGGCCCCGGTGACCGGGTGTCGTTCGTGCTCACCTGGGCGCCCTCGCACGAGCAGCAGCCCGACCCCACCGACGCGCTCGCCCAGCTCGACCTCACCGAGCGGTTCTGGGCCTACTGGATGACCGACTGCCGCTACGAGGGCGACTACGAGGAGGCCGTGTGCCGCTCGCTGATCACCCTCAAGGCCCTCACCTACGAGCCCACCGGTGGCATCGTGGCCGCCGCCACCACCAGCCTGCCCGAGGACATCGGCGGCGTCCGCAACTGGGACTACCGCTTCTGCTGGCTGCGTGATGCCACCCTCACCCTGCAGGCGCTGCTGCACAGCGGCTACACGCAGGAGGCCTCGGACTGGCGCGAGTGGCTGCTGCGCGCGGTGGCCGGCGACCCCGCCGACCTGCAGATCATGTACTCCATCTCCGGCGAGCGGCGGCTCACCGAGACCGAGCTGGACTGGCTGCCCGGCTACGAGGGCTCCAGCCCCGTCCGCATCGGCAACCAGGCCGCCGAGCAGCTCCAGCTCGACGTCTACGGCGAGCTCATGGGGGCGCTCGCGCTGGCCCGGGCCCGCGGCCTGGACTCGGACCAGAACAGCTGGAACGTCCAGAAGGCGATCATGGACTGGCTGGAGGGCAACTGGTCCCAGCCCGACGAGGGCCTGTGGGAGATCCGCGGCGACCGGCGCGAGTTCGTGCACAGCAAGGTGCTCGTGTGGTCCGCCTTCGACGCCGCGGTGCGTGCGGTGGAGAAGAGCGGCCTCGACGGCCCGGTCGACCGCTGGAAGCAGTGCCGGGACGACGTCCACCAGCAGGTCATGGCCAAGGGCTTCGACGCCGACGCCAACACCTTCGTGCAGTACTACGGGGCGTCGGAGGTGGACGCGAGCCTGCTGCTCATGCCGCAGGTCGGCTTCATCGACCCCAAGGACGACCGGTTCGTCGGCACGGTCGACGCCATCGGCAAGCGGCTGCGCCAGGACGGCGGCCTGCTCATGCGCTACGAGAACCACGGCGACGTCGACGGCCTGCCCGGCAAGGAGGGCGCCTTCCTGGTCTGCACCTTCTGGTACGCCGACGCCCTGCACGCCATCGGCCGTCAGGACGAGGCCCGCAAGGTCTTCGAGCACCTGCTCTCGCTGCGCAACGACGTCGGGCTGCTCGCCGAGGAGTACGACGTGCGCTACAGCCGGCAGGTCGGCAACTTCCCGCAGGCGTTCAGCCACGTCGGCCTGGTCAACACCGCCCACAACCTCGCGAACGGCGACCTCGCCACCCCCAAGGCCTGAGCCGGTGCTCGGGGGTCCGACCGGTCGCCTGGCCGCGCGGCTGACCGGCACCGTCGCCACGGCGGTCGACGGCGGCGCCGACGGCGACGCCGCCGGGGCCCGCAACGCCCGCCCGACCCGCTGGCCCGCGTGGTCGCCGCAACTGTCGCAAGTGCGCACCGACGGCCCGGACCGGCTGCGGCCCGGCCTGC
>JBQCIO010000288.1:0-4486 GCA_051953655.1 Motilibacteraceae bacterium
GGGTTTGTGGGTTTTTTGGTGGGGTTTTTTTCCCTCCCCCTCTCGGGGGTCCGCTCCCCCCGTTGTTTGTGTTGGGGGGGGTGGGGGGGGGGGGGGGGGGGGGGGGGGGGGGGGCGCCCCCCCCCCCCCGCTTCCCACGCCTCTGCGCCTGCGCACATCGGTCTCCGGCGGACCGATCTCCTACCAGGCGTAGGCCTCCGGGGCGGGACCGCCGGGGCCGGGGAAGAGGGTGTCGAGCTCCTCGAGGACCTCCTCGGGCAGCTTCAGCTCCAGCGCGCGCAGCGAGCCGTCGAGCTGCTCGATGGTGCGCGGGCCGATGATCGGGCCGGTGACGCCGGGGCGGGAGAGCAGCCAGGCCAGGCCGACGTCGGCGGGCTGCTCGCCGATCCGCTCGCACAGGTCCTCGTAGCCCTTGATGGCCTTGCGGTTCTTCTTCAGCGCCTCCTTGGCGCGGCCCTCGGTGCGGCGCTTGCCGGCGCGCTCCTTGGCCAGCACGCCGCCGAGCAGGCCGCCGTGCAGCGGCGACCACGGGATGACGCCGAGGCCGTAGTCCTGCGCGGCCGGGATGACCTCGAGCTCGATGTCGCGGGTGAGCAGGTTGTAGATGGACTGCTCGGAGACCAGGCCGAGGAAGTGCCGCGCCTTGGCCGCCTCCTGGGCCTTGGCGATGTGCCAGCCGGCGAAGTTGGACGAGCCGGCGTAGAGGATCTTGCCCTGGGCGCGCAGGGTCTCGAACGCCTCCCAGATCTCGTCCCACGGCGTCGAGCGGTCGACGTGGTGCATCTGGTAGAGGTCGATGTAGTCGGTCTGCAGCCGGCGCAGCGAGGCGTCGCAGGCCAGGCGGATGTTGCGCGCGGACAGGTAGGTGTCGTTGGGCCAGTCGCTCATCGAGCCGAAGAGCTTGGTGGCGATGACTACCTTCTCCCGGCGGCCCTCGCCCTGGGCGAACCAGCGGCCGATGATCTGCTCGGTCCAGCCCTCGCCCTTGCGCCAGCCGTAGACGTTGGCGGTGTCGAAGAAGTTGATGCCGTGCTCGAGCGCCCGGTCCATGATCGCGAAGGAGTCCTCCTCCGACGTCTGCGGGCCGAAGTTCATCGTCCCGAGCACGAGGCGGGACACGGACAGGCCGCTGCGGCCGAGGTGGGTGTACTCCATGTGCTGGTCCTACCGCCCCCTGCTTGCGACGGCAACCGAAGGGGCGATCCGGACGCCTAGGCTGTCCCGGTGAACGTCCCCGCCCCCTCCGCGCTCCGCCCCGCCGCCCGTGCCAGCGCCGTCGTCTTCACCGCCAACGGCGCGCTGATGGCGTCCTGGGTGGCGCGGATCCCGGCGGCCAAGGCGCACCTGGGAGCGAGCGCGGGTGGGCTCGGCACCGCGCTGCTGTGCGCGGGCATCGGGTCGGTGGTGGCGATGCCGTTCTCCGGCCGGCTGGTCTCCCGGCACGGCAGCCGCCCGGTCATCGCGGTCTGCGCGGTCGTCGGCGCCGTCGCCTACTCCTGCCTCGGCCTGGTCGGCAGCCTGGTGGCCCTGGGCGCGGTGCTGTTCGTCATCGGTGCCTGCGTCGGCGTCTGGGACGTGGCGATGAACGTGCAGGCGCACCACGTCGAGGTCGCCACCGGCCGGCCGATCATGCCCCTGTTCCATGCCGGCTGGAGCGCCGGGGGGATCGTCGGCGCCGGGCTCGGTGCCCTGGCGGCCTACGTCGGCCTGGGCATCGGGACCCACCTCACCGCCGCCTCGGTGGTCGCGCTGGTGGCCGTGTTCGCCGCGCTGCGCTTCTACCTGCCCGACGCCGGGGATGCCGACGCGGAGCAGTCGCACGGCGGCGGGATGCGGCTGCTGCGCGACCGGCGGGTGCTGCTGGTCGGCGCCATGGGCCTGGCCGCGGCGTGCGCGGAGGGCGCGGCCAGCGACTGGTCCGCGCTGATGGTGGTGAACGTGCACCAGGCCACCCAGGCGCAGGGCGCCATCGGGTTCGGCGTGTTCGCCGCCGCCATGGCGCTGGGCCGCGCCGGCGGCACCTGGGCGGTCGAGCGGTTCGGGCGCGTGGGTGTGCTGCGCTGGGGAGGGGTGCTGGCGGCCGTCGGCGTCGTCGTGGCGGTCGCGTCCCCGGTGCTGGGGCTGTCCTACCTCGGGATCCTCCTGTGGGGGCTCGGACTCTCCGGAGGCTTCCCGCTGGCGATGAGCGCCGCCGGGGAGACGCCCGGGCGCGGGCCGGAGGCCATCGCGGTGGTCTCCGTGCTCGCCTACGGCGGGTTCCTCATCGGCCCGCCGCTCATCGGGCACCTGGCCGACGTCACCGGGCTGGGACGCGCGCTCTGGGTCGTCGTCGCGCTCGGGGCCACGATGGCGGTCACCGCCGGCGCCGCCCGCACCCCGGCCGTCGCCCGCTCGGTCGCCCAGGAGGCGTGAGCGGTGCCCCTGCAGAACCTCGAGGAGGCGCTGGCGGCGCTGCGTCCCCTGCTGCTCGACCCCGACGGCCTGCACCGCGCCGTCGCCGCGGGCAAGCGGCGCGGCAGCGAGCCGCCCTACCGGCGGGTGGAGCTGCGCCCGGTGCAGCTCAAGACCGGCCGGCACCTGCAGGTGGTGCGCACCGGTGAGCGCGGCCCGCTCACCAGCAACCACTCCTACGACGCGTCGTTGGGGGACGTCGTCGACGAGCTGCTCGCGCTGCCGGTGGGGAACTGGCACGTGGAGAGCGCGTCGGGCACCGTGCAGCTGCGGGTCACCAAGAAGGGCGAGGCGCAGGTGCACCGCAGCGCGCCACCCGCCGAGCGGCCCGCGCCGCTCACGCACGACCGCGAGAAGGCGCGGCTGCTGGACCCCGGCGACCCGCTGTTCGACGTCGTGGGCGGGGGAGCGGACAAGCGCCGGCAGGTCGACGCGTTCCTGCGCACGCTGGACCCGGTGCTCGCGCCGGTGGCCGGCCGCGAGCCGCTGCGGGTGGTGGACCTCGGCTGCGGCAACGCCTACCTCACCTTCGCCGCCTACCGCTTCCTCACCGCCGAGCGCGGCTTCGACGTCGACCTGGTGGGCGTGGACGTCAAGGCCCAGGCGCGCGAGCGCAACACCGCGCTGGCCGGGCAGCTCGGCTGGCAGGAGCACGTGAGCTTCGTCGAGGGCACGATCGTGGATGCCCCGCTGCCCGGCGCCGACGTCGTGCTGGCGCTGCACGCCTGCGACACCGCCACCGACGACGCTCTTGCCCGGGCCGTGCGGTGGGACGCGCCGGTGGTCGTCGCTGCGCCGTGCTGCCACCACGACGTCCAGCGCCAGCTCGCCGAGCACGGCGCGCCGGAGCCCTACGGACTGCTGACCCGGCACGGCATCCTGCGCGAGCGCTTCGGCGACGCCCTCACCGACGCCCTGCGCGCCGCAGTCCTACGTCTTGTCGGATACCGCGTGGACGTCGTCGAGTTCATCGACTCCAAGCACACCCCGCGCAACGTCGTGCTCCGCGCGGTGCGCACGGGGGCGCCCCCGCGGCCGGAGCAGGTGCGCGAGTACCGCGAGCTGGTGGGCGCCTGGGGGCTGCGGCCGCGGCTGGCGGCGCTGCTGGCCGATCGACTGCCGGGGTGAGTGCGGTGCGAGGGGGGACCGCCACGGCGGTGGCGGTGGTGCTGACGGCGATGACCTGCGCCCCGGCGGCGGCCGCGGAACCCGCACCCCGGGTGGTACGCCACCTGTCCGACCCGCGGAGCGCCGAGTCCAGCTCGCTGGTGCCCAGCGCGGTGCACCCAGGCGTCTGGTGGACGTCGAACGACTCCGGCGGCAGCAGCCGGCTCTACGCGGTGGGGAAGGACGGGCGCACGGTCGCGACCTACACGGTGGGCGGCGCGCCCGAGCGGGACTGGGAGGCGATGGCACCGGCCCGCGACGCCGCCGGGAAGCCGGCCGTCGTCGTCGGGGACATCGGCGACAACGGCGCCCAGCGGACCAACGGCATCCTGCTGCACGTCGTCACCGAGCCGGCCCGGCTCACCGGCGGGACGCTGAACGGCCCGCAGTACCGGCTGCGCTACGAGGACGGCCCGCACGACGCCGAGTCGCTGGTCGTCGACGCCGCCCGCCACCGGCTGCTGGTGGTCACGAAGGAGCTGCTGGGCGGCGCCTTCTTCGCCGCGCCCTGGCCGCTGCCCACCGGCCAGGCGACCGTCCTGCACCGGGTCGCCGACGCCCCGGCCCTGGCCACCGACGCGGCGCTGCTGCCGGACGGCCGCATCGTCGTCCGCAACTACTACGACGCGTCGGTGTTCTCCGCCGACCTGGAGCCGCTCGGCTCGTTCGCGCTGCCCGAGCAGCCGCAGGGCGAGTCCGTGGCGGTTGCTGCCGACGGCCGCTCCCTGCTCGTCGGCAGCGAGGGCGCCGACAGCGCCGTCTGGCAGGTCCCGATGCCGGCCGCCCTCGCCGTCCGCTCGACGTCGTCGCCGAGGGCGAGCCCCGACGCCGGAGCCGCCCCCGCCGCCGCGTCCGGCGGGAGCGCGTC
>JBQCIO010000289.1:0-12794 GCA_051953655.1 Motilibacteraceae bacterium
GATCCGGTAGACCCGGTCCCGCTCGTCCTTGGCCGCCTGCACCTCGGCCAGCGCCCGCAGCGCCTGGGGTGAGCACTCCCCGTGCGCCTTCACCGCGCGGCGGTGCTCGGCCTGGGCGTTCTCCACCGCCTGCTTCACATCCGAGCGGGCCAGCCCGCGCTGGCGCAGCCCCTCGGCACGGACCAGGTCGAACATGCGCCTCGCCTGCAACGGCTCGGACTTGATCACCAGGCTGGACGAGCGCACCACCGTGCCGGCATCCGGCCCAGGGTCCGAGGCCGGGTCGTCGACCTCCCAGTCGTTGTCCCAGCCGCCCTCGGTGTTGGCGTCCTCCACCAGCACCACCGACTTGCCCGCCAGCGACGCCGCCCGCTCCTTCTCGGCCAGGCCCGGAACCAGACGCACCATCGCCCGCCGGACCCGCGCCCGGAACTGCGGCAACGAGTCCCTGCCCGCGTGCGGCAGCACCCAGTCCAGCACGTCGGGCAGCTTCTCGGCCGGGCAGGCCGCGGACTCCTCCAGCAGCACCGTGCACTGCTGCCAGGTCATCTCCCCCGCCGCCATCCGATCCCGCGCCGCCCGGTACCCAGTCGCGAGCTTGCGCGCCCGCCGCACCTGGAACGTCATCGACCCCAACGGCCGACGCAACGCCAGCGCCAGCTCGTCCTCCCGCGCGGTCTTCGCGAGGGCCACCCGCTCGCGCTCCATCCTCGACGCACCCCGCGCCACCTTCGGCAGCGGCACCAGCGGCACCGCCGCCCCGTGCAGGGCCCGCTGGTAGGCCGCCTGCACCCGGTCCAGCTGCTTCTCCAGCGCCACCACCAGATCGACCCGCTCATCCTCGGGCAGCAGCAACGGATCCAGCCCCACCAGGTCATCCACCAGCCCATAGGAGGACGGGTCGGCCAGGCCGGTCGCGATCCGCTGCGAGAACGCCGCGAACCGCTGCCCCGCACCCTCCTCCACCTGCACGTCGTCCGCGTCCCAGTCCACCCCCTGCGAGGCGAACCACTCCCGCAGCGCGTACTCCTCGTGCGCCAGCTCCCACGCCTCATCGGCCGTGGGCAGGTTCTGCGCCCACCCCGGCGGCCGATCGTCCAACGTCACGTACCCCCACGACAACGCCGAGGACGCCACCGGCACGGCGACGTCCTCGACAGGAGCGGGGGCGGAAGACATGCAGTCATCGTACTCGTGTTCGAGAAGTGCCACAACCCCCGGAAGGCGAGTTTCCGTTGCGTATGCTGTGTTTCTTGACCGCGACCGCCATCGGCGGACGTTCCGCACCCGGCCGCCCGATCCCGCGCCGCCGACCGTCCCCGTCGTCAGCGCCTTTCGCCCAGTCGGCTCGGCGACCGACGGTCGACTCCGGACTCTCTGCTGGCTCAGACCTCCACGACAGCCAGCCCGACCACCTCGACCTCCCCCGCAACGCGCGGCTCCACCCGACCCGGCAACACGAAGACCGCACCGAGCGCCCCTAGAAAGCAGACGACCCCCACCAGCAGGCTGCTGCTGTGCAGCCCGGCCATGAACGCGTCCCGCACGGCCTGCGCCACCTGCGCCGAGCCGGCGCCCAGGGCGACCCCGGCGCCGACGGAGTCCTGCGCCGCGGCGAGCGCCGGCCCGGGCAGCAGACGGCCGGCGGCGTCCGCCAGCTGAGCGGCATATACCGACGAGAAGACCGAACCCACCACGGCCACCCCGAGCGTGCCGCCCAGCTCCCGGGTGGCGTCGTTGACCGCGGACCCCACGCCGGCCCGGGCCGGCGGCAGAACGAGCAGGATCGACTCGGTGGCCGGGATGGAGATGAGGCCCATGCCCAGGCCCATCAGCACCATCTGCGGCACGACGACGGTGGCGTAGGGCGCGTCGACGTCGATGACCGAGATCCAGGCGAAGGCGGAGCCGAAGAGCACCAGGCCGGTCGTGACGACGGCACGGGTTCCGATGCGAGGTGCCAGCCGTGCCCCGACCACCGAGGCGACGGCGATGCACACGGCCACCGGCAGGATCCTGGCACCGGTCGACAGGGCGCCGTAGCCGCGCACGAACTGGAAGTACTGCGTGATGAGGAAGATGAAGCCGAACAGTGAGAAGAACGTGAGGGTCACGGCGCCGCTGGCTCCGGAGAACCGCCGGTCGGCGAAGAGGGTGACGTCCAGCATCGGGTGCGCCGCCCGTCGCTCCGCCAGGACGAACACCGCCAGCAGGAGCGCGCTGCCCAGCAGACCGCCGAGGGTGCGGGCCGAGGTCCAACCCCACTGCGGCGCCTCGATCAGGGTGGCCACGAGCAGCCCGCTGGCCGCGACGGAGAGCCCGAGCCCGGGCAGGTCGAGCGGCGGAACCGAAGGGTCACGGGACTCCGGCACCAGCACGAGCGTCATCGCGATCGCCACCAGCGCCAGCGGGATCAGCGCCAGGAACACGCTGCCCCAGTAGAAGTGCTCCAGCAGCAGGCCTCCCGTCACCGGCCCGGCCGCCACGCCGAGCCCGACCACCGCGCCCCACACGCCCAGCGCGGCCGCCCGTTCCCTGCGGTCCCGGAAGGTGTTGCTGATGACCGACAGCGTGGTCGGGAAGACCAGCGCGGCGAACATCCCCATCACGGCCCGGGCGGCGACGAGCTGCGCGGCCGAGTGCAGCGACGCCCCCACGGCGCTTGCGACCGCGAACCCGAGCAGCCCGACGACCAGCGCCGGCCGGCGGCCGAAGCGGTCGGACAGGCTCCCCGCCGCGAGCACCAGGGCCGCGAAGGCGAGGTTGTAGCCGTCGACGATCCACTGCAGCGCGCTGGTGCCCGCATCGAGGTCCCGGGACAGATGCGGGAGCGCGACGTTCACGATGGTCGTGTCGAGATTGATGGCGAGCACCGCGAGGCAGACCGCGGCGAGGGTGCCGTACTTCCGTGGCATGACAAGAGCTCCTGGTCCCTCGGCAATCAGCGTCGCCCATGTGGACGGCGTCAACATGGGTGAGCAGACCAGAGGATGTGGGCGGTGTCAACATTGGCCCGGCTAGGATCTGGGGCGTGAGCACCTACCACCACGGCAACCTGCGCGCGGCGCTGATCGATGTCGCCGTCGACCAGGCGCGCGAGGGCGGGGCTCAGGCGGTGGTGCTCCGGGACGCGGCGCGCCGCGTCGGCGTCTCCCACAACGCGGCCTACCGGCACTTCGCCGACCGCGAGGAGCTGCTGGGCGCGGTGGCCGAGCACGGCGCGCAGCTGCTGGAGGACCGGATGCGCGAGGGGCTCGCCGCGGTGCGCACTCGCGACCGGGCCACTCGCGCCCGTCGGCGACTCGAGGAGGTCGGCCGCGCCTACGTCCACTTCGCCCTGGCCGAGCCGGGACTGTTCGCGAGCGCCTTCGGGCACGGCAAGGCGCCCGGGCTCGACGGTCCCTACCTGCTGCTGAACCAGGTGCTCGACGAGCTCGTCGACGCCGGCGTCGTCCCCCCCGAGCGGCGGCCCGGCGCCGACGTCACCTGCTGGGCCGCCGTGCACGGCTTCGCCATGCTCTGCCTGCAGGGCCCCCTGCAGCAGCTGCCCGAGACCGAGCGTGAGCACGAGCTCGACGGACTCCTCGCCCGGACCACGCGGGGGCTCTAGGCGCGCACGTCAGGCCACGATCACCTCGACGAACTGGGCGATCATGTCCTCGGGCAGGTGCCGGCCCAGGTCCGCCTCGGTGATGATGCCGACCGCCCGATGGTTCTCGATGACCGGCAACCGCCGGATGCGGTGCTCCTCCATCATCGACAGGACGGCGGAGATGTCGGCGTCGGCGTCGATGACGAACGGCTCGCCCTGGGCCAGCACCCCGGCGGTCATGGTCCGCGGGTCCTCCCCCGCAGCGACGCACTTCACCACGATGTCGCGGTCGGTGATCATCCCGTGCAGCCGGTCGTCCTGGCCGCACACCGGCAGCGCCCCGACGTCGAGCTGGCGCATCCGGCGGGCGGCGTCGAGCAGCGTCTCGCGCTCCCCGATGCACTCGATGCCCAGGTGCATGATGTCTCGCGCGGTCGTCATCGCGGCCTCCCTCGCGCCGGCCGCGGTCGCCCCGGTGGCGACCGGGTCCCGACCCGCGAGAGTCTCGATCGGGTGGGACCCGGCGCCGAGGGCCGAAGGTCCTACTGGGTCTACTCGATCGTTCCCGCCCCCGCGAGCATCTGCCAGGTGTCGACGACGGTGTCGGGGTTGAGCGAGAGGGTGTCGATGCCCTGCTCGAGCAGCCACTGGGCCAGGTCCGGGTGGTCGCTCGGGCCCTGGCCGCAGATGCCGACGTACTTGCCCCGGGCCTTGGCCGCGGCGATCGCCTGGCCCATCAGCTTGAGCACGGCGGGGTCGCGCTCGTCGAAGCCGGCGGCGACCAGGCCCGAGTCGCGGTCCAGGCCGAGGGTGAGCTGGGTGAGGTCGTTGGACCCGATGGAGAACCCGTCGAAGTGGTCGAGGAACTCATCGGCCAGCACCGCGTTGGAGGGCACCTCGCACATCATGATGACCTGCAGGTCGTCCTCGCCGCGGCGCAGCCCGTGCTCGGCGAGCAGGTCGATGACGCCCTGGGCCTCGGTGAGGGTGCGCACGAACGGAATCATGATCTTGACGTTGGACAGCCCCATCTCGGAGCGCACGTGCCGCAGCGCCTCGCACTCCATCGCGAAGCACTCGGCGAACTCCGCGGACAGGTACCGGGACGCGCCCCGGTAGCCGATCATCGGGTTCTCCTCGTGCGGCTCGTAGATCTCGCCGCCGACCAGGCTGGCGTACTCGTTGGACTTGAAGTCCGACATCCGCACGATGACCGGGTGGGGCGCGAACGCGGCGGCGATCGTGGCGACGCCCTCGGCCACCCGCTGGACGAAGTACTCGCGCGGGCTCGGGTAGGCGGCGATCATCTCGTCGACCTGCTCACGCACCGTCTCGGGCAGGTCCGGGTGGTCCAGCAGCGCCTTGGGGTGGATGCCGATCTGCCGGTTGATGATGAACTCCAGCCGGGCCAGCCCGACGCCCGCGTTCGGCAGGCGGGAGAACGCGAACGCCTGGTCCGGGGTGCCGACGTTCATCATGATCCCGACCGGGATGTCGGGCATGGTGTCCAGCCGGGTCTCCTCCACCTCGAAGCCCAGCGCCCCCGAGTACACGAAGCCGGTGTCGCCCTCAGCGCAGGAGACGGTGACCTCCTGCCCGTCGCGCAGCGCCCGGCTGGCGTTGCCGGTGCCGACGACGGCGGGGATGCCCAGCTCGCGGGCGATGATCGCCGCGTGGCAGGTGCGCCCACCGCGGTTGGTGACGATCGCGCTCGCCCGCTTCATGATCGGCTCCCAGTCGGGGTCGGTCATGTCCGCCACCAGTACCTCGCCCTGACCGAACGAGGCCATCTGGTCGATCGACTCCAGCACGCGCACCTTGCCCGCGCCGATGCGCTGACCGATGGCGCGGCCCTCGACCAGCACCTCGCCGCGCTCGGTGAGGCGGTGGCGGACGATCGCCCCGGCGGCCTGGCGGGACTGCACCGTCTCCGGGCGCGCCTGCAGGATGTAGAGCTGGCCGTCCAGACCGTCCTTGCCCCACTCGATGTCCATCGGGCGGCCGTAGTGCTCCTCGATGGTGAGCGCCTGGCGGGCGAGCTCCTCCACCTCGGCGTCGGTGAGCGAGAGCAGCTTGCGGTCGGCCTCGGGGACGTCGACGAACTCGGTCGTGCGACCCACCGTCGCGTCGTCGGTGTAGACCATCTTGATCGCCTTGGCGCCGACGCCCCGCTTGAGAACCGCAGGCTTCCCGGCACGCAGCGCCGGCTTGTAGACGTAGAACTCGTCCGGGTTCACCGCGCCCTGCACCACGGCCTCCCCGAGGCCGTAGGAGGAGGTGACGAACACGGCCTGGTCGAAGCCGGACTCGGTGTCCATGGTGAACATGACGCCGGAGGCGCCCAGGTCCGAGCGGACCATCCGCTGCACGCCCGCCGACAGCGCCACCGTCTCGTGCGCGAACTCGTGGTGCACCCGGTAGGCGATCGCGCGGTCGTTGTAGAGCGAGGCGAACACCTCGCGGATCGCGTGCAGCACCGCGTCGATGCCGCGGATGTTGAGGAACGTCTCCTGCTGACCAGCGAACGAGGCGTCCGGCAGGTCCTCCGCGGTGGCGCTGGAACGCACCGCGAACGACACCTCGCCCGATCCTGCAGAGGCATCCTCGCCGGCCAGCTCCTCGTACGCCGACCGGATGTCGGCCTCCAGGTCGGCCGGGAACGGCTGCTCCACGATCAGGGTGCGGATCCGCTTGCCCACGGTCGCCAGCGCCGTGACGTCGTCCGGGTCCAGCTCGGCCATCTCCGCGGCGATGGTGTCCGCCAGCCCGGTCTGCGCCAGGAACCGCCGGTAGGCCTCCGCCGTGGTCGCGAACCCGTCCGGCACCCGCACCCCCAGCCCGGACAGCTCGCGGATCATCTCCCCCAGCGAGGAGTTCTTCCCACCCACCTGCTCCAGGTCGGCGAGGCCCAGCTCACGGAAGGGCCTGACGTTGACGCTCATGCTCCGCCTTTCGATCCGGTGCGAGGGGTGCGGTTGCTGCCCGCGGGGTGGCCAGAGAGATAGCTCAGCGAGGTGGTGCCCAGGGACGCCGACCCGAGCGAACGGGACGCCGCACGGAGGGTCTGGAGGATGACGGCCGCCATCTCCTCCACCGACTTGGTGGAGGAGTCGACCACCGGGACGCGGTGGGTGCGGAACAGCGAGGCGGCGCGGCGCAGCTCGTAGGTGCACTGCTCCAGCGAGGCGTACTTCGAGCCGGGCCGGCGCTCCTGCCGCACCTGGCTGAGGCGAGCAGGCGTCGTGGTGATGCCGAAGCAGCGCTCCCGCATGCCGCGCAGCGGGCGCGGCAGGTCGGACTCGGCCAGGTCCTCGTCCAGCAGCGGGTAGTTGGCGACGAACAGTCCGTGCTGGAGAGCGAGGTACATCGTCGTGGGGGTCTTGCCGCACCGCGACGGCGCCACCAGGACGACGTCGGCCTTGTCCAGCGCGCGCAGGCTCTGGCCGTCGTCGTGCTCGATGGCGTACTCGACCGCCTGCATCCGGGTGTTGTAGCGCTTGACGTCGCCGACCCCGTGCAGCCGCGCGGCCACCCGCGCGCCCTGCACGCCGAGGATCGACTCCACCCGGCCCATGTGCATCTCGAAGAAGTCGATGATCGGCACCGTGGAGGTGTGCAGCACCCTGCGGATCTCGTCGGTGGCCGCGGTGGTGAACGCGAGCGGCGTGACCGGGCCCTTGCCCGCGTCGTCGAGCTCGCGGACCACCTGCTCGGCGTCCTCCACCGAGGAGATGAAGGGGATGAGCCGGCGCTCGAAGCGCAGGTGCGGGAACTGGATGAGCAGGGCGTTGCCCATGGTCTCGGCGCTGATGCCGGTGCTGTCCGAGAGGAAGAAGACGGGCACGACAGGGAACTCGGCGGCAGAGTCAGCCGCCGGCTCGCCAGCCCGCACGCTGCCGTCCGTCACGCCATGCCGTCCCGTCGTCCGTGCCACGCCGTCGTGGCACCCGGTCCGAATGTGCCCCTGCCGCGCCTGGCGTATGCAGCCGAGCGCGCGCAGGGCCCGCCCGGACACCTCCGGGCGGGCCCTGCGCGACGTGCGACGGGGTCCGGCGGCGGCGCCGGTCAGGGGACGAGGATGGCACGCCCCCGGACGCGGCCCGCATCCAGGTCGTCGATCGCCTCCTGGAACTGGTCCAGCCGGTACTTGCTGGTGTGCAGCGTGACCGCCTTGCGGGCGGCCAGCGCCATGAGCTCGACCAGGTCGTTGTAGGAGCCGACCAGGTTGCCGATGAAGTTGATCTCGGTGGAGATGATGTCGATCGTCGGGACGTCGATGTTCTCCCCGTAGCCGACCACGTGGTAGTCCCCGGCCCGCCGCAGCATCCGCACGCCCTCCGCGGTGGACCCGCCCTCGCCGACGAAGTCGATCACCGTCTCGGCGCCGTTGCCGTCGGTCAGCTCGAGCACGCGGTCCACCTGCGACCCGTCGGCGACGACGCCGTGGTCGGCCCCGATCGTGGTGGCCAGCTTGACCGCGTCGGGGTTGCGGTCGACCACGATGATCTCGGCCGGGCTGAGCGCCTTGAGCACCTGGATGCCGATGTGCCCGAGGCCGCCGGCGCCGATGATGACGCACCGGTCGCCGGCCCGCAGCCGCCGGGCCGCCTTGGCCACCGCGTGGTAGGCGGTGAGGCCGGCGTCGGCGAGTGCGGCGACGTCCGACGGCTCCAGCGAGTCGTCGATCTTCACCACGCTGCGGGCGGAGGTCTTGAGGTAGTCCGCGTAGCCACCGTCGGTGTCGATGCCCGGGAACTGCGAGTTCTCGCAGTGCACGTCGTCGCCGAAGCGGCAGGCGCGGCACAGCCCGCAGGTGATGAGCGGGTGCACGATCACCTTGTCGCCCTCGCGGACGTTGGTGACCGCGCTGCCCACGGCGCTCACCCAGCCGGCGTTCTCGTGCCCGATCGTGTAGGGCAGGGCCACGCCGGACTTCTCCGCCCACTGGCCCTCGAGGATGTGCAGGTCGGTGCGGCAGACCCCCGCTCCCCCGATCTTCACCACGACGTCGAACGGGCCGGTCACCTGAGGGTCGGGGACCTCCGTCATCTGCAGCGGCTGGTGGTAGCCGACGACCTGGACTGCTCTCATGCTGAGGTCACCTCGAGAGGTAGGAGGGGGCGCCCGGCCGGGGCGAGCGCATCGGGGGCTCCGGCCCCGTAGCCGGGGTCGGTGTCCCCGTGCGCGCACGGGGACTGGTCCTGCGCGGACTCCGGGTAGCGGGTGCGCAGCAACCCGCGGCAGAAGTGCGCGTTCCCGTCGATCGAGATGCGCACCGAGCGCGCCATCCGCAGGCGCAGCGGCACCTGCTCGGGCGGGTACGGCTGTCCCGCGTCGTCGACGAGCACAGGCGCCCCGCCGTCGGTGGACAGCCCCAGCGCCTCCCGGCGGCGCAGCAGCGCCTGCGTGGTCGCGACGTCGGGCAGGTCGGCGAGCGTGACCTCGGGCAGCTGCTCCTCGCGCAGCTCCGGGTCCGCGCGCAGCAGCGCGGTGAGCGCGCGCTCCATCGCGGCCGTGTGGGCCTTGCGGCGGAAGGTGAGGCGCAGCTCGTCCAGCGACTCCTCGGCCTCGTGCCCGAACGTGCCGAGGTAGCCCGCGTCGGCGGCGAGACCCCGGTTGATCAGGTCCGAGTCGTGGTGGTCGTCGAGCTCCACCAGCACGGTCCCGACGCCGGGCAGGGCGCTCAGGGCGTCCTTGGCGTCGGAGGCCATGAGGTAGGCGAAGTTCGGCGAGCAGAACGACGTCGGCAGCCGCAGGTGCAGCAGGACGTCGAACCGGTCGCCGCGGTCGCGCACCTCGAGCGAGCGGACGAACCCGAGGTCGGTGATCGGCTCGTCCAGCTCGGGGTCGATGACGGCGTCCAGGGCCCGCTGCGCCACCCCCTCCCGCGCCGCCGCGTCACGTCCGGGGAGCACCGCGGTCGCTCCAGCGCTCACGACGACGCCACCGCGACGGCCGGCTGCTCCGGCTGGGCGGGGACGGCCACCGCGGCCGGCACCGGCTCCACCTGAAGCTCGGCGGGCACCGGGATGTCGTACATCGCGGCGGCGTTGAGCCCGAGGATCTTCTTCTTCTGCGCGGTGGTCAGCGGCGCGTACTCGGTCATGTCCTCCGGGATCTGGAAGTCGACGAACTTCTCGACCAGCCACTTGGGCGTCCAGATCGCGTAGTCGCTGGAGAACTGGATGCGGTCCTCACCGATCCAGTAGAGGAGCTCGCCGATGATCTGCGCGAAGTAGCGCGGGCGGGTGTGGATGAACGGCATGGCGACCGCGAGGCCGGCGTGCACGTTGGGCTCCTGCGTGGCGATCCAGCAGAAGTCCTCCAGCCGTGGCAGGCCGACGTGCTCGATGACGAAGTTGAGCTCGGTGAAGTCGGTCGCCACCTTGTCGACGTCGGCGACGTCGAACGCGTCGCGGTCGAGCGGGCGGATGGTCGGGCCCTTGTGGATGTGGATGTTCTTGATGCCGAGCTCCTGTGCGAGCTCGAAGTACTTGTAGGACCACGGGTCGTCGAGCTTCCAGCCGCGCGAGTCGCCGTGCCACTCCGCCGTGTAGAGCTTGACGCCCTTGAGGCCGTACTCGTCGGCGTCCCGGCGCAGCTGGTCCAGCCCGCGCTGCTCGTTGCGCGGGTCCCAGTAGTGGTTGTAGGTCAGCTTGTCCGGGTGCGCCTTCGCGAGCGCCGACGCCTCCGCGGCCTGGCCGAACCCGTTGCGGTAGAACTCGAACAGGTAGGCCGGCTGGAAGATCGCGTGGTCGACGTAACCGTCCTCGAACAGGTCCTTCATCAGCCGCTGGCTGTAGTAGAGGTAGTCCTCGTACGGCCAGACCTCGGACTCCGGGCTGAGGTTGCGGTGGTAGTCGTAGAAGCAGTCGATGAACTGCTTGCCGTGGATGTTGAGCTGGTTCTCCGGGCGCGCGTCCCAGAGCGCGATGTGCGCATCCACGATGAAGTAGTTCTCGCCGTCCTTGCTGTACATGCGGTCCTCCACGGGCGTGGTGGCGACAGGGGGTGGTTGCGCCGACGTTAAGGAGACGTGCCACCCCGGCAACAGGGCGCGGGTGTCTCACTTCGAGACACCGCCCGTCTCCCGGGCTTCTCCTGGCCCGTCATGGCACGCAGCGTGCCCGTTCGTGCGCCCGAGGGCATCGGATCTGCCACACCCCATTGACTGGACCGCGCCGGTCTGTAGCCTGAACCGCACGCATCGACGCGTCTGGAGCTCCGCGTGCAGCTGTCCCCCGCGCCGCCCCGCCTGCAGGCCTCCTGGCTGCGCAGCGAGCACTACGGCGTGCCGCTCGAGCGCGTCGAGCCCACGTTCAGCGGTGCGGTCGACACCGGCTCCCTGCTGTACGAGTGCGGCACCCAGGTCCTCACCGCCCTGCAGCACACCCTCGCCGACGAGCCGGTCAGCCTCATGGTCGCCGACCGCGACGGCCTGGTGCTCGCACGGCTGTGCAGCGACCACACGATCCTCCGCTCCCTCGACGCGGTGCACCTGGCTCCCGGCTTCCACTACAGCGAGCGCGACGCCGGCACCAACGGCCTCGGCCTGTCGCTGGCCGACCGGGCCCCGGCCCTGGTGCGGGCCGACCAGCACTACTGCGAGGCGCTGCAGGGCTACAGCTGCGCAGCGGCCCCCGTCATGGACCCGGTCACCGGAGAGGTGGCCGGCACCGTCAACCTCACGACGTGGGCAGACTCCTCCCTGGACCTGCTGCTCGCGCTGGCGCAGTCCGCAGCCGGCAACACCTCCGCGCTCATGCTCGTGCGCAGCAGCGGACGGCGCCCGCACCCGGCCCCGCGCGGTGAGGTCTTCCGGGTGGTGGCACCGGCCGCACCTGGGACCGAGGACCCCTGCACCTCCCGCGGCTGGCGCGAGGCCCTGGCCACGGCCCGGGCGGCGCTGGGGACCGGGCGCGTCGTGGCCGTCACCGGCGAGCGCGGGGCCGGCAAGCGGGCCCTGGTGCAGCTGGCCCGCCAGACGGCCACCCGCCGGGAGCGGCTGCTCAACGCCCGTCCCCCGGCCGGCGACGAGATCGACGCCTGGTTGGCCCTGTGGACCCCTGAGCTGCGCGAGGGCACCTGCGTCACGGTCTCCGACGTCGACACCCTGCCGGCCTGGGCCGCCGGCGAGCTGGCCGCCACGCTGGCCCGCGCCCGTCGCACGGACGGACAGCCGCAGCCGTTCGTGCTCACCGCCGCGGACTACGCCTCCATCCCCGAGCCCCTGGCCGAGCTGGTCGACACCGTGGTGGAGGTCCCGCCGCTGCGGATGCGGCCCGACGACGTCCTCCCGCTCGCTGCGCTCTTCGCCCGCCAGGAGCGCCGGCGCGAGGTCGGCTTCACCCCCGCGGCCTCGCGCGCGCTGTCGGCGTACCACTGGCCGGAGAACGTCAAGCAGTTGCGGGGCATCGTCCGCGAGGCAGCTGCCCGGGCCGAGCTGGTGGACGCCAGGCACCTGTCCCCTGAGGTCTTCAGCGACGGCACCCGACGGCTGACGCGGCTGGAGACCCTGGAGCGGGACGAGATCGTCCGCTGCCTCACCGAGCCCGGCGCCACCGTCGTGCGGGCCGCCGGCGAGCTGGGCATCGGGCGCGCCACGCTCTACCGGAAGATCGCCCAGTACGGCATCGCGATGCCGAAGGACGTGCCCTGATCGTGCGGTGTGCTTGAATCCGCGCCATCCCCCTTTCCCTGGCCGGTGCACGGCCTCATCCTGAGCGAGGAAGAATGATCTTCATCACCGCGAAGTTCCTCGTGCTGCCCGAGCACGCCGACAACTGGACCGAGATCTCGAGGTCCTTCACCGAGGCCACCCGGGGCGAGGACGGCTGCCTGTGGTTCGACTGGTCCCGCAGCGTGGACGACCCCCAGGAGTACGTGCTGGTCGAGGCCTTCCGTGACGGCGACGCCGGCGGCGAGCACGTGCGGTCCGAGCACTTCGCCCAGGCGCAGCGGGAGCTGCCCCAGTACCTCGTCGAGACCCCCCGCATCGTGAACTTCGAGGTCCCCGGCACGGAGTGGTCCGAGCTCGGGGAGCTGCGCGTGCAGCGCTGACACCGGCCATCCCGCCGCACCCCGCGAGGGGGGGGGGGGCGGCCGCCGGGGGGGGGAAACCCCACCCCGCCCGAACAAGAGCGGAAAATAAGGGGGGAACCAGCGAGAAGGAATGAGGGTGGGGGGGGGGGGGGGGGGGGTG
>JBQCIO010000290.1:0-12115 GCA_051953655.1 Motilibacteraceae bacterium
CTTGATGCATTCTCACGCTCAGCAGGGTGCACAGCGCCTCAAGATCCGCGGTCGGCCGGCCGCGGGAGGCGGCCCGCCGCTTCGCCGCCCCCTCACCAGCGCCGTGACCGCGGCCAGCGGACCCGCACCGGGCGGCGTGACGGAGCTCGGACGGCGGGACCACCACAGCCCCTCAGCCCCGCTCCTCCCCGACCGCGACCTCCCGAGCGGGGTCGGCCACCCACTCCGACCAGCTGCCCGGCCAGAGCGCGGCGTCCACGCCGGCCACGGCGAGGGCCAGCACGGTGCGGGCGGCGGTGACGCCGGACCCGCACATCGCGACCACCGGACGGCCGGCATCGGCGGCGTCGAGCGCGCCGAGCTGGGCGTAGCGTTCGCGCAGCGCGGCGACGTCGAGCAGCCGCCCCGAGGCGTCGACGTCGTCGGCGGCCGGCGCGGAGACGGCGCCGGGCACGTGGCCGGCCACCGGGTCGACCGGCTCGACCTCGCCGCGGTAGCGCTCGCCGGCCCGGGCGTCGAGCAGCACACCTTGCCGCGCGGCGGCCGCCGCCCCCGCGGCGTCGGCGACCGGCAGCTCGCCCCACCCGGTCAGCGGCACCCCCGGCGCCGGGACGACGTCGCCCTGCTCGAGGGAGCCGCCGGCGGCCACCCAGCCGGGCAGCCCGCCGTCGAGGACGCGCACCCGACGGTGGCCGGCGTGGCGCAGCAGCCACCAGCACCGCGCGGCGGGGAAGCCGTCGCCGCCGTCGTAGGCGACGACGTCGTGGTCGGGCCGCACCCCGGCTCGCGCCATCGCGGCGTGGAAGCTGGCCGGGTCCGGCAGCGGGTGCCGGCCGCCCGACCCGGGTGGCCCGGCCAGGGCGGTGTCGAGGTCGACGAAGACCGCGCCAGGCAGGTGCCCGGTCAGGTAGGCCTCGCGCCCGGGCGGGCCGACCAGGCTCCAGCGGACGTCGAGCAGCAGCGGCCGTGTGGGCCCGGCCAGCTCCGCGGCCAGCTCGGTGGGAGCGACCAGGTGCCCATCGCGGCTCTCGAGGCTGCTCATCGGGCCGCCCCGGCCGCGACGTGCCCGTCGAAGGGCAGCGGCTCCGGCGAGAGCTCGGCGGCGTGGGCGCTCGCCGCCGTGGCCCGGCGCATGTGGTGGCGTCGGCAGAGCACCTCGTAGGCGACCTCGTCCGCCGGTCTTCCGGCACCGGCCGCACTCGGGGCCCCGTCCCCGGCATCGCCGACGGTGTCCCCCACCACGACCGTCTCGCCCTCCATCACCATCCGGCCGCCGACCGTCCGCGCGTTGTGGGTGCCGCGAGCGCCGCACCAGCACAGCGCCTCGACCTGCAGGACCTCGAACCGGTCGGCCAGCTCGATGAGCCGGGCCGAGCCCGGGAAGAGCCGGGAGCGGAAGTCGGTGGTGAGCCCGAACGCCATGACGTCGACGCCGAGCTCGTCGACCACCCGGGCCAGCTGGTCGACCTGCTCCGGGCTGTAGAACATCGCCTCGTCGCAGACGAGATAGTCGACCCGCTCGCCGGCCACCAGCCGGTCGCCGACGTCGATGCGGAAGTCCAGCTCCGGGGTCACCTCGACCGCCGGG
Source organism: Motilibacteraceae bacterium (assembly GCA_051953655.1). Lineage (GTDB taxonomy): Bacteria > Actinomycetota > Actinomycetes > Motilibacterales > Motilibacteraceae > JBQCHF01. The sequence continues at coordinate 1,589 of JBQCIO010000290.1, forward strand.
ACCTGGAGCCCGAGCCGGCTGGACAGGCGCGACTCGCCGGCCCGGTCGTGCGCGGTGTAGATCACCCCGCGCAGTCCGCGGGCCCGCCGGTTGTGGTCCATCTGCAGGGCGAGGGTGGACTTGCCGCAGTCCATGGTCCCGCTGAAGAACACGAGCTCGGCCACGCTGCGCCCACGACCCCTTCGATCACGTCCCCGTCCGGCCCCATCCTGCCGCAGCCACCCGAAGCTCGGTGCGCCGGTCAGCCGGAGGGGCGCGCCTCGATCAGGGGCACCAGCGCCTCCTGCGGGGTGAGGGAGCCGTGGTGGCCGACCAGCGCCAGGGCGGCCGGCGGCATCCTGCGGGAGTCCTCGACCGCGGCGTCACCGGTGGCCAGCGCGACGACGTCGCCGATCCGCGCCGCGGCGGCCGGGGTGACGACCAGGCCGAACCACCCCTGCCCGGTCGCCTCCTCCCGGGAGAGGACCAGGAACCGGTCGGACAGCCGGTCGTGCCATGCCGCCAGCACGTCGGCGGCGGCGCCGGGGACGGCGTGCACGTGCCGGGCCCGCGGCTCGCCGGAGAGCGCCGCCACCCCGGCGTCGAGGTCGGGCTCGGCGGCCAGGTCGAGCCGGGCCTCGCGCGGGACGTCGACCATGCCGTGGTCGGCCACCACCCAGAGCGCGCCGTCGGGCGGCAGCACGGCGACGAGCTGCTCGACCAGGCGGTCGACGTGGCCCAGCTGCAGCGCCCACGCCTCGCTGCCGCAGCCGGACAGGTGCCCGGTGAGGTCGAGGTCGCCGTCGTAGGCGAGGACCAGAGCCGGGCCCGGCTCGCGCAGCGCCGACGCGGCCGCCGCCACCCGCTGCCCGACGGTGGCCGCGGGGACGAACCGTGCCCCGCGCCAGGCGGCCCGGGTGAGACCGGAGCCGGCGAACCGGCCGGGCCCCACGTGGACGGCGCGGACTCCGGCGGCGGCGGCCCGCTCCAGCACGGTGGGCACCGGCTGGAAGGCGAGCGGGTCGACGTCGGGGTCCCAGGTGAGGCCGTTCACCACCCGGCCGGGAGCCCCGTCCAGGCCGGGGGCGAGCATCTCGAAGCCGACCAGCCCGTGCTCGCCGGGTGTCGTGCCGGTGCCCAGGGTGGCGCTGCTGGTGACCGTGGTGGCCGGGAAGGCGGTGGTGAGCTCGCGCCGGGTCAGCGAGGACAGGAACGGCGCGGCGTCGGGGTGCGCGGCCAGGGCACGGGCGCCCAGCCCGTCGACGAGCAGGACGCACGCCGCGCGCACCGGCGCCAGCCCCAGGACGTTGGACGTCTCGGCCGCCCCGTGGTCACCCTGGTGCCCGTCGCCCGCCCCGAGCGCCGCGAGCACCGACGGGAACAGCTCGGCCAGCGACGCCTCGCCGTAGCGCGGCCGGACCAGCCCCGAACCAGCCGGCGCGCCCGCCGGCCCCTCGCCCACCGCGGTCAGGACCGCGGTGCGTCGTCGGCCGCGGTGGCGGCGGACAGCGCGGCGGCGAAGTCCAGCGCCTGGGCCACCGCGGTCGGGCCCTCGGCGGCCGCGCTGATCCGCAGCGAGAGGTCGTCGGCGGTGCTGGTGCCGGTGTAGCCGTGGTCGGCCTCGCAGTTGGGGTCGCCGCAGGCGGCCGGCTCGAGGTCGAGCCGGTTCACCGCGCCCCAGCCGACGGTGACGGTGACCTCGCCCGGCGGCGTGCCCGGCTCCCAGCGCGCCGGGTCGGTGACCACCCGGGTGACCACGACCGAGGAGACCCGCGACAGCGCGACCGCCTCGGCGGAGGAGGTGGCCACGACCGGGTCGCCGGGGCGCTCGCCCGGGGCGTCGTCGGTGTGGGTGACGACCAGGCGGGTGGGGGTGAGCGCCAGCACGGTGACGTGCCGGCGGACCTCGTCCGCGTCGAAGGTGGTCTCCTGGTGCACCAGGTGCGCCTCGACCTGCTCGCCGGCCAGCGCGACGGCGAGGCCGTCACTGACCAGGGCGGGGTAGTAGCCGGCGCGGTCGATGTCGGCGCGCACGGTCGGGTCCAGGCGCCGGCCGTTCACCCCGCTGGAGGTGCTGGAGGAGCCGGAGGAGCTGGTCGAGGTGTCCACCATGCCCCCATCCTCGCACCGCGCGCACCGGGGCGGCGGCCACCGGCCGGCGGGTGTGGACGGTGTCGAGGCGCAGCCGGGCCCCAGCGCGGTCAGGCCAGCCGGCGCGGCCCGTGGTCGCCGCGCGCCATCGGTGGGGCCAGCCGGACCCGCGCGTGCACCACCGAGCAGCCCTGCTGGCCCGCGAGGACCGGGTTGAGCTCGAGCCCGGCGACCTCGGGCAGCTCGTCGGCCAGCCGCGACACCCGGAGCAGCAGCAGCTCGAGCGCGCCGACGTCGACCGGCTCGGACTCCCTGTAGCCGAACAGCAGCGGCGCCGCGCCCACCGAGCGCACCATCTCGGCGGCGTCGACGTCGGTGAGCGGCGGGATCCGGTAGGACCGGTCCCCCAGCAGCTCGGTGGCCACCCCGCCCAGGCCGAAGCTGACGATCGGCCCGAACAGCGGGTCCTCGGTGGCGGCGACCACGCAGGCGACCCCGGCCGGCGCCATCCGCTGCACGACGATGCTGCGCGCGGCCTCGCCGCCCAGGCGCTCCTCCATCTCGGCGTAGGCGGCGCGCAGGTCGCGCTCGTCGTCCAGGTGCAGGCGCACGTCGCCGAGGTCGGGCAGGTTCCGCAGCCGGTGCACGGTGGTCTTGAGCGCCACCGGGTAGCCGATGCCGGCCGCGGCCACCACCGCGTGCTCGACGTCGGCCACCGGCACCGTCGGCACCAGGTCGATGCCGTAGCAGCGCAGCAGGGCGGTGAGGTCCTCGCCGCTCACGCCGACCCCCTCGGGCGACTGCGCGAGCAGCCGCTCGACCAGCGCGCGGGCCGCGTCGGTGTCGACGTCGTCGAGCTCGGGCACCTCGCCCGCCGGGCGGCGGCGCCACTGCGCGTAGCGGGTGACCGCGGCCAGCGCGCGCACCGCGTCCTCCGGGGTCGGGTAGGACGGCACCGAGCCGAACGGGGCCGGGTCCTCGGCGTCGGCCACGTCCACCTCGTCGGCGCCGGCCCCGGCCCGCAGCCGCTCCGGGACCCCGCGCCGGCCCAGGACGGGGGACACGACGGGCTTGGTGGCGCGCGCGGCGGGGCGGGCCCGCACCGCCGCCCCCGCCTCGCTGCGGGTGAGCAGCGGCGGGATGAAGACCGTCACCACGCTGTCCACCGCCGGGTCCTCGAAGACCGCGGCCAGGGCGGCGCGGAAGTCCTCCGCGGTGGCCTCGGCGCCCAGCGCGATCGGCTCGCCGACCACGGTCAGCCCCCACTCGGCGCACGCGTCGGCGGCCAGCAGCCCCAGCGCGTCGGAGTTGCCGAGGATCGCGACCCGGTCCCCGGCCGGCAGCGGCTGGGTGACCAGCAGCTGGCCGACGTCGAAGAGGCCGTGGATGTTGTCCACCCGGATGACGCCGGCCTGGCGGAACATCGCGTCGACGGCCGCCGGCGGGGCGTGGCTCTCGCGCACCCGGTGCCCCAGCGGCACGCCCTGCGTGGTCCGGCCGGACTTCACGGTGACGACGGGCTTGCGCCGGGCCACCCGACGGGCGATCCGGGAGAACTTGCGCGGGTTGCCGCTGGACTCGAGGTAGAGCAGGACGGCCTCGGTGGAGGGGTCCTCCTCCCAGTACTGCAGCAGGTCGTTGCCCGAGACGTCGGCCCGGTTCCCCGCCGAGACGAAGCTGGACAGGCCCAGGCCGCGCTGGGTGAGGGCCTCGAGGATGGCCAGGGCCAGCGCCCCGGACTGGGAGAAGAACCCCAGCCGGCCGCGCGGCGGGGAGACCCGCGACAGGCTCGCGTTGAGCCGCACCTCGGGGTCGTTGTTGATCAGTCCGAAGGAGTTGGGGCCCACCACCCGCATGCCGTTGGCCCGCGCCAGCTGCACCAGCCGGCGCTGCCGGGTGCGGCCCTCCGCCCCGGCCTCGGCGAAGCCGGCGCTGAGCACCACCAGGCCGCGCACCCCCTTGCGGGCGCAGTCGGCGACCACCGGCTCGACGGCGTCGGCCGGCACCGCCAGCACCGCGACGTCGACCGGTCCGGGCACGTCCAGCACCGAGTCGTACGCCGGCAGCCCGGCGACCTCCTCCACGCCCGGGTTCACCGCGTGCACCGCCCCGGCGAACCCGGCCAGGAGGTTGCGCAGCACGGTTTGGCCGACCGAGTCGTAGACCCGGCTGGCGCCGACGACGGCCACGGAGGTCGGGCGCAGCAGCCGTTCCACCGAGCGTGCCTCGGCGCGGTGCTCGCGGGCGGCCATGACCGCCAGCGAGGTCTCGGTCGGCTCGAGGTCGAAGTGCAGCGAGACGACGCCGTCCTCGAAGGCGCTGCTCACCTGGTAGCCGGCGTCCTTGAACACCCCGAGCATCTTGCGGTTGGCCGGCAGCACCTCGGCGGTGAAGCGGGTGACTCCGCGCTCGCGAGCGGCGGCCGCGGCGTGCTCGAGCAGGACCGAGCCCAGGCCGCGTCCCTGGTGGGCGTCGCTGATGTTGAAGGCGACCTCGGCCTCGTGCGGGCTGGTGCGGTCCCAGCGGACCACGCCGATGATGTCCGGCCCGATGGTGGCGACGACGGCGACCCGGTCGTGGTGGTCGACGTGCGTGAACCGCTCGACGTCGCGATCGGTGAGCTCGGGGTAGGGCGCGAAGAAGCGGAAGTACGTGGACTGCGGGGACTGGCGCCGGTGGAACATGCGCAGCGCCTCGGCGTCGGCCGGGGTGATGGGGCGCAGGTGCGCGGTGCCGCCGTCGCGCAGGACGACGTCGGCCTCCCAGTGCGCCGGGTAGGGCCGGCCGGCCGTCGGGTCCCGGCTGGCGTCCTGGTCGGGTGGCGGGGCGGGCGCTGGGGGCGCCGCGGCCTCGCCGTCGGGGCGGTCGGCGGGCGGCTCCACGAGCGGGAGGCTACCGCCCGGCGCGGCCGGTGGGCCCGCCCGTGACCCGGCCGGTGCGCCCGGACCCGGCCCGGCGCCCGGCGCCGGTACGGTCTGCCCACGTGACCGATCTCTGTTCCGCGCCGTCGTCGGCGTCCCGTCCGGCCCCGCGCGTCGTCGTGCACCCCGAGGTGGAGGCGGCGCTGGCCGCCGGCCGCGCCGTGGTGGCCCTCGAGTCCACGATCATCAGCCACGGGCTCCCCCGCCCGGAGAACCTCGACGTGGCCCGGCGGATCGAGGCGGCGGTGCGCGCGGAGGGGGCGGTGCCGGCCACGGTGGCCGTCGTCGACGGCGACGTCCGGATCGGTCTGGACGACGCCGCGCTGGCCGCGGTGGCGGGCCGCGACGACGTCGTCAAGGTCTCGGTCCGCGACGTCGCCACCGTGGCTGCGCGCGGCGGCATGGGCGCCACGACGGTCGCCTCCACCTCGCACCTGGCCGACCTGGTCGGCATCCGGGTGTTCGCCACCGGCGGCCTGGGCGGGGTGCACCGCGAGGCGCGCGACACCTGGGACGAGTCGGCCGACCTGACCACCCTGTCGACCACGGGCATCACCGTCGTGTGCGCCGGGGTGAAGTCGATCCTCGACGTGCCGGCCACCCTGGAGCGGCTCGAGACCCTCAACGTCGGCCTGCTGGGCTTCGGCACCGACCGCTTCCCCGGCTTCTACCTGCGCGACTCCGGCCACCCCGTGGAGTGGCGGGTCGAGTCCGCGCACGAGGTGGCCGAGGTGATGCGCGCCCGCGAGGTGCTGGCCACCGACCGGCACGGGCTGGTGGTGGCCAACCCGCTGCCCGAGGCCGAGCAGCTCGACCCGGCGCTGCACGACCAGGTGCTGCACGCCGGGCTCGCCGCCGCCGCGGAGGCGGGGGTGCGCGGCAAGGACGTCACCCCGTTCCTGCTGGAGTTCTTCCACCGCGAGACCGCCGGGGAGAGCCTGCGGGTCAACGTGGCGCTGGTGCTGGCCAACGCCGCCCTGGCCGCCCGGATCGCGGTCGCCCACGCCCGGCTGGGCGCCGAGTGAGCGAGCCGACCACGACGTCCCCCCGCCCGCTGTTCGTCGTGGGCGACGTGATGGCGGACGTCGTCGTCGCGCTCTCCGGGTCGCTGCGCCGGGGCGGCGACACCCCGTCCTCCGTCGCGCTGCGGCCGGGCGGCTCGGCGGCCAACCTCGCCGCGTGGGCCGCGGTGCTCGGGCTCGACGTCACCTACGTGGCCCGCGGCGGCGCCGACGCCCTCGGCTCGGCGGCACGCGCCGCGCTGGCCGCCGACGGGGTCCGCTGCCACGTCGCGGTCGACGACGAGGCGCCCACCGGCACCTGCGTCGTGCTGGTCGAGCCTGGCGGGGAGCGCACGATGCTGCCCGACAGCGGCGCCAACACCCGGCTGTCGGTGGCCGACCTGCCGCCGGTCCCCGCCGGAGCGCACCTGCACCTGTCCGGCTACGTCCTGCTCAACGAGGGCAGCCGGGCGGCCGGGGTTGAGGCGCTGTCCCGGGCGCGCGCGGCCGGCGCGACGACGTCGGTGGACCCGTCCTCCGCGGGATGGCTGGAGGAGGTCGGCGTCGTCCGGTTCCTCGCCTGGACCGCGGGCGTGGACCTGCTGCTGGCCAACGCCGAGGAGGCGGCTGTCCTCTCGGGGGCCGGGCTCTCGGGGCGAGGCGATCCCGAGCAGTCCGCCGCCGTGCTGGCGCGCACCTATCCGCAGGTGGTGGTGAAGCTCGGGGCGCAGGGCGCGCTCTGGACGTCGGGCGAGCGGTCGGCCCGGGCGACCGCCCAGCCGGTCGACGTCGTGGACACCACCGGCGCCGGCGACGCCTTCGGCGCCGGCTTCCTCTCCGCCTGGCTCGCCGGCCGCTCCCCCGCCGACGCCCTCTCGCTCGGCTGCGCCACCGCGGCCCGGGTCGTCACCCGGCTGGGGGCGCGTCCCTAGGGCTCGGGCCGGTCGCCGTCGACGCCGCCCGAACGGATTCGCGCAGGCACTCCTCGGCGTGTCGCCCCCGATCGGCGCGACACGCCGCTTCGGCGAGGTTCGGCGCCTGCGCAAAACGGTCAGCGGCGGGCCGAGCGGGCGTCGGGACCGTTGCTCCGGGCACGGGGCGGGTGGAAGGCTCCGGGCATGAGCGAGGGGATCACGGGGACGACGGCCGGCTCCGACGAGCGGTCGGAGGGCCACCAGCGGTTCCGGGCGGCGCGCGACCTGCTGCTGGAGCTGCGCGAGGACTGGCCGCGGGCCTACGCCGAGTTCGCCTGGCCCCGGCCGGAGCACTTCAACTGGGCGGTCGACTGGTTCGACGCCCTGGCCGACGAACAGCCCGACGTCCCCGCGCTGGTGATCCTGGACGAGGACGGCACCGAGGGCCGCTACAGCTACCGCGAGCTGGCCGACCGCTCGGCGCAGCTGGCCGACTGGCTGCGCGCCGAGGGCGTGGACCGCGGCGACCGGATCCTGCTGGTGCTGGGCAACCAGTACGAGCTGTGGGTCACCCTGCTGGCCGCGATGAAGCTCGGCGCCGTGGTCATCCCGGCCACCACGCTGCTGGGCACGAACGACCTGCGCGACCGGATCGACCGCGGGCACGTCAAGCACGTGGTGGCGCGCAGCGAGGACACCGGCCGCTACGAGGGCATCCACGGCGACTGGACGCGGATCGCCGTCGGCGCCCCGGTGCCCGGCTGGCTGCGCTTCGCCGACGCCGAGCAGCACCTCGAGACCTTCGTGCCCGAGGTCGAGACCGACCCGGACGAGACCCTGCTGCTCTACTTCACCTCCGGCACCACCGCGCTGCCCAAGCTGGTCGAGCACACGCACGCGAGCTACCCGATCGGGCACCTGTCCACGATGTACTGGGTGGGCCTGCGCCCCGGCGACGTGCACCTCAACGTCTCCTCCCCGGGCTGGGCCAAGCACGCGTGGTCCAGCGTGTTCGCCCCCTGGAACGCCGGCGCCACCGTGCTGGTGGTCAACCAGGCCCGCTTCGACGCCAAGCGGCTGCTCGACGCGATGGTCCGCGCCGGCGTCACCACGTTCTGCGCCCCGCCCACGGTCTGGCGGATGCTCGTGCAGGAGGACCTCTCGGCGTGGCGCCCGCCGCTGCGCGAGGTGGTCAGCGCCGGCGAGCCGCTCAACCCCGAGGTCATCGACCAGGTACGCCGCGCCTGGGACCTGGTGGTCCGCGATGGCTTCGGCCAGACCGAGACCACCGCCCAGATCGGCAACCCGCCCGGCCAGCCGGTGAAGCCCGGCTCGATGGGCCGGCCGCTGCCCGGCTACACGGTGGCGCTGGTCGACCCGATCACCGCCGAGCCGGGCGAGGAGGGCGAGGTCTGCCTGGACCTGTCGGCCCGGCCGGCGGGGCTGATGGTCGGCTACCGCGACGACGCCGAGCGCACCGACGAGGCCATGCGCGGCGGCTACTACCACACCGGCGACGTCGCCCAGCGCGACAGCGAGGGCTACATCACCTACGTCGGGCGCGCCGACGACGTGTTCAAGGCCAGCGACTACCGGATCAGCCCGTTCGAGCTGGAGAGCGTGCTGGTCGAGCACCCGGCGGTGGCCGAGGCCGCGGTCGTCCCCGCGCCGGACCCGGTGCGCCTGGCGGTGCCCAAGGCCTACGTCGTGCTGGCCGCCGGCTGGGAGCCCACCGCCGAGACCGCGCGGGAGATCCTCGCCCACGCCCGCACCTCGCTGGCGCCGTACAAGCGGGTGCGGCGGCTGGAGTTCGCCGACCTGCCCAAGACGGTGTCGGGCAAGATCCGCCGGGTCGAGCTGCGCACCGCCGAGGAGGGCTACAGCGACCGGCCCGCGGGCGAGTACCGGGACGAGGACTTCCCCGACCTCAAGGGCTGAGCGCTGTGGTCAGCGGGGGCGGCTGATCGTCATCTCGCCCTCGACGACCAGCCCCACGTGCGTGCCGGCGAGCAGCCAGCGCGGCAGCGTGGGCCCGCCGGCCGCCGTGCGCACCCGGGCCAGCCGGGCCCTCCCGCGCAGCGACACGTCCGCCCGCCGCCACCGCCCGTCCGGCCAGGGCTGGGCCAGCCGCAGCGCGCCGGACAGGGGGAAGCGCGGCGAGCGGCGGACGACGTCGACGTCGACCCACCAGGGCGCCGGCGCGCCGGCTGCCGACTCCGCCCGCACGCCGCTGGGCTCTGCGCCGGTGCGCCACCAGACGAAACGAGCCAGGGTCTTGGGCAGCGCCCACTCGCGGCGCCCGCCGTGCACGGACGCGGGCGAGTCCACGGCGATGAACGGGATGCTCAGGGTCGGCACGTCGACCGCGCGCAGCAGGCGGGGGCTGGCGAAGACCTCGGAGTAGGGGCCGACGGGGGTGTCGAGGTAGTCGACGACGGCGGCCACCGTGAGGGGGATGGTCGGCCGGGTGGGCGCCTCCCCCAGCTCGCGCCAGGGCGTGGCTCGGTGGGTCCAGAGGATGGCGCGGACCTGCGTGGTCCAGGGGGCGGGGGCGGACGACGTCGGGAGCTCGGCCAGGGCCTGCGGCCAGAGGGTGGACTCGGGGACGCTGGGGAGCTCCGCACGTGTCACTGGCCGATCATCTCCCACGCGGTCGCGGTCGGGTGGGCGCGCGCTCCCGCGAGGCTCGGCTGGCGGTCTCCCCCGGGAAGCCCGCTTGGGTGAAGGTGCCCTTCAGCCAATAGGTTCGTCACAAGGGCACCTTCACCCAATCCTGCTGATCATCGCGCGCCCGCGGGCGGGCCGCTTGACCGGCGCCGCGCCCGGCTCCCCTCGTCACCAGCGCCTTCGGCCTTGGGCCCGACCGCAGCCGCCGAGCAGACCGGCCTCGAAGCGAGATCTTGCTGCGCTGTGCACCCTCCCGAGCGTGCACCTGCCTCAAGATCCGGAGACCGGCGCCAGCACCAGCGCCGCGTTGTGCCCGCCGAACCCGAACGAGGTGGACAGCACCGGCCCCGGCTCCCACGGGCGGGGCTCGCCGCGCACGACGTCGACGCCGGTCGCGGCCACCGCGGGGTCGACGTCGACCAGTCCGGCGGTGGGCGGCACGAGGCGGTGGCGGACGCTGAGCGCCACGGCCACGGCCTCGACGGCTCCGGCCGCGCCCAGGGTGTGGCCGGTGACGCCCTTGACGCTGGTGACCGGCGGCCGGTGTGCGCCGAGGACCTCCGCGACCGCGCGGGCCTCGGTCACGTCGTTCAGCGGTGTCGACGTCCCGTGGGCGTTGACCTGGGCGACGTCGGCGGGGGTGAGCCCGGCGTCGGCGAGGGCGAGGCGCATGGCGGCCACCGCGCCGGCGCCGTCCGTGCGCGGGGCGGTGAGGTGGTGGGCGTCGGAGGTGGAGCCCGTGCCGAGCACCTCCAGATGCATCCGGGCACCGCGAGCCTGCGCAGCGTCGAGCGGCTCGAGCACGAGCACGCCGGCGCCCTCGCCGGCCGCGAACCCGTCGCGGTCGACGTCGAAGGGCCGGGAGATGCCGGTGCGGGTGAGGGCGCCCATGCCGCGGAAGGCGGCGAGGTAGGTGTCGGTCAGGCAGGCCTCCGCTCCCCCGGCCACCGCGAG
>JBQCIO010000291.1:0-34055 GCA_051953655.1 Motilibacteraceae bacterium
CCACGACCAGCACGGCCACCAGGACGGCGACCGCCTTGGCCACGACCACGGCGCCGCGCCGCACCGGGGTGGCCATCAGCAGCTCGAGCGTCCCGCGCTCCTCCTCGCCGGCCACGCACTCGGCGCCCCTGGCGATCCCGATGGTGATCAGGACCAGCGGCACGAAGAAGCCGAACATCTCGGTCTGCAGGTAGCCCGGCCCGGTCGTGTAGTCAGCGGCGGTGCCCAGCAGCGACTTGAGCGCCTCCGGCATCTGCTCCACGAGCTGCTGCATGCCGGCGGCCTGGTCCTTCACCGTGGGATAGACCGACAGCTGGAACGCCGCGAGCACCGCGAGCCCGAGGGACCAGCCGAGCATCCCGCGCCGGTGCTCCCTCGTCTCCTGCAGGGCCACCTCGACCGGCCCGGACAGGCTGGAGGAGGAACCGCCAGGGGTGACAGTGGCGCCGGTCGCGCTCATGACGCGCTCCTCGTGGCGAGCAGGTCGAGCACGATGTCCTCGAGCTCGGGCTCGTGGCTGACGACGTCGAGCAGCTCGTGCGCGGCCGCCACGCCGAGCACCTCGCCGACCGGCCCGTTCACGCGCACGTGCGCGCGGTGGGGCCCCGCGACGACGTCGCGGACCATGGGCAGCGCGCGGAGCTCGGCCACCGGCGGCTCCCCGCGGAACTCCAGCTCCAGCTCGCGGGCCGCGCCCTGCTTGAGGTCGTCGACCCGTGCGACGACGACCAGGCGCCCCTGGTCCACCACCGCCACGCGGTCGGCCACCCGCTCGACCTCCGACAGGACGTGGGAGGACAGGAAGACCGTTCCTCCGGCCGCCGTGACCTCGCCGAGCATCGCGTGGAACTCCCGCTGCACCAGCGGGTCGAGTCCGCTCGTGGGCTCGTCCAGCACCAGCAGCTCGGGACGGTGCTGCATCGCCAGCACCAGACCGAGCTTCTGCCGGTTGCCCTTGGACAGGGCCGCGGCCGGCCGGGCGAGGTCCAGGTCGAGCCGGTCGGCCAGCGCGTGCGCCACCGTGAGGTCCGTGCCGGGACGCAGCGCGGCGAGGTAGCGCACGTGCTCCTCGCCGGTGAGGCGTCCGTAGAGGGACAGGTCCCCGGGCAGGTAGCCCACGCGCCGGCGCACCTCGAGCGCGGCGGTCTGCGCGTCGTGCCCGAGCACCAGGGCCCGTCCGGACGTGGGGCGCACCAGGTCGAGCAGCAGCCTGATGGTGGTCGTCTTCCCCGCCCCGTTGGGCCCGAGGAAGCCGAACACCTCCCCGCGCAGCACCTCCAGGTCGAGGTCGACCACGCCGCGGTCGCGCCGGCGCCTCGGCCAGCCGCCGTAGTACTTGGTGAGGGCCTCGGTGCGGACGGCCGCCGCCGGCTCGCCCGGACGAGGACCGGGAAGGGTCAGCGGGCGGGCGGTCGGGCGCCCGGTCCCGGGCAGCGTGGTCACGCCCACCTCCGGCTCGCTCTGGTCCCGCTGTGCTCGCTGTGCTCGCTGCGCACGTCCGTCTTCTGCCTGCTGCCGCCTATTGCTGCGGGACCCGCGGCTGGGTCACGACGGTGTCGGCCGGGGCCACGGTCACCTCGGTGACCCCGGGGACGGTGCGGGCCAGCACCGCGGCCACCCGCCGTGCCCGCTCGTCGCGCCCGCCCGAGACCTCCACCGTCCCGTCCCGGCAGGTGACCACGAAGCGGTCCCCGGGCTCGGCCTCGGCGAGCAGGTCCTCCACCTTGCCCTGCAGCCGTTCGTCCGACCGCGCGTAGGCGCGGATGACGTCGCGCCGGCTGAGCACCCCGTGGATGACGCCCCGCTCGACGACGGGGAGCATCTTGAACACGCCGCCGGCGAAGACGTCGAGCGCCTCGGTGAGGTCGGCGTCGGCGGTGATGACGACGGGGTGCCGGCTCATCACCTCGGCCACCACCATCGGCCGTCGGCCGTCGGGCCGGCCGTGGAACACGTCGGCGCCGCCGGCGGCCGCGATCGCGGTCACCAGGTCCGCCTCGCTGACGACACCGACCACGTGCCCGGCGCCGTCGATGACCGGCAGCGCGGTGACCTCGTGCTGGTCGAGGAGGCGCAGCGCCTCGCGCAGCCGCGTCTCCTCGCGCACGGTCACGACGTGGTGGGTCATGACCTCCTGGACGAGCATGTCCGCCTCCTCGCCCGCTACCGCCTCGTGCCTTCCGGCTGGTCATGGCTGCTGGGCAGCCACGGTCTTCACGCGGGGGAGCGGTGCTCGATGTGGTGCACCTGGGCGTCGGGGCCCGGGTAGTACAGGGACGTGTGACCGGTGTCGGACCAGCGCACGACGTAGGGGGGTGCCCCCTCCGGACCGCGGACCTCGACCACCTCGCCGTCGCGGACCGGCTCGTCGAGGTGTCGGTTGTAGACCACGAGGTGGTCCCCGACCGTGGCCTGCATGGCGCCTCCCGGGGTTGCGGGGCCGGTGCCGTTCCACCGGCCGACGGATCGACGGTAGGAAGAAGGCCTCGCACCCCCCAAGGGTCCTACGTCCTCACGCGAGTCCTGCCTGCGAATCCCGGGCTGCGTACGGTGACCGCCAGCGGGAAGAGCGACGCGAGCAGGATGCCGCGGAGACGACGTGAGGGGCGGAAGCCGGTGCCGGGACTGACGAGGGACGACGTCGACGTGGTGGCGTTCGACGTCAACGAGACGTTGTTCTCGCTGGGTGCCGTGCGAGCGGCGATGGAGGAGCACGGGCTGCCGGGTCACCTGGTGGAGACCTGGTTCGCCCGGAGCCTCCGCGACGGCTTCGCGCTCACCGCGCTGGGCGAGTACGCCTCGTTCCCCGAGGTCGGCGCGGCGGCGCTGGCGTCCGTCGCGCGGACGGCCGGCCACCCGCTGTCCTCCGACGCCGTGTCGGAGGTGGTCGGGGCGATGCGCGAGCTGGACGCGCACCCCGACGTCGAGCCCGCGATGCGGATCCTGCGCGAGGCCGGTCTGCGGCTGGTCACCCTGACGAACGGGACGTCGGCGGGCACCGCCGCCATGCTGCAGCGCAACGGCCTGGCCGACCTGGTGGAGACCACCTTGTCGGTGGACGACGTCCTGCGCTGGAAGCCCGCCCCCGAGCCCTACCTGCACGCCGCGGCCCGGGCCGGCGTCCCGCCGCAGCGGGTCGTGCTGGTCGCCGTGCACGCGTGGGACTGCCACGGCGCCCGCCGGGCCGGGCTGCGCAGCGGATGGGTGAGCCGGCTGGAGCAGGAGCGCGCCCCCTACTTCGAGCCCGCCGACCTCGAGGCGCCCACCCTGGACGCCTGGGCCCGCGCCCTCGTGGGCTGAGCGACTCTTCTGGACACCGTCAGGCCGACTGGGGCCGGACGTCCGCCCGGGCGGCCACCTCGCGCACGAGCGCGACGTCGCGCAGGTGCACCAGGAGCAGGTCCGGCCGCCACCGCAGCCGCACCAGCCGGTGCCCGTCGCCGTCCATGGCCGGGCTGGGCAGGCCGGCCAGCAGCGGGGCCACGTCGCGCAGCCACCCGGCCCGCAGCAGGAGCAGCAGCAGCTCGCCCTCGCCCAGCTCGAGCCGCAGGTGCCGCACCGGCACCCAGCGGTCCGGCTGCCCGTCGGCAGGAGGGACGTCCGCGGTGGTGGAGGGCACCGGCCGGAGCGGGCGGTCGCGGCGTGTGGGCGGCAGGTGTGCGGTCTGCATGGCGCCGGACGCTAGGAGGCCGGTGTTAGCACCGGGTAACGCCGACGTTCCGGTGCTGTCGCGCCGTGACAGCCGAGCGGGCGCGGCCTCCCGGTCGCGCCCGCGGGCGAGGGTGCCGACTACTTCAGCACGGGGGAGCGCTGCACGAAGCCCAGGGAGGACCAGATCCGGCCGAGGCCGAGGGTGTCGCCCGCCCCGAAGGCGGCCAGCCCGATGATGACGATCGCGTAGACCAGGTGGTCGTCCATGAACGGGTTGGTGTCCAGCGGCAGCGACGCCATCCACATGAGCACCAGCAGGACCGCCGCCGCCCCGGCCGCGATCCGCATGAACACCCCGGCCATCAGGGCGACGCCGATGCCGAGCAGGCCGGCCATGAACAGCCAGTCGGCCCACGCGTCCCCGGCCATCGCGTTGAAGAACCCGTCGAAGGGGCCCGACACGCCCTTGAGGAAGCCGGTGGTCGGCGAGCCGCCGTTGATCCAGGCCTTGGCGCTCGGGGTCGCGTAGCCCCAGCCGAAGGTCTTGTCGAGGAACGCCCACAGGAAGGTCCACCCGAGGGCGATCCGTGCCACCGCGAAGCTGTAGCGGGCCACGAGCGCGCTGCGCCGCTCCTGCCCGAGCTCTGCCAGCTCCGGGTGGACGTACTCCGTGCCCACACGTCCGGTGCGAGTGCTCATGATTCCTCCATCCGTCCCGGGCCTCCGACGCGGGAGGTCGCCCGGGGGATGGAACCCACCGGGCATCTGCCACGGTGAGCCCTCGCGAACGCGTGCGGAACGGACCGCCGTCCTCGAAGCGAAAGGACCTTGGTCACCGCTCGCGGCCCCCGATGCGGTCAGGTTCGTGCCACGCTGTGCCCATGGCTGAGGGAAAGATCCGGGTGTTCCTGCTCGACGACCACGAGATCGTCCGACGCGGGCTGGCCCAGCTCATCGACGTGCAGGACGACATGGAGGTCGTCGGCGAGGCCGGCACCGCCACCGAGGCCATGCACCGGGCGCCGACTGTCCATCCCGACGTCGCGGTGCTGGACGTGCGCCTGCCCGACGGCAACGGGGTGGAGGTGTGCCGCGACCTGCGCTCGCAGCTGCCGGGCCTGGCCTGCCTCATGCTCACCTCGTTCGCGGACGACGAGGCACTGTTCGACTCGATCATGGCGGGCGCCTCCGGCTACGTGCTCAAGGAGATCCGCAGCGGCGAGCTCATCGAGGCCATCCGCAAGGTGGCCGCCGGTCGCTCGCTGCTGGACCCCGGCGCCACCGCGCGCGTGCTCGAGCGGCTGCGCAAGGGCGAGCAGCAGGACGCCCGCCTGGCCACGCTGACCGACCAGGAGCGAGCCGTGCTCGACCTCATCGGCGAGGGCCTGACCAACCGCGAGATCGGCGAGCGGCTGCACCTGGCCGAGAAGACCGTGAAGAACTACGTCACCAGCCTGCTGGCCAAGCTCGGCCTGCAGCGGCGCACCCAGGCCGCGCTCTACGTCAACGAGGCGCGCCACCGCGGCGCGCCGTGGGGACCGGCGTGAGCCCGGCGTGAGACCGACGTGAGCTCCGAGCCGCAGCTGGACCTGGACCCCAAGCGCCTCGCGGCGCTGCTCGACGCCTTCGTCACCGTCGGCAAGGCCGCCGACCTGACCCCCACGCTGGAGCGGATCGTCTCGGCGGCCTGCGAGCTGGTCGGTGCGCGCTACGGCGCCCTCGGGGTCGTCGGCCGCTACGGCGGCCTCGAGCGGTTCGTGCACGTCGGCATCGACCCCGAGTCCGCCGACCGCATCGGACACCTTCCGCGCGGACAGGGCGTGCTCGGCGTCCTCATCGACGACCCGCACCCGTTGC
The DNA here is from genome assembly GCA_051953655.1 of Motilibacteraceae bacterium. Taxonomy (GTDB): domain Bacteria; phylum Actinomycetota; class Actinomycetes; order Motilibacterales; family Motilibacteraceae; genus JBQCHF01. The sequence continues at coordinate 5,509 of JBQCIO010000291.1, forward strand.
GGCTGGACGACGTGAAGGCGCACCCGGCCTCGGTCGGCTTCCCGGCCAACCACCCGCCGATGGCCTCGTTCCTGGGCGTCCCGATCGTCAGCCGCGGCCGGGTGTTCGGCAACCTCTACCTCACCGAGAAGGCCGGGGGCGGCCCGTTCACCGAGTTCGACGAGGCCGTGGTGGGCGCGCTGGCGGCAGCCGCTGGCACCGCCGTGGAGAACGCCCGGCTGCTGGCCGAGACCGACCTGCGCGCGCAGGTGGAGCGGGCCAGCCGGGACATCACCACCTCGGTCCTGTCCGGCGCCGGCGTCGACGCCGTGCTGCAGCTGGTCGCCGAGGAGGCCCGCGCGCTGTGCGGGGCCGAGGACGCCTTCGTGCTGCTGCCGCAGCCCGGCGGCTACCTGGTGGCCGAGGTGGTGAGCGGGCCGGACCAGGGCGGGCTGCTGGGGGCGGTGGCAGGGGAGGACGACCCGGTCACCGAGGTCGTGCGAGCCCGCCAGCCGCTCACCCTGGACGGCGACGAGGGCGTGGGCCTGCTCGCGCACACCGGCCCCACGGTGTGCGTGCCGCTGGTGAGCGAGGAGCGTGCGCTGGGCGCGCTGGCGGTGGTCCGCCCGCTGGGCGGCGAGCGGTTCCCCGAGTGGACCCCGGCGTCCTGGAGGTGTTCGGCGGCCAGGCCGCCGTCGCGCTGGTCCTCGGCCAGGCGGCCGACGACCGGCGGGCGCTGGCGGTGCACCAGGACCGCGAGCGGATCGCCCGCGACCTGCACGACCTGGTCATCCAGCGCATCTACGCCACCGGGATGGGCCTGGCCGCGGTCAGCCACCTGGTGGGCGCGGAGGTGGCCGGGCAGCTGGACAAGAGCATCGCCGACCTGGACCAGACGATCCGCGAGATCCGCTCGGCGATCTTCCAGCTGCAGACGCCGGTGGAGAACGCCCCGGTCACGCTGCGCACCCGGCTGCTCGCCGAGGCGCAGGAGGCGGTCGTGTCCCTCGGGTTCGAGCCGACCGTCTCCCTCATCGGGCCGGTCGACAGCGCCGTGCCCGACGACGTCGCCGACGCCGTGGTGGCCGCCGCCCGCGAGGCGCTGTCCAACGCCGGCCGGCACGCCGGTGCCACCCGGGTGCACGTGACGCTCCGCGTCGATGAGGACGGGGTGGCGCTGGTGGTGGTGGACGACGGCGTGGGCATCGCCCCGTCCGGGCGGCGCAGCGGGCTGGCCAACCTCGCCGCGCGGGCCGGCGCGCTGGGCGGCGAGTGCACGGCCGAGCCGGGGGAGGGGCGCGGGACCCGGCTGGTCTGGCGCGTTCCGTTGGGCTGATCCCGGTCGGGCGGCCCGGCGTCGCCGGGCGCGTTCTCCACAGGCGCGCCGCGGTCCTACGACACCGTCCACAGGCGACAAGATCGTCGCCCCGCCTCCGCTCCGTCCGGCGCAGGCTCGCAGCCATGACGTCGCTGCCCTCGCTGCCCGAACCGCCCGAGCCGCTCGAACCGTTCGAGCCCGTCCCGCCGGCCGAGCCGACCGCACCCTGGTTGCACCTGGCCGAGTTCGTCCGGCCCGAGTCCCCTGCTCCCGCGACCGCCGGCGCCCTGGGACCGACCCGCGCGGCCGGCGACCTGCCCCCGCGCCGGCACCCGCGCCGAGAGGACCGCCGGCGCGGACGCCGCGGCCGGGAGCGCGGCAACCGCCCCGCCGAGAGCCGATCCCCGTCCCGGCCCCGGAGGGTCGTCGACCGGCCGCAGACGGTGGTCAAGCTGTCCGGCCCGGCGTCCCTGGTGGCCGCTGTGCCGCACCTGGTCGGCTTCGAGCCGGCCGAGAGCGTCGTGGTGGTGGCCCTGCGCGAGACCGACGAGGGCAAGACCCGGATCGTCCTCACCGAGCGGGTCGACCTGCCCCCGCTGCTGGCCGACGACCCCGACGAGGAGCTGCTGGACGAGGCCCAGCTCGACCCGGACGAGGCGGCCGAGCTCGGCGAGGAGGTGGCCGAGATGCTGGCCGCCCGGGCGGCGCAGGCCGGGGCCTGCGGGTCGGTGGTGATCATCTGGAGCGGTTCGGCCCGCGCCGGTGCGCCGCTGCCCTTCCGTCGGCTCGTCGAGCAGCTGGCCGACGCGCTCGCCGACGTCGACGCTCCGATGCTGGACGCCCTCGCTGTGGGGCCGGACGCCTGGTGGAGCTACGTCTGCCGGGACACCGGGTGCTGCCCGCCGGACGGCACCGCGCGGCCGGCCCTGGACTCCGGCCCGTTCGCCGCCGCGAGCGCGCTGGTCGGGCGGTCGATGCTGCCGGACCGGGCCGCGCTGGTGCGCAGCGTGGCCCGGTTCGAGGGCGAGGAGCTCGAGCGCCAGCGGGAGCTGCGCGACGCGCTCCGGGCTGAGCTCGCCGCCCGGGTCGAGGCGGTCCGCAGCGCCTCGTTCCTGCGCTGGCAGACGCTCGACCTCTGGGACGAGTGGGTCCGTGCGCTGCCCCAGCGGCGGGTGGTGCCCGATGAGGTCGTCGCCCGCCTCAGCATCGGCCTGGAGGACATCCTGACCCGCGACGCGGTGGTGTGCCGGGTGCTGACCGACGACCCGGAGGCCGCCGACGACGCCATCGCCCTGCTGCTGGCGGTCGTCCCGCGCGCCCTCCCGCCCGAGGACTCCGCCTGCACCACGCTGCTCGGCTGGTTCGCCTATGCCCAGGGCGACGGCGCGCTCGCCAACGTCTGCCTGGACCGGGTCCACGAGTCCGACCCGACCTACTCGATGGCGCTGCTGCTGCGCGAGGGCATCGAGCGCGGCGCCGCACCGCACCTGCTGCGCGAGGCCGCCCGGGACAGCGCCCTGCTGGTCCACCAGCTGCTGGCGGGGTGACCGCCCGCGCGGCGGGGCGCCGGGTGCGGGCCACCGGGGCCCGTGCGAGGCTCGGCGGGTGCGCGGAGACGGTGACGGCTGGACCCGGTGCGGCCTCGGTCACGAGCACTGGGGCGTGCACGGGGCGGCCGGGCTGCTGGTCCGGGCGCCCGGGGCCGACCAGCGGTCGCACGTGCTGCTGCAGCACCGCGCGCAGTGGAGCGCCTCCGGAGGCACCTGGGGGGTGCCGGGCGGGGCGCGGGACTCGCACGAGAGCGCCGAGCAGGCCGCGGTGCGCGAGGCCGGTGAGGAGACCTCGCTGGACTCCGACGCGCTGTCGGTGCGCGCCGAGCACGACGACGACCATGGCGGCTGGTCCTACGTCACCGTGGTCGCCGACGCCCCGTGCCCGCTGCCGACCGTGCTGCAGCGCGAGAGCATCGAGCTGCGCTGGGTGCCCGAGGACGAGGTGGAGCAGCTGCCGCTGCACCCGCACTTCGCCCTGTCCTGGCCCCGGCTGCGGGCCCGCCCGGTGCGCCTCGTCGTCGACGCCGCCAACGTGGTGGGGTCGCGCCCCGACGGCTGGTGGCGGGATCGGGCGGGTGCGGCGGAGCGGCTGCTGGCCCGGCTGAGCGGGCTGCCGGCGACGACCGTCGCCCTGCCCGAGGGCGGCTTCGGGTGGGTGGCCGACCTGGTCGTGGTGGTGGAAGGGGCGGCACGGCGCGCGGGGACGGCCGTGGCGGAGGCCGCCGGTGTGGGCGTCGTCCGGGCTCCGGCTTCCGGCGACGACGCGCTGGTGGACCTGGTGAGCGAGGACGCGGCGGCCGGGAGGGCTCTGGACACCGTCGTCGTCACCGCCGACCGCGGCCTGCGCGACCGGCTGCCGGCGCAGGTGCTGCCCACCGGGCCGCGCTGGCTGCTGGCCGAGCTCGACCGGCGCTCATCACGTGGGCCGCATCCGAAAGACGCCTATGAGGGCGGGAGCTAGAGCCAGCTCAGAGCGTCCCTGATGGGGCGCACCAGCCCCCTCCGCACCAGGGGAGCGTCGCGGCGCCAACGCAGCTCCTCATCCAGACTGACGCGTGAGACACCCATCTCGTGCAGTGAGGTCTCAGCTGCTTCCAGGTGGCCGTTGCTGATGAGCACGCCGATGCGGAAGACGTTGATGCCGAGCTCGTGCGCCGCGTCGCGTTGTGACACCCAGTGGGGCGGGTCCAGCGTGACTGCGCAGCCTTTCGGATAGCGGCGAGCCACGTGCTCCTCCGGGACGGTCCAGGGGGTGTTCGGCGAGGGTTCCTGCATGGTGTCGAACCGCCGGCTTGTCGGCCTTGCGTCCGGTGGACGCGGACTGGACGCCACAGCCTGCTGGCGGACTCACGGGCCGCTGACGCACCGGCCCAGGCCGAGCTGCTCGAGCCCGCGCAGGTCGCCGTCGCGGTAGGCGGGCAGCGGTGCGACGTTGGCCGGGTACATGACCTGGTAGGGGTCGTCCACGTGGTCCAGGCCCACCAGGTGGCCCAGCTCGTGCAGCACCACCGCCTCCACCCAGGCCTCGCCACCGGTGCGGGCGCGCAGGTCCAGGGCGGTGCCGGCGAAGGCGGCCGACCCGGTGACGAAGTGGACGTCCTTCTCCGAGGTGCCGTAGGAGGCCGGCCCGGCCAGCCCCAGGGCGTCGGGGTGCTGGCCCGCGTCCACCCCACCGGCCCGCCAGACGACCAGCACCGGTGCCCAGCGGTCGCCGTAGCGGGCCGGCTGGTAGGCCGCACGGTCCGGCGTGACCGGCTCGTCGGTGCGCCCGTCGTCGACGAAGCGCAGCCCGGTCGCGGCCGTCAGCTGCGCCAGCGCCTTGGGCAGCACCTTCGCCAGCTCGCCGGAGCCGGTCTCGTCCCGCCACACGTAGTGCACCGGCCGGCACGGGTCGAAGGTGACCGGGCTGCCGTCCGGATGGGTCTGCAGCGGCCGCCAGCCGCCGGAGCCCAGCGGTGCCGGGGCCGGCCGGCCCAGAGGTGCGGCGGACTCGTCCGGCACCCGGTGCGGCACCCCGGCGGGGGACACGGCGCTCGCGGCGGCCGCGCCGAGGTCGTGGGCGAGCCGGGGCAGGGCGAGCGCCCCGCCCGCCACCGCCACCACGCCGGCCACCAGGACGGCCAGCACCGCGGCCCGCCGGGACGGCCGGGCCGCGACGGGAGCCGGTCGGGTCGGCAGGGGCGGGGGTGCGGCGCCGCCGGGCAGGATCGTCATCCCGGACTACCTCGGCCCGTGCCGGTCCTGACCCAAGCCCGGAACCGGATGATCCGTCCGGTCGACCTCCCCGTCGCCGTGCCCGGGACGTGCCCGGCTCAAGCCTCCTGGGCGAGCACCAGCGGGAGCACCGCGGGCGCGCCGGCCCGGCGCAGCGCCCGGGCGGCGAGCGTGGCCGTCCAGCCGGTCACCCACAGGTCGTCCACGAGCAGGACCGGGCCACCGAGGCCCGGCAGCGCGGCGGAGAGGTCGTGCGGGACCTCGAGGGCCGCGTGCAGCGCGCGGACGCGCTGGGCGCTGTTGGTCCGCGCCGCCGCGCTCTCCGGCCTCCCGGTGTGCTCGAGCCGGCCGAGCAGCGGCAGCCGCCCGATCGCGGCGATGCGCTCGGCCAGCGAGGCGACCAGCCGCGGGCGGGTGCGTGAGGGCACGGCGACCACCCCGGCCGGCCGCCGCTCCCAGTCCCAAGCGCGCAGCACCTCGACCACCGCAGCGACGACGTCGTCGGGCACCTCGCCGTCGGCCGGCGATGCGGCGCCGGCGAGCACGGCGTCGGGCCCGGGTCCCAGCACCTCCCGCAGCCGCGGCCCCCACCCGATGTCGGAGAGCCGTCCGACCGCCCGCCCCGGCTCGGCAGCCTCCGCCGCGGGGATCCGCCCGGACAGCGGCACCCCGATCGCTGCCAGCCCGGTGGGCCACATCGCCCGCGGGGCGAGCTCCACTCCGGGACGCCTGGTCTCCGCGCGCGCCTCCTGGGCGGCCGCGTCGCTGACGGCAGTGGGCACGAACGGCCCGGCGCACTCGTCGCAGCGCCCGCACGGGGCGACGTCGACGTCGTCGAGCTGGGAGCGCAGGAACGCCATCCGGCAGCGGCCGCCGCCCACGTAGTCGCGCATCGCCTGGCGCTCCCGGGCCCGCGCCTCGCTCACCCGGGCGTAGCGCTCGGCGTCGTAGGTCCACTCGGTGCCCGTGGCCTCCCACCCGCCGCGGACGCGCCGGACGGCGCCGTCGACGTCGAGCACCTTGAGCAGCTGCTCCATCCGGGTCCGGTTGAGCTCGACCAGCGGCTCGAGCGCCGCGGTGGAGAGCGGCTTGTCCGCCTGCGCCAGCACCTCGAGGGCACGGCGCACGACCGGCTCGGGCGGGAAGGCGACGCTGTCGAACCAGCGCCAGACGTCCTCGTCCTCCGGTCCGGGCAGCAGCAGCACGTCGGCCCGCTCCACGGCGCGGCCGGCGCGGCCGACCTGCTGGTAGTAGGCCACCGGCGACTGCGGCGCGCCGACGTGCACCACGAAACCGAGGTCCGGCTTGTCGAATCCCATCCCGAGGGCGGAGGTGGCCACCAGCGCCTTGACCCGGTTCTCCAGCAGGTCCTGCTCGGCGGCCGCGCGGTCGGCGGCCTCAGTGCGCCCGGAGTAGGAGGCCACGGTGTAGCCGTGGGCGCGCAGATGGGCGGCGACGTCGTCGGCCTGGGCCACCGTGAGGCAGTAGACGATCCCGGAGCCGGGCAGGTCGCGCAGGTGCTCGGTGAGCCACGCCAGACGGTGCGCGGAGGTGGGCAGGCGGAGCACGCCGAGCCGGAGCGAGGGGCGGTCCAGCGAGCCGCGCAGGACCAGCGGGGGAGTGCCGTCAACGCTGGAGCCGAGCTGCTCGGCGACGTCGCGGGTGACCCGCTCGTTGGCGGTGGCCGTGGTGGCCAGCACCGGCACGTCCGGGCGCAGGTCGGCCAGGACGTCGCGCAGGCGGCGGTAGTCGGGCCGGAAGTCGTGGCCCCAGTCGCTGATGCAGTGCGCCTCGTCCACCACGACGAGTCCCGCGCGGGCGGCCAGCGCGGGCAGCACCTCCTCGCGGAAGCCGACCGCGTTGAGCCGCTCGGGGCTCACCAGCAGCACGTCGACGTCGCCGGCGCGCACCTCGTCCTCGATGCCCGACCACTCCTCCAGGTTGGCCGAGTTGATGGTGCGCGCCCGGATGCCGGCCCGCCCGGCCGCCTCCACCTGGTTGCGCATGAGGGCGAGCAGCGGGGACACGATCAGCGTGGGCCCGGCGCCGGCCTCCCGCAGCAGCGCGGTGGCCACGAAGTAGACCGCGGACTTGCCCCAGCCGGTGCGCTGCACCACCAGCGCGCGGCGCCGGTCGGCCACCAGCGCCTCGATCGCGGTCCACTGGTCCTCGCGCAGCCGCGCCCCCTCGCCGGCCAGGGCCCGCAGCACCGCCTCGGCGCGCTCGCGCAGCGCCGCGCGATCCGCGGCGGGCAGGGCGTGCGGGCCGGTCAGGTCGGTGGGAGCAGCCATGCCGGCCACCCTAGGAGCAGGCGACGACAGCGTGCTCCGGCCGCCCGCGCAGCTGTGGACGGTGCCCGGCCCGGCTCTCGGCTGTAGACGCGCGGCCCCGCCTGCTGCAGCTGGGGCCGGCGGCGGCCGGTGGACGGCGCTGGCTGCGGGCTCGTCCCCCGCCACCCAGCCAGGAGCTGTCTCGGGGGATGGCGGACGAGACGAGGCCCAGTGCGTACAGTCCTCCGCGTGCGCGAGGAACCCGAGCCGGAGCGCACCGCGCGACGCCCGGGAACCGTGGTCATGGTCCTCGGACCGATCTCTGCCGGCTCCGCCTCCGGCGTGACGCACAGCCTCCCGCGTGCAGTCCTCGTCGGCCTGGTGAGCGCCGGTGCGGTCTGGCTGGTGGAGTCGCGCCGCGGGCGCCGGGTGGGTGACGTCCGACGTCGTCAGACACCGCTCAGGTGCGCAGGTGGCTGGCCCCGTTGAGGTCGAGGACGGTGCCGCTGGCCCACTCGGCCTCGGGCGAGGCGAGGTAGAGCACGGCGGCCGCCACCTCCTCCGGCCGGGCCACCCGGCCGAACGGGCTCTCGCCGCGGATCCGCTGGCCGTCGGGGCCGTCGAGCACGTGCGCGGCCATGTCGGTGGCCACGTAGCCCGGGGCCACGCTGCTGACGGCGATGCCGTGCGGGGCCAGGGCGCGAGCCAGGGACTGGCCGAGCGCGTTGAGCCCGGCCTTGCTCGCGCCGTAGGCCGGGTAGCGGGGCTCGCCGCGGAACGCGCCCCGGGAGGAGACGTTGACGATCCGTCCCGCCGTACCGGCGGCGATCATGTGCCGGGCCACGCAGAAGGTGACGTTGGCGGTGCCGACGAGGTCGACGTCGACGGTCCGCCGCCACGCGTCCTGCCACTGCTCGTAGGAGACGTCGGCGATCCGGTGCTCGACATAGACGGCGGCGTTGTTGACCAGCACGTCCAGGCCGCCGAGGCCGGTCGCGGCGTCGTCGACGAACGACCGCACCTGCTCGGCGTCGGCCAGGTCGCCGCGCACGAGCACGTGCCCTTCGCCGGGCAGCGCCGCGAGCACCTCGCGCGCCTGCTGCTCCGACGAGCCGTAGTGGATGGCCACGCGGTCGCCCGCCTCGGCGAAGGCGCGGGCGCAGGCCGCTCCGATGCCCCGGGACGCGCCCGTCACCAGCACGCAGCGACCGCTCACAGCCCCTCCGTCCGCGCCAGGCCCAGCTCCCGGCAGCCCTGTTCCAGACCGTCCAGCCCGAACGCCTCCACCGGCCCCAGCGAGCCGGTCCCCTGCACGTGTCCCTCGTGCGCCTGCTGGGCGGCCCAGGCGAGCAGCTCGGCGGTGAGGTCGTAGGGGCTCGGTCCGGTGACGACGGCGCGGGCCTGCACGTCGCCGGCCGCGCCGCACGCCTCGGCCACCACCAGCGTCCCGGCGCCGGCGCGGGACAGCTCGTCCGGGCCGCCGCCGCGCCGCACCAGCGGGGCGGTGGCGAGGCCCATCCCCGAGCGGACCGCCGAGCCGAGCCCCGGGACGCGGCCGGCCAGCGACAGCCCCAGCGAGCCGGCCTGCGCCAGGCGGGAGACGCGGTCGGTCCAGCCGAGGTAGACCCCGACGTCGCGCAGCTGCGGGAAGGAGCGGGGGAGGGCGTGGTGCTCGGAGCCGCCGATGCTCACGCCCGAGCGGCTCCGGCCGCCCACCTCGAAGGAGCGCACGTGCGCGGCGGGGCGCTCGGTCACGAGCCGGCCGTCGCGCCGGACCGGTGCCGGCTCGGTGAGGACCCCGACCGCGGAGGCCAGGGTGCCGGTGGAGAAGCGGCCCCGCCCGGTGACGAAGTAGCCGATGTCGACCGCGGTGGCCGCCGCGCCGGCGTCGCGGAGGGCGAGGCCGGCCGCGAGGTGCCCGGGCACGTAGTCGTAGCCGAACGCGGGGAGCAGCCGAGCCCCGGTCCGGCGTGCCTCCACGTCGTGCTCGGCGAACACCTCGGCCACGAACGGCGGCTCGCCGGTGGAGTCGACGTAGGTCGCGCCGGCCGCGATCGCGGCCGCGAGGGCGGGCCGGCCGAGGGTCAGGAACGGGCCGACCGTGGTGACCAGGACGTCGTCCGGCTCGAGCAGCGGGGCGAGCTGCCACGGCCGGGAGACGTCCAGCTCGACGGTCTCGGGCACGAGGCCCGGCCCGGCGTTGGCGGCCGCGAGCTCGGCGGCCACCGCCTGCAGCCGTCCCGCGGACCGGCCGGCCAGCACCGGCACCACGCCACGGCGGACCAGCGCCTGGGCGGTGAGCCGCCCGGTGTAGCCCGTCGCCCCGAACAGCACCACCCGTCCCATGCCCGGCACGCTATCCAAAGCCGTGCCGGCCTCCTTCGCGTGGGCTGGAGCGGAGCTCTCGCCGGTCTGCGGGTGGGGGTGGGGCGAGCCGGCTAGCGCCCGTCCTCGCGCCCGTCCCAGCGGCCGTCCTCGGGAAGCCGCTCGTGCCGGCCGAGCCGGCTGGCGCCGTAGGAGTCGATCGGCTCCTGCTCACCGCGCAGGTCCGTCGTCCTCGCTCGATCGGACATCGAGTCCCTGGTGGTCGTCGGGTCGGTGGTCGTCGGGTCGGGCATCGTCGGGCGCGCCCCGCGCTGCTCGCCGGCGATGTCCTGCGGGGCGGAGGTGTCCCCGAGCAGCCGGCCGAACAGCGAGCGGTAGTGCACCATCGCCTCGCGCAGCTGCTCGGTGGTGGCCTCACCACGGCGGCTCGCGCCGGCGATGCCGTGCGCCGCGCGGTAGTCCGCGGCGAGGTCCGGGTGGTCGACCGAAATGTCCTCGTACTGCCGGCCATGGTCGCCGGTGGGGTAGCCGCGCTCGTCCATCACCCGGGTCACGAGCTCGTCCGCCTGGCGAACGCACCCCTCGGGGTCGTCGACGAAGCGGCTCTGGACGGTCTGCCACTCACCCGCGAACTGCTGGGCCCGCACCGGGTCCAGCGCCCGGACCTGCACCGCCTGGCGGCGCTGCTCGCGCTCGTCCAGCTCGCGCTCGGCGTCCCGGCGCGACCCCGCGTGCCGCAGGGTGTCCTCGTACTCCGGCCCGAACCGGTCGCGCAGGTGCTCGGAGCGCTTGCGCGCGCGCTGCCGGGCCGCCCACCAGGCGCCCAGCGCCAGCAGCAGCACGACGATCACGACGACCAGCACGACGACCTGCCACGTGCGCACGGCGCACCTCCTCGCCCGCCCCGGCGCCTCGCCCGGGCTCTGTGGTGGCATGCACTACCCGCTCGGGGCGGGCTCAGTCCGGCTGCCGACCGCCGGTGCGAGGCGTGATCAGCTCGCGGCTGAGCGTGGAGGGTGAGCGGTGGTGGGCCGTCACCGGGTGGACCGGCTGACCTCCTGGTCGAACCCCCGGTCGAGCTCCCGGTTGAACTCCCGGTTGAACTCCCGGGCGTCGAAGAGCTCGCCGATCAGGCCGCCGAGGTGGCGCCAGTGGTCCGCGGACAGCCGGGCCGCCTGCTCGGCCTCGCCGGCGGCGCAGAGCTCCACCAGCCGGTCGTGGTGCTCGACGGTGTCCCGTCCGCCGAGCAGGGTGGAGAACTTGCGGTAGAGCACCCGGTGCACCATCGGATGGATCTGGTCGATGAGCCGGGCGAGGACGGGGTTGCCGGCGGCACGGACGACCACCCCGTGGAACCGGTCGTCGGCATCCAGCGCGGCCACCGCGTCGTCCGCGGCGGCGGCCCGGGTGAACCGCTCCTGCGCCTCCCGCATCTCCTCGACGTCGGCGGGGGTGAGGCGCGGGACCGCGGTCCGGACCGCCAGCAGGTCCAGCTGCTGGAGCACCGACAGGGTGTTCTCCACGTCGGCCCGGGTGAGGTCGGCCACCCGCGTGTGCACGCCCGGCTTGGCCTCGACCAGCCCGGCGTCGACGAGCCGCACCAGAGCCTCTCGCACGGGCGTGCGGCTCAACGAGAGCCGGGTCGAGAGGTCGACGTCCCGTACCTTCTCGCCGGGGGCCAGCTCTCCGGTGACGATTGCGTGACGGAGGCGTTCGAAGGCGATGTCGCTCAACCGGCGGCGTTCGACCGGCTCGTCCAGCACGCGCCCACCGTATCGGTCACCCGACCGGGTGGCGCCGCGGAAGGACGCCGTGTCGTCGCCGGGTGCTGCCGTGCACGCTCACAGCCGCCCCCCGAGAGAAGCCCCTCATCGCCTTCGCCGGAGGGGCCTCGAGCCGGCTACAACCGGCCTGCCTCGATGATCCGGCTGAGGAACTGCCGGGTCCGGGGCTGGACGGGATCGGCGAGGACCTGCTCGGGCGGGCCCTGCTCGAGCAGCACGCCTCCGTCGAGGAAGCACACGCGGTCCGCCACCTGCCGGGCGAAGCCCATCTCGTGGGTCGCCATGAGGATCGTCATGCCCTGCTCCTTCAGCTCGCGGACGAGCATGAGGACCTCCCCGACCAGCTCGGGGTCCAGGGCGCTGGTCACCTCGTCCAGCAGCAGCAGCCGGGGGGAGTAGGCCAGCGAGCGCACGATGGCGACGCGTTGCTGCTGCCCGCCGGACAGGCGGTCGGGGTACTCCCTGGCCTTCTCCTCGAGACCGACACGGCGTAGGAGAGCCAGCGCCTGCTGCTCGGCCTGCTGCCTGGGCGTGCCGTGCACCCGGGTGGGGGCGAGGGTGATGTTGTCCAGCACCGTCATGTGCGGGAACAGGTTGAAGGCCTGGAAGACGATGCCCATCCGGCGGCGGACGGCGTCGGGGTCCACGCGCGGGTCGCAGATGTCCTCGCCGTCCAGGCTGATGGTGCCGTCGTCGACGGTCTCGAGCAGGTTCACGCAGCGCAGCAACGTGGACTTGCCCGAGCCCGAGGCGCCGATGAGCACGACGACCTCGTGCTCGTGCACGTCGAGGTCGATGCCCTTGAGCACCGCGGCGGAGCCGAAGCGCTTGACGACGTTCTCGCAGCGCAGGACCGCGTTCGTGGTCGGTCCGCTCACAGCACGCTCCCGGACTCCTGGCGGCCGCGGGCGCGTGCCGTCACCCAGTCGGCCAGCCGCACGGTCGGCACGGCGAGGGCGATGAACACCAGTCCGGCCACGACGTAGGGGGTGTAGTTGAACGTCTCGGCGGAGGCGATCTGCGCGGCGCGGACGGCGTCGACCGCCCCGAGCACGGAGACCAGGCCGACGTCCTTCTGCAGGGCCACCAGGTCGTTGAGCAGCGGGGGAGCCACCCGACGGACCGCCTGCGGCAGCACCACCAGCCGCATCGACTGCCGGTACGAGAGCCCCAGCGCGCGGGCCGCGGCACGCTGCGACGGGTGCACCGATTCGATGCCGGCGCGGAAGACCTCGGCCACGTAGGCCGAGTAGGTCAGCACGAGCGCGACCGTGCCGAGCACCGCGGGATTGTTGGGCACGCCCTGCAGCCGGAGGCCGGGCACACCGAATCCGACGATGTAGAGCAGGATGATCAGCGGCATCCCACGGAACACGTCGACGTAGACCGTCGCGAACAGCCGCAGCGGGGTGAAGACGGCGCCGCGCAGCGTGCGAAGGGTGGCCAGCAGCAGGCCGAGCAGCAGGATGACCAGCGCCGCCACGACGAGGATGCGCAGGTTGAGCCACAACCCCTCGAGGATCGAGGGGAAGGAGTCCTTCGCGATCTGCCAGTCGAAGAACGACTGCTTGGTGCGCTCCCACCCGGGCGAGGCCGTGACGACGGCCACGGTCAGGGCGGCGACGACGAGCGTGCTCACGACGGACACGGCGCTCGCCCGGCGCGCCCGCTTCCTCCGGTAGGAGTCGCGGGCGCGCTGGACGTCGCTGACCTCGACGAACGCCTGGGCGGGCACCGTCACAGGTTCTGGCTCACTTCAGGACGGGCGCACCCGCGTCGGCGGTGAGCCACTGCTTGGTGATGGCGTCGAGCGTGCCGTCCGCCTTGATCGCGTCGACCGCCTTGCTGACGCACTCGGTGAGCGCACTTCCCTTGTCCAGCACCATGCCGAACTGCTCGGGGGTGCCGCCGCCGGCGGGCAGCTGGCCCACGATCTTGGAGCCCTCGACCTGGGCGGCGGTGACGTAGAACGCGGTGGGCAGGTCGGTGACGAGCGCGTCGATCTGGCCGTTCTGCAGCGCCTTGACCGCATCGTCGTTGGTGTTGAACACCGCCGGCTTCGAGGACGGCTGGATCTGCTTGATGATCGCGTCGTAGCTCGTGGTGCCCACCTGAGCGCCGATCTTGAGGCCCTTGAGCCCGGCGATGTCGGTGGCACCGGCCGCCTTGCTCTTGCCCAGCGCGATGACCGCCTGGGTGACGTCGTAGTACGGCGAGGAGAAGTCGACGGCCTTCTTGCGCTCGTCGGTGATGGAGAACTCGTTGATGTCGGCGTCGAACTTCTTCGGTCCCGGAGCGATCGCCGCGTTGAACGGGACCCGCGTCCAGACCACCTCGTCGGCGCTGTAGCCGAGCTGCTTGGCGACGGCCGCGGCCACGGCGCCCTCGAAGCCCTTGCCGTTCTCGGGCTTGTTGTCCACGAACCAGGGCTCGTAGACGGGCTGGTCGGTGGCGAAGGTGAACTTGCCCGGCGCCAGCGTCTTGAGGCTGTCCTTGGCGCAGGCGTCGGCGGTGGCCGACGCGCTCGCGCTCGCGCTGCCGCTGGCCGAGGCGCTGCTCGAGGACCCGCCGGAGGCCGTCGTCCCGGAGTCGGCCGGCGCACAGGCCCCGAGCAGCACGAGGGCCAGGGCGCCGGTGAGCCCGGCGGCGGCACGGGTGGAGCGGGACAGGGGACTGGCAGGCATGAGGTCTCCGGGATCGACAGGGGACGGCAGGGTGGTCGCGATCTGCGTGGGGTGTCGCCTCGTCGCGACCGGTCGTAGCGCGCGCAACGATAGCGAGCGGCGTCCGGGTGAGCGGCGTCAGCCGTCGCCTGCTCGCGACGTCAGGGACATATCGCCCTCCGGCCTTCGCCGTGCCGGCTCAGGACACGGCAGCAGCCACCGTCCAGCTGCCCAGCATCAGCACGCCGACTCCGAGCTGCACGAGCACGCCGAGGGCGTAGCCGGTGAGCACCGACCGGGTCGAGCGCCAGGCCGGGGCCGCTGCGCGCAGACGCAGCAGCTCGGCGGCCCACACGCCGACGACGCCGCCCACGACCACGCCGACGACCGGCACCACGAAGAAGCCGACGAGCATGCCCGCGCCGCCGATGGCGAGGACCCACCACGGCGCGCCCTGGTCGGCGGCGCCGCGCCCGGGCAGGACGTACGGGGCGAGGGTGCCGGCCAGCGCCAGCACGGTGAGCAGCGCCAGCACCGCCCAGTGACCCGCGCCTCCGCCGTCGAGCAGCACCCAGGCGAACCCGGCCAGCCAGACGAGTCCGAGGCCGGGCAGCCCGGGGACCACGACGCCGGCCAGCCCCACGAGCATGACCAGGCCGACGAGGACCTCGGCTCCCGCGCTCATGCGCCCATCCTGCCCGCGCGGCACCAGCGGCCTGCGTTCCACGGTGCGGGACGGCCTGCCTGCGGACGGGGCGCTGTGACATCCTCGGCGCGTGCGCAGCACCCTTCCGACGTCCACCGGCCACGGCCGGCCCGTCGTGCTGCCCGCCCCGCTGCTCGCGCTCGTCGCCTGTCGCTGCTGTCCCGGTCGCTGACCCGCCCGCGTCGTCGCGGCGCCCCGCGGGTCGGCTGTCCCCCCACCGGCTGCCGCCCGTGACGGTGCGGCCGGTCCCCCCGGACCCAGCGAGGACGCCATGCCGCTGCGCTCCACCCTGCTGCCTCCTGCACCGCGGCCCTCCGCGGCCGCGGACCGCTTCGACGCCTGGCTCGCGGGACTGCCCGCGCGCACCGGCCTCCAGGTGCTGCGACCGACCGCCCGCGTGCCCTTCGACGTCGTCGTGCTGGTGCCCGGCGGTGCGGCCGTCCGCGTCGCCGGCCGCGGGCGGCGGCTGGTGGTGTCGCTGTGGGCGCCCGCCAGCGCCCGGGCCATGCTGCCGGTCCGCGACCCCGAGCCGCCCGAGCTCACGGCCCGGGGGGTCCGCCGGGTCGGTCTCCTGGCCGGCCCCGGGACGATCCTGGACGTGCACGTGCCACCTACGTGCCAGGCAGCGGTCGAGCTTCCGCTCACGGAGGGCGGCCGGCCGGCCGATCCCTTGGGCGCGGCGACGCTCGGCCTGCGTGCGGACCCGGACGAGCTCGACGCCGCCCTCGCCCGCGCGCTCGGTGCGCTGCTGCCGTGACCGGGGGTCACGCGCGACGGCAGGGCAGGGAGGGCGGGGGCCGACGCCGCAGGGAGGGAGATCGGATGACGACCGGATCCGACGCGCGTGCCTGGTCGTGGAGCGGCGCGCCGCCAGCGAGCCTGACGTGGGCCGGGCGGTGATCGCCCTGCTGGCGGTCGGTGCGGTCTTCTTCGCCGGCGGAGCTCTCATCCGCCCGCGGCCGGCCCCGGACGAGCTGCGGACGCAGGGAGTGGTCGCCGAGTCGTGGTCCGGCTTCTCCTGCGGCGAGCCGGCCAACCTGTGCACGGTGGAGTTCTGCGACCTCGACGGTGCTGTCTGGCGGTTCCGCCCCCCGCTCAGCAGTGCGCGGCGGCGAGCGGTGGGCACGCGGGTCCAGGTCTCCTACTCCCCGTCGGACCCGGCCGCGACGGCCCGCAAGACGGACGGGCTCGACGGCTACCTCCACTGGGTGCTCATGGGGATCGGTGCGGCGCTCGCGGTGTGCGCGCTGTTCGCCGGCTAGGGATTCGCCTCTCCGGGCGTGGCGTCGGCCGGCTCCGCCCGGGCCAGGGGCAGCGGGTCGGCGGGGGAGAGGGCGGGGTCGTCGGCGTCGAGCGTGCGGACCGGACCGGGCGGAGTCGTCCGGTCCTCGAAGCGGACGGTCACCCGGCCGAGGCCGGCGCCCCAGACCCAGCCGCGGCCGTGCTCGTCGTGGAGCACGTCCTGACCGGGGACCCACGGACGCGGACCGTGGCCGCCGAGCGGTCCGTACTGCGTCGGCCGGGGCACGACGAGCCCGGCGAGCCCCGACGGCTCGTCGGAGACGCCGGCAGCAGAGGCGCTCTCACCGTCGGGCTGCTCGAGCTGCTTGAGCTCCTCGATCTCCTCGATCTCCTCGGGCCCCGCGGGCTCGTCAGGACCGTCGCCGAGGACGGCGTCGAAGAGGTCGGCCTGGGCCCAGTCCGACAGGCCGGAGACGCCGACCCCGAGCAGGCGGACCCCGCCGACCGTGTCGACCTCCGCGAGCAGACCGCGGGCGACCCGGGACACCGTCCGCAGGTCGTCGGTAGGTCCGGCCAGCGTCAGCGAGCGGGACAGCGTCGTGAAGTCGGGGCGGCGCACCTTCACCGAGACGGTCCGTCCGGACAGCCCCTCGCGGCGCATCCGGGTCACGACCCGGCCCGCCAGCCGGTCCAGCTCCGCCTGCAGCAGCGCGGGCTCGCTGAGGTCGCGCTCGAAGGTGTCCTCGGCCGACACCGACTTCGCCTCGCGCTCGGGCACGACCGGACGGTCGTCCTCGGCGCGCGCCAGGTGCCACAGCGCACTCCCGTGCGCCTGGCCGAGCAGGCCCACCAGCTCCTGCTGCTCGACCGCGGCCAGCTCGCCCACGGTGTGGATGCCGGCGCGGCGCAGCCGCTCGGCCGTGGCCGGCCCGACCCCCCAGATGGTGCGCACCGGCATCGGGTCCAGCAGCGTCCGCTCCGAGCCCGGCGCCACGACCACGAGCCCGTCCGGCTTCTCCAGGTCCGAGGCGATCTTGGCCATGAGCTTGCTGGTCGCGACGCCGACGGATGCGGTGAGACCGGTCCGCTCGTGCACGGCCGCCTTGAGCACCAGGGCGATCTGCCGCGCGGCGTCGACGTCCGCGGGCTCCGGGACGGCGCGGCCGTGGCCGGCGGCCTCGACGTCGCCGGGGGCGAGGTCGACGAACGCCTCGTCCAGGCTGAGCGGCTCGACGAGCGGGCTGAGCTCGCGCAGCAGGCCCATGACGACCGCGCTGCTCTCGGCGTAGGCGGGGAACCGCGGTGCCAGCACCGCGGCCTGCGGGCATCGCGCCCGTGCCTCGGCCGTGCTCATCGCCGACCGGACCCCGAACCGGCGAGCCTCGTAGCTCGCCGTCGCGACCACGCCGCGGCCACCGGTCCCGCCGACGATGACCGGACGTCCCCGCAGCGACGGCTTGTCGCGCTGCTCGACCGACGCGTAGAACGCGTCGAGGTCGAGGTGGAGCACGCTGGGCCGGTCGCGCACGCGGCCATTCTCCCGGCTAGAACGGCGGCTCGTCCTCCTGGTGCCCCGCACCCCAGCCGCCGGTCGTGCCGTCGGCTGATCCGTCGACGGTCTCGTGCTCGGTGAGGGGTGGGTCGACCAGGGGGTAGGTGTGGCCGGAGGGCATGCGCAGGACCCGCCGGGTTTCGCCGCTCTCGTCGTGCTCGGTGCCGATGCTGGTCACGCCCATCGTCTTCAAGATGTGGCAGAACCGGCAGCGCGGTGGCAGGTTCGTCGCCGCGGTGGGTCCTCCGTCGCCGTGGGCCTTCTCGTGGTCGAGGTCGCAGCGCATCGCCGGGTTGCCGCAGCCTTGGGTGGAGCAGCGTTCGTACTTGGTCATGGCCCAGTCGCGGATGGCCTGGGTGGGTTCGTAGGTGTCGACGGCGAGCAGCTGGTGGTGCTTGTCGACCAGGGCGATCCGCCAGCGTTTCTCGGCCAGGGCGAGGTCTCTGGCGACCTGGGCGGGAATCGGTCCGTGCCCGCGCAGCAGGCCGGGTTCGGAGGTGGTGTCGGTGCTGGTGCCCAGGAGGGCTTCGGCGGGGACGACGACGATGGGCAGCACGGCCCGGCCGTGGGCGGTGGGCGCGCCGGTCCACGGGACGGGCACCTGGGGTGCGTCGGCGAGGACGTCCTGGACGGCGGCCAAGCCGGGCAGTGGTTCCTGACCTTCGGGCACGGCCGGCAGCAGCGGGTTGGTTACTGCGGGCTCGGCGTCCTTGGCGGCTGCGTCGTCCGCGCCGAGCTGGGTTACGGCTCGGGTGCCGCCGTTGAGGTAGGCCGAGGCCAGGTCCACGGCGGCGTCGGCGCGCCACGCGGCGATGCCACGTTCGTCGTCCAGACCCTGGCGCTTGGCGTGCTCCCGCATCGCCCTCGCACGGGCGTCGATCGCGAGCCAGATGGTCTGCCCGCCCACGGCCGGGGTGTTGATGACCACGTCGCTCATCCCGTCACCGGCATCGTCCACGCGCACGTGGCGGCGGGCGGCGGCCCGGGCGCGGTCCTCGTCCGGTTCGGGTCCGCGCACGCGCAGGACCTGACGGCGGACGGAGTCGCGCAGGGAGGTGGTGGTGCGGTCGGTGCGCTTGCCCGCCGCGGGCAGGGCCCCGGAGCGCGCGAGTCCGGCCTCGATCAGCCCGCACTCGGCGTCGGTGCAGTGCTCGGTGCCGCGGAACACGACCCGGGCGTGCTCGACGCTGATCGCCCCGCGCTCCAGCGCCGCCTTCGCGACTGGGAGGCGGGAGTTCAGAGCCCGGGCGAGGTCGACGATCGCGTCGGCCTCCCGCCGGGTCAGCGTCAATGCCAGGCGGACCTCCTCGGTGCCGATCTCGTAGGTCCCTGAGCTGTCCACGGTCGGCTCGCCCGAGACCAGCGCGGCGGCGTCGATCCGCTGGGCGTGCAGCCACGCGAGGGCGGCGTCCCAGGCCTTGACCAGCAGCACCCGGTCGTAGGAGGCGAGCTCGGCGGTGTCGAGCATCGCCATCCGGGCGATCCCGAGCGGGTCCGGCCGGTCGATCACGCCCCGCAGCACCCGGCGGGCGAACGGCTCGGGTGGGTCCGGCTCGATGAGCGGCGGTTCGCCGTTCTCCGCCCGGCGTTCGGCCCGTCCTCGCCGGGCGGCCTCGGCTTCCGGGGGCAGGTCCCCGGCCAGGACCGCTTCGGCGACCAGCGCCGCGCCGACCCGCGGATCGAGCACCTGCCGCCACCACGGGTCGGACCGGTCGATGCTCGAGAAGTCCGCCGGCGCCGAGCCGAGCAGCTCCCGGAACTGCCACCCCACCCGACCGACCTTGTCCGCGAACACCGAGCGACGCCGCACCCCGAGCACCTCGGCGCGGACCATCACCCCGCTACCGGCCAGCACCCCGAACGTGTCCGTCATGGAACCCACGCTAGAGACCAGCACCGACAGTTCTCGTTGCCGGACAACGAGAACCAGCGCCAGAAGGGTCAAGACCCGGCAATGATTCTGACGTTGCCTGCGGCCCGTCGCGGCAGCCCGCGGATCTTGAGACCGAAACCCTCGCGCCCACGCTCAGCAGAAGCCGGTTGTGCATCAAGATCCGCAAAACCGGCGGCCGGGACTGTCGACCTGCCCCCCGCGCGAGCCCCCCCCCCCCGTCAACAGCGCCCTTGACCGCGCCCGGCGAAGACAAAGCTCACCCGCACAACCCCCGCACCGCCTTCTCCAACCGCCCCGCCGCGTGCGCCACCTCTGTCTCCGCGGCCTCGGCCCGCCGCAGCTCGCGTTCGGCGAGAACCCCATACGTGAAGGCGGACTCCCCAGCCTCCTGCGCGGCCGTGCCCAGCTGGATCAGCAACCCGCGGGCCACGACCGCGTCCTGGTGCTCGCCCAGCACGGCCTGCACGTGCTCGGCCCGGCGCGCCACCTGCTCGGCGGGCCGTCCCAGTGCGGGCACCAGGACCTCGGCGGCGTAGCGCACCCGCTTCGCGGCCTTGCGGGCGTCGTGCAGCGCGAGGTCGCGCTGTTCCCTGACGTCGGAAGCGTGGGCCGCCCGAAGGTCGCGCCGTACCCGACGGTGGGCGCGCTCGACGGCCGGCGGCAGCACCTTCGCGGCGCGCCGACGGGCGACCCGGGGGTTCGCCCACGGCAGGGCGGCTCCCAGCTCGACCAGCCGGTCGAGCAGCTCCGCGTGCTCGTCCGAGTCCAGCGCGCGCAGGACGACGTCCCGCGCCCTGGACAGGTCGTCCCCGAGGCTGCGCGTGATGCGCTCGCTCACCGGGCCGACGACCAGCTCCGACGGCACGTCGGAGAGCAGCGCGAGGATCCGGTCGCGGAGCACCTCCCCGTCCCGCGCGCCGCCGAGCACGCCGGCCAGCTCCTTCAGCCGGTCGGCCAGCGGATCGGTGACCGAGCGGTCGAGCAGCACGGAGTAGGACCGCAGCAGGCTGCGCAGCCGTCGGGTGGCCACCCGCATCCGGTGCAGGGCGTCCTCGGCGTCGCGGCGCACCAGGGGATCCAACGAGACGATCGCGTCGACCTGGGTGCGGACGTAGGCGGTGAGCACGTCGCCGGCGCGGGACCGTGCGCCGGAGAGGTGCGGGGTGGACGCCCACACCGCCGGCACGTCGTCCGCCAGCGTCTTGCCGACCTTCGAGGGGCTCGCCGACACCTCGGCCCCCACCGAGATCAGGCGCCGCTCCACGGCGTCCAGCAGCTCCTCGCCGCTCTCCGACGACCCGTCGGAGAGCTCGACCTCCAGCTCGCGCCAGCGCAGCAGGCGGTGACCGCCGTCCGGTGCGGCGCTCAGGGTGCGCCCGCTGACGTCGTCGTCGGCGACGACGGCGACCACCAGTCCGTCGGCGTCGAGGAGGTCGAGCTCGGTGCGGCGGGTGCGGATGCGCGCCACCGGCTCGAGCGGCGCGCCCCGCGTCATGGCGCGGACGAGTGCCACCAGCTCCGGGGGGACGACCTCGGCCCTGCCCACCGGCGCGTGGACCTCGACGACGCCGTCGACGGTGGGGATCTTCACGTGCCACCCGGCGTCGGTGCCGCCGGTGCGCCGCCGCAGCCGGACCCGGCGCGCGGCCAGCCGAAGGTCCGACGTGTCCCAGTAGACGGCGTCCAGGCGCAGCACGCGCTGGGTGCCGACACGGCCGACACCCTCGGTGTCCGACAGGTCGGGCAGCGGCTCGCCCGGTGGCAGGACGTAGGTCCGCTCCACCTCGAGGTGCTCGCGCAGGCGGCCGCTTCCCGGCGTTCCCCGCCCGCCCGGCTCGTCCACGGACGTCATGTCGCCATGCTGACAGCCGGGAACCGGGCGTGGCCCCGATTCCACCCCGATGCGCCGGCCCTCAGGCCTCGCCGCGCAGCATGGCGAGCAAGCGGTCGACGACGTCGACGGTCTCGGACAGTCCGTCGTGCTCGTACTGGTTCGTGGTCCAGGCGCGCAGCCCGCGCACCTGCTCCGCGGTGGCCCGCGAGAAGCCGCTCTCGACGTACAGGTCCTCGTCGTAGACGGCGGCGACGACCGGGACGTCGTTGTCGGCCAGCCGGTCCGGGTCGTAGAGCGCGGGCCAGTCGTCCTTGGCGGCCAGCAGCTCCGCCGCCTCGCGCAAAGGAGCGAGCGCGGACATCGCCTCGAACATCCACGGGTGGACGGTCTCGCCGGTCGGCATCGGCGCGCGCGGGTCGTCGAGCTCCGGGAACTCCGCGCGCACCCGCTGGGCCGACCAGCGGGCCGCCTCGCCCTGGCAGTAGATCGGCTCGTGCAGCAGGGCGTAGAGCGGGTGGGCGAGGAACGACGTCCGCTGCTCCACCTCGGCGAGGAACACGTCGGACAGCTCCGTCCCGCGGGGACCGTCCACGAAGGCGCTCTCCAGCAGGTGGTGCAGCTCGGCCGAGCCGGGCCGCATGCCGAGCCGGATGCCGAGGGTCTGGAGCCGCTCGACGGTGAGCCGGTCCCCGCCCGGCAGCCGCACGTCGTGCCCGCGCAGCCGGTCGGCGACCTGCGTGAAGACCTCGCGGTCCGAGGGGTAGCGGGCGAAGTGGGCACGCCCCTTGGTCAGGGCGCGGCGGTAGGTGGCGCGGTAGACCGGGTCGGGGCCGCCGGCCAGGGGAGCGAGGCCGCCGGTGACCATCGCCCCGGCCAGGCCCTCGGGGGCGATCGAGAGGTAGGAGAGCGCGCAGAAGCCGCCGAAGCTCTGGCCGAGGATCGTCCACGGACGGTCGCCGGCGAGCTCCCGGCGCAGCAGCTCCGCGTCGCGGACGATCGAGTCGGCCCGGTGAAGCGAGAGCCGCCGCGCCTGCTCCGCGGGCCCCAGGCCGGCCAGGGTCTGCTGGGTGAGCGGGCTGGACAGCCCGGTACCGCGCTGGTCCATGAGCAGCACCCGGAAGTCCTGCAGCAGCCGACCGATCCACCCGGTCGCGTCCACCGGCCGCGGCGACGCCATGCCGGGGCCGCCCTGGAGGAACAGCAGCCACGGCAGGTCGTCGTGCTCGCGCCGCGGCGCGACGACCTCGCGCGCGAACACGGTGGTGCGGCCGGCGGCGGGGTCGGCGTGGTCGAGCGGCACCTGCACCCGGTGGTCGACGGTGACGAGGCCGGGCAGTGCGGAGCGGGTCATGGGCGGTGACGCTAGGGGCAGGGGAGCCGGACCGTGGACCCGGCCCGGGCATCGGTGCCCGGAGACCGCTGCCCCGAGACCACTGCCCCGAGACCACTGCCCCGAGACCGCTGCCCGGAAAGTCGGGTGCGGCCACCCCGGGTGAGCGGGGGAGGATGCGGGCGTGGAAGCACAGCCGAGAACCGACACCGCCAGTCGACCGCGAGCCGGCGCCGAGCACGTCGTGGTGCGCCAGGTGCGCCTGGAGGACTGGGCGAAGCTGCGCGACCTGCGCCTGGAGATGCTGGCGGACACCCCGCTGGCCTACCTGGAGACGCTGGCGGACGCGCGGACCAAGCCCGAGGGGGACTGGCGTCAGCGGGCCCGCCGCGGCGCCGGGCTGATGCCCGGGCACCCCACCGCCACCTTCGTGGCCGAGCGTCCGGACGGCCGCTGGCTCGGCCAGATGGCCGGCTACGTCGACGCCCCGGGCAGCGCCATGCTCGTGGCCGTCTACGTCGCCCCGGAGGCCCGCGGCCGGGCGGCCGGCGTGGCCGACGCCCTGCTGGACGCCGTCGTCGGCTGGGCCCGGCAGCACGCCGGCACGCTCCGGCTGCTCGTCCACGAGGACAACCCGCGGGCCCGTTCCTTCTACCTGCGGCGCGGATTCACCGAGACCGGCCGCACCGAGCCCTACGAGCTCGACCCCTCCGCCCGCGAGATCGAGATGGCGTTGCTCCTGCCGGGCCTGCCGGGGGATCAGGTGCAGTAACGTGCGGAGCGTCACCGGCGACGAGGCCCTGGTGACAGCGGTACGCATCGAGGGGTGAGCGTCGATGACCATCGTCGTGGGCTATGTGCCCAAGCCAGAGGGCAGGGCGGCCCTGCGGCGGGCGGCGGAGGAGGCGAAGCTCCGGGGCTCGCGCCTGGTGGTGATCAACTCCAACCGCGGTGGCCGCGACCTCGACGCCGAGGAGAACGTGCGCTACGAGCGCGAGCTGGCCACCGTCCGCGACGAGCTCAGCACCGCGGGCGTCGAGCACGAGGTCCGGCAGCTGGTCCGCGGCCTGGAGCCGGCCGAGGACCTCATCGCGGTGGCCGAGGAGGTGCAGGCCGACGTCATCGTCATCGGGCTGCGCCGGCGCACCCCGGTCGGCAAGCTCATCCTCGGCAGCAACGCCCAGCGGATCCTGCTCGACGCGCCGTGCCCGGTGCTGGCCGTCAAGGCCGAGGAGGACTGAGCCGCAGGATCGAGCGGGGCACGCCGGGCGGCGGGGGAGCGCGGGGGCGAGCAGGATGTGGGCGTGACCCTTCGCCTCGCCCAGGAACCCGACGCCGACGCCCTGCTCGACCGCGACCCGTTCGCCCTGCTCGCCGGCATGCTGCTGGACCAGCGTATGCTGGCAGGAACAGTAAGCTGCGGCTGACCGCTACTGCTTGGCACGCGACGGCGGCGGACTGTCGCGCAGGAAGAGCAGCGGGCGGACGGGGACACGATGGCGCGGCCGAACCATGCATCGATCTTCCGCAAGGGACCCGAGGCGGTCCTAGAGGAGCAGCGGGCGGCCATCATCGCCGCCCGCGAGATCCTGCTCGGCGCGTACGAGCGGATCAGCGACGACCAGGAGGACGAGGGCACCGGCGACCGCGGCGCCGGCGTGGGCCGTCAGTCCGACACGCTGGTCAAGCTCTGCATCGCGCTCACCGCGGCCGGCCCGTCGACCTGGACCATCTACCGGCACTACACCGACAACGACCTGTCCGCGTTCAAGGACGTGGTGCGCCCCGAGTTCGAGCTGCTCCTGGCCGACCTGGAGGCCGGGGTCATCGAGGGCATCGTCGTCTACGACCTGGACCGCCTCGCCCGCCGCCCGAAGGACCTCGAGCGGCTCATCGACATCTACGACAAGGCCGCGAAGGCCGGGCGCCGGCTGTTCTTCCAGACCATCCACGACCCGATCGACCTGTCCAGCCCGGACGGCATCACCCTGGCCCGGGTCATGGTCGCGTTCGCGAACAAGTCCAGCCGGGACACCGCCCGTCGGGTGGCGGGCAAGCACAGGGCGACCGCGCTGACCGGCCGCCCGGTCGGCGGGACCCGGCCGTTCGGGTGGAACTGGACCAGCGAGCGGGTCGTGCTCGCCGACGGCCGGGTCCTGGAGCCCGCGGTCGGGGCGAAGGGCAAGCCGATCCGCCACCACGTCATCAACGAGGCCGAGGCCGCCGAGATCCGCCGGGTCGCCGCCGACGTGCTGCTCGGCGTCGGGCTGAACACCATTTGCCGAGACCTGACCGAGCGCGGCATCCGCACCCCGCGCGGGAACGAGTGGCGCCCGAACCCGCTCAAGCTGATGCTCGAGAGCCCCCGGCTGGCCGGGTTCCGGGTGCATAGGGGCACCCTGCTGCCCGCCGAGAACGGTGAAGGCTGGGTGCTCGGGAACTGGGACCCGATCCTCGACGTGGACACGTGGGAGCAGGTCGCGACCAAACTGGCCGGCAAGGGGGGCCAGAAGGCCCGCAGCGAGGCCCAGCGCTCGTACCTGCTGTCCGGCATCCTGCGCTGCTACCTGTGCCACGGGCCGCTGTACGGCAACGCACGCGCCGACCTGGGGCACTTCTACGCGTGCAAGGTCCGCGGCGGGGCCGGCGGGAAGGCCGGCTGCGGGAAGGTCACGTGCTCCGGGCCGCCGGTCGACGACGTGGTGACGGAGTGGGCGAAGAAGCGGATGCTTACCACCGCGGCCGCCGTCAAGGCCGAGGGCCCGTGGCCGCGCGAGGGCGAGCTGGAAGAGGCCAAGCGGCAGATGGGCGAGCTTGTTCCGCTGCTGACCGAGGCGACCGGGGAGGGCAAGGCCATGCTGTCGGCCCGGTTTGCCCGGCTATCGGATGCGGTCGATGAACTGCGCGCCGAACGGTCGGTGTGGCTGCTCGAGCGCGGCAACCTCGTCCGCCGCGCGATGGTGACTCCGGACACGTTCGATGACCTGCCGCTGGACGTGCAGCGCCAATACCTGCGCGGCGAGCTGGTCAGCTTGTTCGTGAAGCCGGCGACGGTGCGCGGGAACCGGTTCGACTACTCGCGGCTGGTGCCGGTGTGGCGCGGCACCGCCGACGAGGTGCCGGGTGACGGGGTGCCTGCCGGCGAGCCGACGGCCTGACGGAGGACCTGACGGCTCGCGTGCCGGTCCAGAACGCCGCGCAGCTGCTTCCACCGTCGATCCGTCATAGGTGGGGCATCGGCGAGCCACCTCGCAAGGCATTCCTCGCGGGTCATCACGGGGGCGGGGCGGGGTGCGGTCTTCGGCATGACCGGACTGGTCCGGGGTCACGCCGGTGGCGCAATCGGCCACCGGCTGGCGCCCGCGCGTTGCGGCGGAAGCGGTGACAGATCAGGCTGCACCCCGCTTCAGGGGGCTTCCCGGCTGCAGGCCGCGGGGCGTGCATGCGATCCGGGCTAGATCCTTCAGGCCTGTGGACGTTCACCAGACGCGCCGCGGAACGAAACAACGGGGATGTCGCGAGCCGCTACCTGCTCGGCTCGCTAGGGCCGGGTAGCGAGGGTCGCCTCGCCGAGCCTTGCCCTGACCAAGATGGGGTTACATGCAGCGGCCGTGGCGGCCGGCACGGTGCTGGTCGTGACCAAGCATGCCCCGGCAGTTCAGGCGATCATCGACCAGGCGGCGGCCGCGGACGGGCTCACCTTCATGCTTGCTCAGGCAGCGTGGAGTCAGTCCGACCCGACCGCCTCGACGCACCTGCCTGCCATGTTCGCCGTCGCTCGTGCTGGCATCGGCGACCCCACGCTGCGGGCGGCCATGGACAGCGCAGAGGACGACGTCGAGGCGGCCTTGTCCCGCCAGCGAGCGCGTGGCGACGAGTGGGGAGAGGGCCGCCGGCACGTGCCAGATCGCGAGGTGGATCTTGCTGGGTGGGTGGCTGCGGCCCTGTGGGCCGCTGCCATCGCCGCGCTCGCTGACCACGCTCTACATGCTTTGGCGCCCGGTCAACGTTCAGATCTGGCTGGTCCCTGGGCCCGGGCTGTCGCAGTCCGGAGAGACATCGCCGGCCTGGGAGTCGCCGCCGAGCAGGTCGCGACTGCCCTGCTCAGGATGTCAATGGCCATCTCGTTGTCCCCGCTGGTGGCCAGTGAAAGTCCCCACCTCGCTGGGGTGGGTTAGCGCTTCGAGGGGCGGCTCCCGGGGCGTGTTCGGGCCTCGCGCATGCGGTAGCTCTCGCCGTCGGTGGCGACGACGTTGTTGTGGTGCAGGAGGCGGTCCAGGAGGCTGACGGCGGTGGAGTGGTCGGGTAGGAAGCGGCCCCAGTCTTCGAAGGGCCAGTGGCTGGCGATGGCGAGGCTGCGGCGTTCGTAGGCGGCGGCGACGAACCGGAACAGCAGCTGGCTGCCGGTGCTGTCCATGGGTGCGAAGCCGACCTCGTCGCAGATGATCAGGTCGTGGCGTAGCAGGGTCTCGATGACCTTGCCGACGCTGTTGTCGGCCAGGCCGCGGTAGAGGTTCTCCACGAGCTCGGCGGCGGTGAAGTAGCGGACCCGCTGGCCCTGTTGGACGGCGGCGTGGCCGAGGGCGATCAGGGTGTGGGTCTTGCCGGTGCCGGCCGGCCCGATCAGGGTGAGGTTCTCTCTGGCGGCGATCCATTCCAGGGAGGTCAGGTAGGCCCAGGTCGGGGCGGGGATGCTGCTGGCGGCGAGGTCGAAGCCCTCGATCGTCTTGATCGTGGGGAAGCAGGCCTGTTTGCTGCGCAGCCGGGTGTTGCTGGCGTCCCGGGCGGTGATCTCGACCTCGACCAGGGCCCGCAGGAGCTCTTCGGGGGCCCAGCGTTGGGTCTTGGCGGTGGCCAGCATCTCCGGGGCGACCTGGCGCATGCTGGCGAGCTTGAGCCGGCGCAGCCCGTGCTCGAGATCGGCCGGCAGCGGCGCTGGGGTGGCCGCGGCCATCACGCGCCCCCAGCGGACTCGCCGGTGAGCTGCTCGAGCCGGTAAGCGGTCAGCGGGCGGGAGGCGGTGGTGGGTAGTTCCATCACCAGCGCCTCACCCGGCGCGGTGGGCTGGGGCACCCCGGCGCCGGCGGCCAGGATCGCCCGCACCCCGCTGGCCCGCCACCGCCCGAACCTGACCGCCCGCTCCAGGGCGGCCACGAGCGCCTCGCGGCCGTGCGCGGCTTGCAGGGCGGCCAGCTCGGCCAGCTCCGGCCCGAGGCGGGTGTTCCCCGAGGCGGCGGCGTTGCGCAGCCACGTCTCGGCGGCCGGCCCGAGCGCGCAGAACGCCAGCTCCGCGGCCGTTCTGGGGGTGAGCTTGCGGGCCGGGGCGTTCGGCCGCGGACGGCCGTAGTGCTCATCGAGAACGCTGGCCTCCCCCGGGGCCATCAGCGGGTGCTCGGCCAGCACCACACCCGTGCCGGGCTCGATGATCGTCACGCCTGTGCTGCCGGCCAGGACCTGCACGGTGTGCCCGAGCATCCGGTTGGGCACCGAGTAGCGGGCCGAGCCGAACCGGACGCAGGACAGCTTGTCGACCTTGCGCAGCTCCGCGCGGCCGCCGAACAGCCCCGCGGGCTGCAGGGAGGGCAGTGGTGCGAGCAGGCCGGCCTCGGTGTCGGCCAGCCGCCGGGCCGGGACCGCGGCGATCTCGGAGTGCTCGCGGTCGTTCACCTCGGCGC
Organism: Motilibacteraceae bacterium; assembly: GCA_051953655.1. Taxonomy (GTDB): domain Bacteria; phylum Actinomycetota; class Actinomycetes; order Motilibacterales; family Motilibacteraceae; genus JBQCHF01. The sequence continues at coordinate 33,848 of JBQCIO010000291.1, forward strand.
ACCACGCCGCCGCGGCGTTCGCCGCCGCCAGGTCCGAGGCCTGCCCGGGGGTGAGCACGCCGAGGGGGACCATCAAGTCCGCCTTGGCATAGCCGACCAGGTTCTCCACGATCCCCTTGCTCTCGGGGTCTTTGGCCTGGCAGAAGTCCGGGCGGAACCGGTAGTGGCTGGCGAAGCGCACGTAGTCCGGGGTCGGCACCACCACGTC
>JBQCIO010000292.1:0-3350 GCA_051953655.1 Motilibacteraceae bacterium
GCATCCGCAGCGACCACTGCTGGTCCCACGGCCGGGGCAGGCCGAGCGCCTCGTTCCACGCCGGCAGCTGCACGGCGCGGGCCCGGGCGTCCTTGCTCAGGGTGACCGCGAGCATCTCCAGCAGGATCCGGTAGACGTTGTTCTCCGGCTGCTGCTCGGTCAGCCCGAGCGAGTTCACCTGCACCCCATACCGGAAGCGCCGCATGGCCGGGTCCTGCACGCCGTAGCGCTCCCGGGTCAGCTCGTCCCACAGCTGCACGAAGGCGCGCATCTTGCACATCTCCTCGACGAAGCGCACCCCGGCGTTCACGAAGAAGGAGATCCGCCCGACGACCTCGCCGAAGCGCTCAGGCGGCACCTGCCCGGAGTCGCGCACCGCGTCGAGCACCGCGACGGCGGTGCACATCGCGTACGCCAGCTCCTGCACCGGCGTGGCCCCGGCCTCCTGCAGGTGGTAGGAGCAGATGTTGATCGGGTTCCACCGAGGGGCGTTGACGACCGTCCACGACACCATGTCGGTGATGAGCCGCAGCGACGGCCCGGGCGGGAACACGTAGGTCCCGCGGGACAGGTACTCCTTGATGATGTCGTTCTGCGTGGTCCCCTGGATGGCCGCGACGTCGACGCCCTGCTCCTCGGCCACGGACACGTAGAGCGCCAGCAGCCACATGGCGGTGGCGTTGATGTTCATCGACGTGTTCATCTCGTCCAGCGGGATGCCGTCGAAGAGGGCGCGCAGGTCGCCCAGGTGCGCCACCGGGACGCCCACCTTGCCCACCTCGCCGCGGGCGAGCTCGGAGTCGGCGTCGTAGCCGGTCTGCGTCGGCAGGTCGAAGGCGACCGAGAGGCCGGTCTGCCCCTTGGCGAGGTTGCGCCGGTAGAGCGCGTTGGACTCGACGGCGGACGAGTGCCCGGCGTAGGTCCGCATCACCCACGGTCGGTCGCGCTCGGGTCGGTCCTGCTCGGGTCGGTCGTGCTCAGGTCGGTCGAGCTCAGCCATGACCAGCCTCCTCGTGCCGCGCGGACCGCACTCCTGTCGCGGTGCGGCGATGCTACCCGCGGGTAACCGAGGAGGTAAGGGTGATCTGAGCCACCTGAACGGCCCGAGCAGCGCCGCCGCGGCAGCGCCGGGGCCGCTCAGGCCAGGGCCGGCGCCGTGTCGGTCTCGTGCGCGGCCAGATAGGTCTCCACCGCCAGGATCCGGTGCAGCCGGGTGGCGGTGAGCAGGCGCGCCAGCCGGGGCGGGACCCTCCGCAGCACCAGCGTGCGGCCCGCGCGTCCGGCCCGCCGGTGCGCCCCCACGAGCACGCCGAGGCCGGTGACGTCGGCGACCTCCACCCCGGCGAGGTCGACCACGAGCGGGCCGACGCCGTCGTCGATGGCGGCGTGCAGCTCGGCGCGGACGTCGGCCACCGAGTGCACGTCGAGCCGGCCGGAGAGGACGAGCTGATCGACCGGGCCGATGACTGGGCCGGTGAATGGGCCGATGACTGGGCCGGTGACAGAGCCCGTGACGGACCCGGTCACGTGACCGGGCTTGCTGCTGCGCTCGACGACGGTGCGGTGGACGTGCACGGTGCCTCCCTCCCCGGCCCCCGAGCGGACCGCGGGGCCCGTGCGGCGCGGGCTGCGCCGGCGCGGGCTACGTCGAGTCAGACGTCCGCGGACCACATCCGGTTGCCGGGTGGTGCTGTTCGAACCGGTCCGGTCCCCCGACCGGTCCTGGTCCGCAGCACGGTACGGGAGGGGCGGACCAGGGTCACGGTTTCCCGGGGAGCCCGGGTGTGTCGCCGCTGCCGGGCTCAGACGGAGGTCAGGCGTAGTCGTAGAAGCCCTTGCCGGTCTTGCGGCCGAGGTCGCCCGCGGTGACCATCCGGTTCAGCAGCTCCGGCGGGGCGAACTTCTCGTCCTGCGTCTCGGTGTAGATGTTGCGCGTCGCGTTGCGCATGATGTCGACGCCGGTGAGGTCCAGGGTGGCCAGCGGGCCCATGGCGTGGCCGAAGCCCAGCTTGCAGGCGACGTCGATGTCCTCGGCGGTGGCCACCCCCGACTCGACCAGCTTCACCGCCTCCACCGCGAGGGCGGAGATGAGCCGGGTGGTGACGAACCCGGCCACGTCCCGGTTGACCACGATGCAGGTCTTGCCCACGCCCTCGGCGAAGGCCCGCGCCCGGGTCAGCGTCTCGTCGCTGGTCTTGTAGCCGCGCACGAGCTCGCACAGCCGCATCATCGGCACCGGCGAGAAGAAGTGCGTGCCCACCACGGCCTCGGGCCGCTCGGTGACCGCGGCGATGGCGGTGATCGGGATGGCCGAGGTGTTGGTCGCCAGCACCGCTCCGTCGCGGCAGATCCGGTCCAGCGCCCGGAAGACCTCGTGCTTGACCTCGACGTCCTCGAACACCGCCTCGACGACGACGTCGGCGTCGGCCACGGCGTCGAGCTCGGTGGTGGGCACGATGCGGGCCAGTGCGGCCCCGGCGTCGTCGGCGGAGAGCTTGTCCTTGGCCACGAAGCGGTCGTAGGAGGCCTTGATGCCGTCCAGGCCGCGCTGCACGGCGGCGTCGCTGACGTCGCGGAGCACGACGTCCCAGCCCGCCTGCGCCGCGACCTGTGCGATGCCCGCGCCCATCAGCCCGGCACCGATGACGGCCAGCTTCTCGCCCACGACGTCCTCCGTCCGCGCCGTCGGGCGCAGGGGTGGTGCGCGCTGGGCGACGGCGCCCGCGGGAGCCTAGCCGAGGGCCCGGACGCACCGCTCGGCGGACGCCGCCGGGTCACCGCCGGGCCGCCGCCGGCCGGCAGCGGTGGCGGAGCGAGCGGCGCGGGGCGAGGCTATGGCGGTGCCGTGGCTCTCCAGCTACTCCTACCTCGGCGGCCCGCTGGTGGCCCTCGGGGTCGTCGGCATCCTCGTGCTGCTGCTGCGCTGGACCTTCAGCCGCGGCGGCTCGCTGGTCGAGAAGCCGGTCACGCCGGGCACCGAGAAGGACTACGGCCTGCTGGTCGCCATCGCCTCGCCCGGCACCCACATCGAGGGCGAGATGCTCCGCCGCACCCTCGAGGACGCCGGGGTGCGCGCCACCCTGGCCCTGACCACCGAGGGTCCCCGGCTCATGGTCTTCGCCCGGGACGAGGCCAGGGCCCGCAAGCTCCTGGCCAGCCGCTGAGGACAGGCACCCCCCACCCGGTGCCGTGATCATGCAGAGATGGTCAAGCGATGGCGGGCTCAACCGGTGGATGCAACGAGGAACCCGTCGAGGGCTTCGGCGGGAGTCTGCCAGTCCAGGGTCTCGCGGGGTCGGGTGTTGAGCTCCTCGGCGACCCGGTCGAGCTCGGCCTGGCTGATTCCGCGG
>JBQCIO010000293.1:0-4083 GCA_051953655.1 Motilibacteraceae bacterium
GTCCGCGTCCCAATCGACGCCCTGGTCCTCGAACCACACCCGCAGCTCGTGCTCCTCGTGGGCCATGTCCCACGCCACGTCCAGCGGGGGCAGGTTCTGCGCCCACCCCGGCGGTCGGTCATCGCGCGTCACGTACCCCCATGACAGCGCCGAGGACGCCCCCGCCACGGTGGCGTCCGCGCCAGGGACCGGGGTGGTAGGCATGTATTCATCGTACTCGTGTTCGAGAGGTGGCACAAGGCCCGGAAGGCGAATTCTCGTTGCACCAGAGGTGTTTCTTGACGATGACCGCCATTGCGGCGGTCCCGCACCCGGCCGCCCGATCCCGCGCCCGCCGACCGTCCCCGTCGTCAGCGCCTTTGCCCAGGTTCCGTCCGCAGTCGCGTCCTCCCGTGCGACCTCGGCGGGAAGGGGCGCGGCACACCCCCCCGCACCGCGCCCACTGCCCCGCCGGTGCCGGACGAGCCGCGCCCCCGCCGGTAGGCTCACCCCACGGCGCAGCGTGGCGTCACGTCGACCTGTCCCGAATGCAGAACGAGGAGCAACGACCGTGGCAACGATCGAGGCCGTCGGCGCCCGCGAGATCCTGGACTCGCGCGGCAACCCCACCGTCGAGGTGGAGGTGGCGCTGGACGACGGCACCCTGGCCCGCGCCGCCGTGCCCAGCGGCGCCAGCACCGGCGCCTTCGAGGCGGTCGAGCTGCGCGACGGCGCCGAGCGCTACGCGGGCAAGGGCGTCGAGAAGGCCGTCCTGGCCGTGCTCGACGAGATCGGCCCGGAGCTGCTGGGCTACGAGGCCGCCGAGCAGCGCCTGGTGGACCAGGCGATGATCGACCTGGACGGCACGCCCAACAAGAGCCGGCTGGGCGCCAACGCGATCCTCGGCGTCTCGCTCGCCGTCGCCCGCGCCGCGGCCGACTCGGCCGACCTGCCGCTGTTCCGCTACGTCGGCGGCCCGAACGCCCACGTGCTGCCGGTGCCGATGATGAACATCCTCAACGGCGGCGCGCACGCGGACAGCAACGTCGACATCCAGGAGTTCATGATCGCGCCGATCGGCGCGACGACCTTCCGCGAGGCGCTGCGCTGGGGCGCGGAGGTCTACCACGCGCTCAAGTCGGTGCTGAAGGGCCAGGGCCTGGCCACGGGCCTGGGTGACGAGGGCGGCTTCGCCCCCAGCCTTCCGAGCAACCGCGACGCGCTCGACCTCATCGGCACCGCGGTGCAGAAGGCCGGCTTCACGCTGGGCACCGACATCGCGTTCGCCCTCGACGTCGCCGCCACCGAGTTCTTCGACAACGGCTCCTACCGTTTCGAGGGCGGCCAGAAGAGCGCCGAGGAGCTGGTGCAGTACTACGCCGGCCTGGTCGACGCCTACCCGCTCGTCTCCATCGAGGACCCGCTGTCCGAGGAGGACTGGTCCGGCTGGAAGGCGATGACCGACGCCCTCGGCTCGCGCGTGCAGATCGTCGGCGACGACCTGTTCGTCACCAACCCCGAGCGGCTCGGCCGCGGCATCGCGGAGAGCACGGCGAACGCCCTGCTGGTCAAGGTGAACCAGATCGGCACGCTCACCGAGACCCTCGACGCCGTCTCGCTCGCGCACCGCAACGGCTACCGCTGCATGATGAGCCACCGTTCGGGCGAGACCGAGGACACCACGATCGCCGACCTCGCCGTGGCCACCGACTGCGGCCAGATCAAGACCGGTGCCCCGGCGCGCTCGGAGCGGGTGGCCAAGTACAACCAGCTGCTGCGCATCGAGGAGGAGCTCGACGACGCGGCGCGCTACGCCGGCCGCTCCGCCTTCCCGCGCTTCAACGGCTGATCTGCCTGCTGAGCCAGGAACAACGCACATGACGTCGGTCCGCCGTGGTCCCGCTCCCCGCACCGGGGAGCGGGCGCCGCGGCGCGGCGCGGGTCGGCGTCCCACCGGCAGTGCCCCGCGCCCGGGGGCGGGCAAGCCCCGCACCCGGTCCGGCGCCCGCCCCTCCGGTCCTGCCGGCAACCTGACCGGCCGGGCCGCCATCCTGGCGCTCGTCGTCTGCGCCCTCGCGCTCACCCTCGCCTACCCGCTGCGCTCCTACCTCGCCCAGCGCGGCGAGATCGCCGCGGCCCGGGAGCGGGTGGCGGCCAAGCAGGCCGAGGTGGCCGACCTTCAGCGCCAGCTGAACCGCTGGCAGGACCCCGCCTACGTCAAGGCGCAGGCCCGTGAGCGGCTGCACTACGTCGTCCCGGGCGAGACCCAGTACGTCGTGCTCGAGCCGGACGAGACCGGCACGGCCGGCGGCGCCCAGGCTGCTGCCGCGGCCGCCCCTGGTCGCCCGTGGTTCTCCACCCTGTGGGGGAGCGTGCAGGGCGCCGACCGCTCCGGCCCGGCGAGGCCGGCGCCGGCTCCGTCGCAACCGTCGCGATGACCTCGCCCGCCCCCGAGCCGCGGCCGGACGGCCCAGCCCCTTCCGACGTTGCGGCCATGTCCGCGCAGCTCGGCCGGCCGCTGCGTGGCGCGCGCGCCGTCGCCCACCGCTGCCCGTGCGGGCTCCCCGACGTCGTCGAGACCGCCCCGCGGCTCGAGGACGGCACGCCGTTCCCGACCTTCTACTACCTCACCTGCCCGCGGGCGGCCGCGGCGGTGAGCACCCTCGAGGCCTCCGGGCTCATGCGCGAGATGACCGAGCGGCTGGGGCAGGACCCCGAGCTGGCGCAGGGCTACGAGGCCGCGCACCGCGACTACCTCGCCCGGCGCGAGGCCGTGGGGCACGTGCCCGAGATCGCCGGGATCAGCGCCGGGGGGATGCCGGAGCGGGTGAAGTGCCTGCACGTGCTCGTCGCGCACTCGCTCGCCGCCGGTCCCGGGGTCAACCCGCTCGGCGACGAGGCGCTGGCCGCGCTGCCGGAGTGGTGGTCCGCCGGGGCGTGCGTCGAGCTCGAGCAGCAGCCCGAGCAGCAGTCCGACGACCAGTAGGAGAGACCCGTGCCCCGTGTGGCCGCCGTGGACTGCGGCACCAACTCCATCCGCCTGCTGGTGGCCGACGTCGACCCGGTGGTCGGCACGCTGGCCGACCTCGACCGCCGGATGACGATCGTGCGGCTGGGCCAGGGCGTCGACCGCACCGGGCGGCTCGCCCCGGAGGCGCTCGAGCGCACCTTCGCCGCCTGCCGCGGCTACGCCGAGGTCGTGCAGGAGCTCGGCGCCGAACGGCTCCGCTTCGTGGCCACCTCCGCCTCGCGCGACGCCGAGAACCGGGACGAGTTCGTCGACGGCGTCCGCGAGATCCTCGGCGTCGAGCCCGAGGTGGTCACCGGCGACGAGGAGGCGCACCTGTCCTTCACCGGCGCCACCCGTGAGCTGGGCGGCGCGGACGCCAGCGAAACTCCCTACCTGGTCGTGGACATCGGCGGCGGCTCCACCGAGTTCGTGCTCGGCAGCACCGACGTCGACGCAGCCCGCTCCGTCGACGTCGGCTGCGTCCGGATGACCGAGAGGCACCTGCACTCCGACCCCCCGTCGGAGAACGAGACAGCAGCCGCGCGCAAGGACATCGAGGCCGCTATCGACCGCGCCGCGGAGGTCGTGCCGCTGGAGCGGGCCCGCACCCTGGTCGGCCTGGCCGGCTCGGTCACCACCGTCGCCGCGATGGCCCTGGACCTGCCGGAGTACGACTCCGAGCGCATCCACCGCTCCCGGATCAGTGCCGAGCAGGTGCACGACGTCGCCATCCGGCTGCTGGCGATGACCCGCGAGCAGCGCGCCGCCCTGCCGTTCATGCACCCCGGCCGGGTCGACGTCATCGGCGCCGGCGCCCTGGTCCTCGCCACGATCGTCGAGCGCACCGGCGCGCGCGAGGTCGTGGTCAGCGAGCACGACATCCTCGACGGCATCGCCTGGTCCCTCGCCTGAACCCCTGACTCTCTCCGTGATCAAGCAGAGATGGTGAAGCAGACGGCGGCCTCTAGCGGTGGATGCAACACCCTGTGCTCTGGAGGTGGGTGTTGTGGCTGCACGGTTGAGTCTGGCTGAGCGTGAGGAGATCGCGCTGGGTCGGGCGGCGGATTTGTCCATTCGGAAGATCGCCGCACTGA
>JBQCIO010000294.1:0-2810 GCA_051953655.1 Motilibacteraceae bacterium
GCCGACCGCTACATCTCCGACCGGTTCCTGCCGGACAAGGCGATCGACCTCATCGACGAGGCCGGCTCGCGCATGCGCATCCGCCGCATGACCGCGCCGCCGGACCTGCGCGAGTACGACGAGCGCATCGCCAGCGTCCGCCGGGAGAAGGAGTCGGCGATCGACGCGCAGGACTTCGAGAAGGCCGCGTCGCTGCGCGACCGCGAGAAGACCCTGCTCGCCGAGAAGGCCCAGCGGGAGAAGGAGTGGAAGGCCGGCGACATGGACGTCGTCGCGGAGGTGGACGAGGAGCTGATCGCCGAGGTCCTGGCCACCGCCACCGGCATCCCGGTCTTCAAGCTGACCGAGGAGGAGACCTCCCGGCTGCTGCGCATGGAGGACGAGCTCCACAAGCGCATCATCGGGCAGGAGCAGGCGGTCAAGGCGCTCTCGCAGGCCATCCGCCGCACCCGCGCCGGCCTGAAGGACCCGAAGCGTCCCGGCGGCTCGTTCATCTTCGCCGGCCCCACCGGTGTCGGTAAGACCGAGCTGTCCAAGGCGCTGGCCGAGTTCCTGTTCGGCGACGAGGACTCCCTCATCCAGCTCGACATGTCCGAGTTCAGCGAGAAGCACACCGTCTCGCGGCTGTTCGGCTCCCCGCCCGGATACGTCGGCTACGAGGAGGGCGGGCAGCTCACCGAGAAGGTGCGCCGCAAGCCGTTCTCCGTGGTCCTCTTCGACGAGGTGGAGAAGGCCCACCCGGACATCTTCAACTCGCTGCTGCAGATCCTCGAGGACGGGCGTCTCACCGACGCCCAGGGCCGGGTCGTCGACTTCAAGAACACCGTCATCATCATGACGACCAACCTCGGCACCCGGGACATCTCCAAGGGCTTCAACCTCGGTTTCGCCGCGACCGACGACGTCGCCAGCGGCTACGACCGGATGAAGGCCAAGGTCGGCGAGGAGCTCAAGCAGCACTTCCGTCCCGAGTTCCTCAACCGCATCGACGACGTCGTGGTCTTCCACCAGCTCAGCCAGGACGACATCGTCCGCATGGTCGACCTGATGATGACCCGGGTCGACGAGCGGCTGAAGGACAAGGACATGGCGATCGAGCTCACCCAGCCGGCCAAGGAGCTGCTGGCCACCAAGGGCTACGACCCCGTGCTGGGCGCCCGGCCGCTGCGCCGGACCATCCAGCGCGAGATCGAGGACGCGCTGTCGGAGAAGATCCTCTTCGGCGAGCTCCAGCCCGGGCAGATCGTCGTGGTCGACGTCGAGGGCGAGGGTGCCGAGCGGCAGTTCACCTTCGCCGGCGAGACCAAGGCCGCGCTGCCGGACGTCCCGCCGGTGGAGACCGCCGGCCAGGAGTGACGCGGGCCGGTGGGCATCCCCGCTCGCCGGAACGCACCGCTCCTCGAGACGGCAAGGGGCCCGCTGCCACCAGGCAGCGGGCCCCTTCGCGTGCCGGGGTCCCGGCTGGCGGGACGTGCGGTGCGGGACGTGCGGTGCGGTGCGGGCCGGCAGGAGCTACGCCGGCTCGGCCGCGGCGGGGACCGACCGGGCCGCGATGGCCGCGGCGGAGAGCGCCGGGGCCACGTAGGGGCCCTGCGCCCAGCGGCAGCCCTGGGCCAGCAGGTGCGCGGCCTGTGCGGCGGTGGTGACGCCGTCGGCCACGAGCGGGGAGCCGAGCGCCGTCGCCACGGCCCGGGCGGCGCCGACCAGGACGGCGTCCGGGCCGGGCAGGGCCGCCACGAAGGCGCGGTCCAGGCGCAGCGCCCGCACCGGATAGCGCCGGATCAGGGTGAGCGAGCTGGCGGCCACGCCGACCCCGTCGAGGACCAGCCCGACGCCCAGCGCTGCGAGCCCGGCGGCCTCGGCGGCCAGCGGGGGCGGGCTTCCGGCCTTCCCGCGCAGGGCCGCCTCCCCGACGGCCAGCTGCAGGCACTCCCCGGGCACCTCGGCGGTCCGCAGGGCGGCGCCCACCCGGTCGGCCAGCCCGGAGATCTGGTGCCTGCCGACCGGGACGACCACCCCGACGTCGAGGGGGAGCGCCCCGGTGCGCCGCAGCCGGCACAGGTCCGCCAGCGCGTGGCGCAGCACGGCCTCGCCCAGCGCCGCCGAGAGCCCGGCCTCCTCGGCCACCAGGCTCAGCTCGTCCGGGGCCACCCGCCCCACCTCGACGTCGTCCCAGCTCGGGCGGGCGGCGAGCCACCGCCAGCTCCCGTCGGTGAGGTCGGCCACCGGCTCGTAGACCAGGTCGAACGCGGCCGGTGCGGGACCGTGGTCGGCGTGCTCGAGGACGGGCTCACCGTGCTCCAGCACCAGGCGCAGGCGCTGCTCCACGTGCAGCCGGCGGGCCAGCGCGGCGGTGAGGGCGTCGTCGTGCAGCGACCAGCCGCCGCGGCCGAGACCCTTGGCGCGGAAGAGGGCGGCGTCCGCGTCGCGCAGCAGCGACTCGGCGGTGTCCAGCGGCGAGCGGGCCAGCGCCACCCCGGTGGTGCCGGAGGGGAACGCGGTGGTGGCGCCCAGCTCCAGCGGCGTGCCCCACACCTCGCCCAGCCGGCGGGTCAGGTCCGCGACGTCGAGCGCGCCGGCGGGGTCGTGGGTGAGCACGACGAACTCGTCGCCGCCCAGGCGTGCCACCAGGTCGCCGGCCCGCACGGCCCGGCGCAGCAGCGGGGCGACGGCCTGCAGCAGCCGGTCGCCGGTCGGGTGGCCGTAGGTGTCGTTCACACGCTTGAAGTCGTCGACGTCGAGCAGCGCGAGCGAGAAGGGGGATCCGGTCTCCTCCGACGCTCCGATCAGCTCGCGGAGCGCGGCCTGAT
>JBQCIO010000295.1:0-8742 GCA_051953655.1 Motilibacteraceae bacterium
GCTGCGCCGCCTCAAGCGCTACCTCGCCCGCGATATCTACCGCGAACTCACCCGAGCCACCAGCACAGCCAGACAGTCCATCCCCGCCCCGGCACCCACCAAGACCGCCCAAGCGGCTTGACAAGCCATAGAAGCGTCACGTGGACGTGATCGATCCATGCTTACCGCGACAGATCTGTCGCGGTAAGCAGGAAAGGATCGCGGGGGCGTGATCGTTCCGACCGGGGCCGGCGGGGTCACCGGTGCGGCAGCACGCCCCACGCGGCCAGGCACCCGAGCAGCCCCTCGCTCAGCCCGTCCGCGTCGGCGAGCTCGTGCAGGCCGGCGCGGTCGACGAACCGGGCTGAGGAGGCGTCGTCGCCGGCGCGCAGCCGCCCGCCCATGAGTGCGCAGGCGTAGTCGCGGATGTCGTAGACCCGTCCGTCCGGCGCGTCGCGCTGCACCGTGCCCACCCACGCCCCGACGACGACGTCGAGCCCGGTCTCCTCGAGGACCTCGCGGCGCACCGCCGCGGCGTCGTCCTCGCCCGCCTCGACCCGCCCGCCGGGGAGCGACCACCGGCCGCGCGCGGGCTCGTTGGCCCGGCGCACCAGCAGCAGTCGGCCGTCGTCGTCGTGGACCACCGCACCGACGCACGGCACCACCGCCCGCCCCGGGATCGGCGCCTGCGGGTCGGGGGGCGGTCCGCCGGGAAGTCCCATGCGGTCACGGTAGGTCCATGCGTGCGCAGGACCTCGGTCGGACCGCATCCGCGATCACCAGCCGCCACTGAGTCTTGACGATCTCCTCACCGGCACGGGACCGTCGAGGTCATGAAGGGCCAGCCGAGCTGTCCCCGGTGCGGCGCGGCGCTGCACGCCCCGGGCCTGTGGTCCAGCGCCTGGCAGTGCGACGCGCACGGGCAGGTCTGCCCGCTGCAGCCGCTGCACCAGCCCTCCACCGAGGTGCTCGACGCCGTGGTGGCCCGCGCCCGGGTGCCGGTCTGGCTGCCCTGGCCGCTGCCGCACGGCTGGGTCGTCACCGGGGTGGCCGAGGCGGGCGACGAGCGCACCGGCGGGTGCGCCATCGCCGTGGCCTGCAGCGGGCCCAACCCCCTGGGCGGCGGGGGCGACCTGGTGCTGGTGGCCGAGGAGCCCGGGGTGGGCCTGGGGGCCCGCTACGCCGGGCTGCCGGGCCCGGACCCCGGCACCGAGCTCGGCCGCGGGGCGCCGCAGGCGAAGCTGCACGTGGGCGGGCACGACTGCCCGCTGTGGGTCGTCGACGGCGGGGAGGGGCGCGCCGCCTACGCCGGCGAGGCGATGGGGCAGTGGCTGTGGGCCGTGCTCTGGCCGGACTCGGCCGCGGCCCTGCTGCTCGAGGACCTGCACCTGGCCGACCTGCGCGACGTGCGCTCCGAGGTGCCGCTGGTGCCGCTCGGTGCGCTGAGCCCGCGCCTGCAGGTGCCGCCGCGCCTTCCCTGAGGCCGGCGGTCGCCTGATCTAGCGTGGGGCCATGCCCAGCGTGGAGCCATGGTGAAGGACCGCGAGGCGGACCAGCTCCGGCCACAGCTCCAGGACCTGCTGCAGGCCGCGGCGTCGCGGTCCGGCGGGCAGGGCCCGGGTGGGGCGCCTGCGCTGAGCCCGTTCGGCGCCGAGCTGCTCGCCGGCCTGCGGCCGCCGACGTCGTCGCGGCGGCCCCGTCGGGAGCAGGAGGTCACCCTGCGGGTGCGGGTGGACCTGGTCGGGGCCAAGCCGCCGATCTGGCGCCGGCTGGAGCTGTCCTCCTCGCTCTACCTGGACGAGCTGCACGAGCTGCTCCAGGCGGCCTTCGACTGGGACGACACCCACCTGCACCAGTTCGCGGTGGGCTCGACCTTCGACCCGGGCGTCGAGGGCTACCTGTGCCCGTTCGACGAGGAGGAGGGCGAGCCCGGGGTGCCCACCCGCGAGGTGCGCCTGGACGAGCTGCTCGTCGAGCCGGGCGACCGGCTGGACTACGTCTACGACTTCGGCGACGGCTGGGAGCACGTCCTCAAGCTGGAAGCGGTGCTGGAGCGGGGGCCGGACGCGCCCTGGGCGCGCTGCACGGGTGGCCGCCGCGAGGCGCCGCCGGAGGACAGCGGCGGCCTGTGGGGCTACGAGCAGGCGCTCGCCGAAGGCATGCCCGAGGAGCCGTTCTCGGCCGAGGAGCTCGACGAGGACCTGCAGCTGTGGGAGCCCTCCCCGCGGGACCGCCGAGCCCGCTGACGCCGTCCCCCTCCAGGAGCGGGCGGCCGCCGCGCGCTGCGTACGCTGGGTCGCCGTGCGCATCGACCTCCACACCCACTCCACGGCCAGCGACGGGACCGACGCGCCGTCGGAGCTGGTGCGCGAGGCCGGGGAGGCCGGCCTCGACGTCGTCGCGCTGACCGACCACGACACCTTCGGCGGGTGGGCCGAGGCCGTCGACGCCCTGCCGCCCGGGCTGACGCTGGTCCGCGGCGCCGAGCTGTCCTGCCGCCTCGGGCACATCAGCCTGCACCTGCTCGCCCTGCTGCCCGACCCGGACGACGAGGCGCTGGCCCAGGAGATGACGCTGAGCCGCGACGACCGGGTGCCGCGGGCCCGGGAGATGGTGCGCCGGCTCGCCGAGGACGGCTGGCCGGTGAGCTGGGAGGCGGTGCTCGCGCAGACCGCGGGCGACGGCACGAGCATCGGCCGCCCGCACATCGCCGACGCCCTGGTGGCCGGCGGGGCGGTGCCCGACCGCAGCGCTGCCTTCGCCGACATCCTGCACAGCCGCAGCCGCTACTACGTCCCGCACCACGCCACCGACCCGGTCCGCGCGGTGCAGCTGGTCCGGGCCGCGGGGGGCGTGCCGGTGTTCGCGCACCCCCACGCGCGGCGGCGGGGACCGGTGGTCGACGACGGCACCATCGCCGCCATGGCCGCCGCGGGTCTGGCCGCGCTGGAGGTCGACCACCGGGACCAGGACGACGCCGACCGCGCGCACCTGCGCGGGGTGGCGGGCGAGCTCGGCCTGCTCACCACCGGCTCCAGCGACTTCCACGGCGACGGCAAGCCGAACCGGCTGGGGGAGAACGGCACCGACCCGGAGGTCTACGAGGCGCTGCTGGCGCAGGTGCGCAGCGGCCTCGAGCCGGTGCGCGGCTGACCGGGCCGGGAGACGTCATGACACTCAACACGCGCCTGCTCGGCGAGGTCTTCGTGACCCTCTTCGTGATCATGGACCCGCCGGGCACGATCCCGATCTTCCTGAGCCTCACCAGCGGCCGGACCCAGAAGGTGCGCAAGCGCACCGCGTGGCAGGCGGCCATGGTGGCGTTCGGCGTCATCGTCGCGTTCGCCCTGTTCGGCCAGCAGATCCTCGACTACCTCGGGATCTCGCTGCCCGCGCTGCAGGGGGCCGGGGGCCTGCTCCTGCTCCTGGTGGCGCTCGAGCTGCTCACCGGCAAGGCGGACGAGCCCGAGCAGGCCCGCGACGTCAACGTCGCCCTGGTGCCGCTGGGCACCCCGCTGCTGGCCGGGCCCGGCGCCATCGTGGCCACCATGGTGTTCGTCCAGCGGGTGCACGGCTGGGGCGACGCCCTGTCCGTGGCCCTGGGCATCGTCGCCGTGCACGTCGTGCTCTGGCTGGTCATGCGGTTCAGCGTGAACATCATCCGGGTCATCAAGGACTCCGGCGTCGTGCTGATCACGCGGATCGCCGGCCTGCTGCTGTCGGCCATCGCGGTGCAGCTGGTGGCCAACAGCGTGCGGGCGTTCGTCGACGGCGCGGCCTGACGCCCCGGACCGGATGCTGGGGTGGGCAGGCTGCGGTGGCGCAGCCCTGCCCACCGCAACCTGGCCACGACCTCATCGTGGCGTGCCGAGGGGCGGTTTGTCCTGTTCGGCGTCTCGTGTCGCCGAGGGGAGGCCGGTGCCGCCGGTCAGGCGCTCTCGGCGAGCCGGGCCCGCGCGTCGCGCAGGTGCGGGCCCTCCCGCAGCGAGGTCGGCAGGGCGAGCAGGCTGACCCGCAGCGCGCGCAGCCCCGCGGTGGTGGCCAGGTCCGTCGTCGGCAGCCCGGGCAGCCGGTAGAGCCGCCGCGCCCAGCCGGGCAGCGAGGCGAAGGCGAGCCCGGCGACGCCGGCCCAGGCCGGCCGGGCCGGGGTGGCCAGCGCCACCGGGGTCGGCATCGGAGGGAGCAGGACGAAGCGGGCGGCGGACCGGGCCTCCGGGGTGGCCGTCAGCCGCGGGCGCATGGCGGCGAAGTAGTCGGCCAGCCCGGCCGCCGACGACGGCACGCCGGCGCCCGCCGGCACCCCCACCAGCTCGGCCAGGCGCACCTGCTCGGCCACGTAGGCGTCGGCGTCCTGCGGTGAGAGCGGGACACCGCCGCGGCGGCAGACCGACAGGAAGGAGTCGACCAGCGAGCAGTGGACCCACAGCAGGAGGTCCGGGTCGTCGACGCGGTACTCCCGGCCGGTGGCGGCGTCGGTGCCGCCGCCGAGCCGCCGGTGCACCCCGCGGACCCGGGCCGCGGTCCGCCGAGCCTCCTCGGTGGTGCCGAAGGTGACCGCGCCGACGTACTCCGCGGTGCGGAACAGCCGGCCCCAGGGGTCCTCGCGGAAGGCCGAGTGCTGCGCCACCCCGGCCATGGCGGTCGGGTGCAGGGCCTGCAGCAGCAGGGCGCGGATGCCCGCCACGGCGGTGAGCGGGTCGGCGTGCAGCCGCCAGGTGACGCTGCCGGGGCCGAACAGACCGGGGTCGGGGCGGGTGGGACGCGGGTGGGCCGGCGCGGAGGTCCGGGAGGGCCGGGAGGTGCTCATCGCCCGTCCAGTGTCCGTCGCCCGCGCGGCCGGCGCACCTCGGTGGCCCCGCGCCGCGCGTGCGGTGCCCTGCCTCCCCCGATGCCCGAGCGGCTCAGGCGCTGGGCGCCAGCTCGAACCAGACGCTCTTGCCGACCCCGGTCCGCTCGCTGCCCCAGCGAGTGGCCAGGGCGTCGACGAGGTGCAGGCCGCGGCCGCTGCCGACGTCGGGGGCGCTGGGGCGCATCACCGGGCTGCTGTCGCCGGCGTCGTGCACCTCCACCCGCAGGCCGCCGGCGAGAGGGAAGGCCACCAGCTCGAGCGGGGGCACGCCGTGCAGGATCGCGTTGGTGACCAGCTCGCTCACCAGCAGGACCGCCACCTCGCCGGCCTCGTCGTCCAGCCCCCATGCGGTCAGGCGGGCGGCCACGAGCCGGCGGGCGCGCGCGACCTGCTCGGGGTCGGCGGCCAGCGTGGCGCGCAGCTCGACGGTCTCGATGACGGCCTCCTCCTCCCGCTCGCTCGCGGGCGAGGGTAGTACGTCGCTGTCCGATCCCGTCCGGTACGTCCGGCGAAGCATCTGCTGACCGTGTCGTCCCATCCCGTTCCCCGTCCCCGTCCGAGCGCCGGCGGCACGGCGGGGGCGAGCCGCGGCTCACCCTCGCTGTGCCTGCACCCAGTACGTCGCGAGCAGGTCCGCCGTCGTTTCAGGACGTTCGGCCGCCGGGGAGTGCGCAGCCTGCGCGATGACCTCGTGGCGCGCGCCGAGCCGCCGCGCCATGTCGGCCTGCGCGTCGTGCGCCCAGGCGTCGTCGTCCTCCCCGCGGGCGACCAGCACCGGCAGCCCGAGGTCGTCGACGGCGGCGCGCAGGGCGTCGGTGCGGTCCGGCTCGCCGAGCAGCTGCTCGGTGACCCGCAGCAGCTGGGCGGCGTCGGTGGCCAGCCAGCGCCGCTCGAGGAACGCCTGCACGTCCGGCGCCGGCTCGAGGACGCCGTTCTCGGCGTCGAGCTGGCGCATCACCGCCCAGATGGTGGCGAGGTCGACCTGCGCCAGCGCCCCGGCGAGCAGCCGCAGCCGGCCGGCGCCGGGCTCGGGGACGTCGGCCGGGCCGGAGCACAGGAGGGTGAGCGAGGCGAGCAGGTCGCGGTGCGGGCTCGCCGGCTCGGCCGCCTGCAGGGTGGCGGCCCGGGCCACCAGGCCGCCGAAGGAGTGCCCGAGCAGGTGCACCCGGTCCTGCCCGCTGCGCTCGCGCAGGACGGCGGCCGCGGCCAGCGCGTCGCGGCCCAGCGGGGCGACGTCGTAGTCCGCCGGGTCGGTGGCGTGCGGCGACTCGTGCTGCCCCCGCTGGTCCACGGCGATCACGTGAACGCCGCGCTGCGCCAGCAGCGGGAGGACCGCGATGAAGTCCTCCTTGCTGCCGGTGAAGCCGGGGACGAGCAGCGCGGCGGCCCGAACCGAGCTGACGGCGCCGTCGGGGCGGGCCTCGAGCGCGGCCAGCGCGCCCCAGCCGGTGGCGACCTCGACGCGCTCGGTGCCGGCCGGCAGGGCGACGAAGGGGGGTGTGCTCACGGTCACGACCCTACGAGCCGCCGTGACCACCGGCGCAGGCGGGGACGGGCGGCAGAATGAGGCGCGTGCCCCGCGCCAGCGCCCGTCCCACCAGGTCCCGAGCCGCAGCGACGCGCGCGGTGTCCCGCCGGGTGGTGGCCGTGGCCAACCAGAAGGGCGGGGTGGCCAAGACGACCACGGTCGTCTCGCTGGGTGCCGCGTTCGCCGAGGCCGGCAGGAAGGTGCTGCTGGTCGACCTCGACGCGCAGTCCTGCCTGACCTTCTCCCTGGGGCTGGACCCGGAGACGGTCGAGCTCTCCGTGCACGACGTGCTCCTCGGACGGGTGCCGGCGGCCATGGCGGTGCAGCCGACCGACGACGGGGTGGACCTGCTGCCGGCCACCATCGACCTGGCCGGCACCGAGGCCCAGCTGCTCGCCCGGCCCGGGCGCGAGTACGTGCTCCGCACCGCGCTCGAGGACCTGTTCGCGGCGCCCTCGGCGGAGACCTCCTACGACGTCGTGCTGCTGGACTGCTCGCCGTCGCTCGGGGTGCTCACCCTCAACGCGCTCACCGCCGCCGACGAGGTGGTCGTGCCGCTGCAGTGCGAGATGCTCAGCCACCGCGGGGTCGGGCAGCTGCTGGACACCGTGGCCGACGTGCAGCGCATCCTGAACCGCGACCTGATCGTGCGCGGTGTCCTGCCGACGATGTTCGACGCCCGCACCAATCACGCCCGCGCGGTGCTGGCCGACGTCGCCGAGCGCTACGGCGTCGACGTCCTGGAGCCGCCGATCCCGAAGTCGGTCCGGTTCGCCGAGGCGCCCGCCGTGGGGCGGTCCGTCCTCGCCACCGCCCGGTCCGGGCGGGGCGCGCAGGCCTACCGCGAGGTGGCCGCCAACCTGACCGAGGCGTGGGGGCTGGCGTGAGCGAGGTCGAGCGCGGGTTCGACCGGCTGCGTCGGCGCACCGCGGCCGCGCCGGCCGATCCGGTGGTGCTGCCCCGGCCCCGCGACGCCGAGGGGCGCCAGTCGCTGTTCACCCCGGTGCCCGTGCAGGCCGCACCTGGCGGCGTCGTCGTGGCGTGCGCGCGGTGCGGAGCGGAGAGCGTGCTGTCGGCCGGGGCGTTCGCCCGGGCCGCGCTGCCCAGCCTGCACCTGCCGGTGCTGCGCCGCTCCCACCCCTCGCTGCTGCGGTGCCCGGCGTGCCGGCGGCCTGCCTGGTGCAGGGTGTCGGTGCGGCTGCCGTAGGGGGCGTGTGTTGCCCGGCTCGTGCTCGGGGCCGTTCCCCTGGCCGGCGCGGGTCCCGTCGTGGGGTGAAAGGCGCTGGTGACGGGGGCAGCCGCGTGCGGGGCCGCTCCGGCGACCCGGACGCGCCCGTCCGCCGCAGGGGATTGGGTGAAGGGGCCCTTCATACGAACCTATTGGGTGAAGGGACCCTTCACCCAATGGAGATGATCTCGGGGCCGGGGAAAGTGTGACGACGATGCGCGACACGCCGAGAAAGGCCAGCAACAGCGTCACATTCTGCCGCCCACGGCCTCGCCGCAGCCGACCGAAGGAAGCCGGCCCCCACCTGCTCCCCGTCACCAGCGCAGTTGCTCTTTCCCCGAGGAAGAGTCGACGCTTCCCGCCCCGAATGACCGCCTCCCGCCGTGAATTCACGGCGGGAGGCGACCAATGGTCACGTCAACGTGATCGTTTGATCAGCGGACCTAGGCGGACACCTCGGCGGGAGCCGAGTCCGACGAGCTGTCGGAGCCGGAGGTCTCGCCGGCGCGTCCACGGCCGCGGCCGCCGCGGCGGCGTCGCCGGGGGCGGGTGGCGTCGCCGTCTTCAGCGGAGGTCTCGGCGCTCTCGCCGGGCACGGTCTTGCCGGCGGACTCCGACATGTTGTCGGAGATATCGGCCGCGGCGCCGTCGACCGGCTCGCCGCTGCGGGTGCGGCGGCGCGAGCGGGACCGGCGGGGCCGCTCGGCGCGCTCGCCCTCGTCCTCCGACGGCGCGTCGGAGCGCCCGCGCGACGGCTTGGCCTTGGTGGCCGGCTTGGCGCGCTTGCCGGTCTCGCCGAGGTCCTCGACCTGCTCTGCGGACAGCCCGGCGCGGGTGCGCTGACCGCGGGGCAGGACGCCGGTGGTTCCGGCAGGGATGTCGAGGTCGGTGTAGAGGTGCTCCGACGTCGAGTAGGTCTCGGGCGGCTCGGGGAAGCCGAGGTCGAGCGCCTTGTCGATCAGGCCCCAGCGGGGCAGGTCGTCCCAGTCGACGAACGTGACCGCGGTGCCCGACGCGCCGGCGCGCGCCGTGCGGCCGATGCGGTGCAGGTAGGTCTTCTCGTCCTCGGGGCACTGGAAGTTGATGACGTGGGTGACGTCCTGGACGTCGATGCCGCGGGCGGCGACGTCGGTGGCGACCAGCACGTCGACCTTGCCG
>JBQCIO010000296.1:0-5388 GCA_051953655.1 Motilibacteraceae bacterium
CACGACGCGGGTCCGGGGTCCCCTCACGCGGAACGGCCGGCTGCTCAGGCCGCGCCCTCGGTGTTGCCGGCGTCGGCGGCCGTGACGTCGTCGAGCCGGTACTGCTCGATGCACTTGCGCAGCGCGGCGTGGTCGTACTCGCCGCGCCAGACCAGCGAGCGCAGCGTGCGCAGCACGATGCTCTGCGCGTCGACCTTGAAGTGCCGGCGCATCGCACCCCGGGTGTCGGACATGCCGAACCCGTCGGTGCCGAGCGAGGCGAAGTCGCCGGGCACCCAGGGGGCGATCTGGTCCTGCACCCCGCGCATCCAGTCCGAGACGGCCACGAACGGCCCGGGCTGGCCCTGCAGGCGCTCGGTGACGAACGGCACCTTGGGCTGCTCGTCCGGGTGCATGAGGTTCCACTCGTCGGCGGCGAGGGCGTCGCGGCGCAGCTCGTTCCACGACGTCACCGACCACACGTCGGCCTTCACGCCCCAGTCCTGGTCGAGCAGGCGCTGGGCCTCCAGCGCCCAGGTGACGCCGATGCCGGAGGCGAGGATCTGCGAGCGCGGGCCCTCGCCCTCCGGGGCGGGCGAGACGCGGTGGATGCCGCGCAGGATGCCCTCGACGTCGACGTCCTCCGGCTCGGCCGGCTGGAGGATCGGCTCGTTGTAGACGGTGAGGTAGTAGTAGACGTTCTGGTCCTCACCCTCGACCTTCTCGCCGTACATCCGGCGCAGGCCCTCCTGGACGATGTGGCCGAGCTCGTAGCCGAACGCGGGGTCGTAGGAGATGACCGCCGGGTTGGTGCTGGCCAGCAGCAGGGAGTGGCCGTCGGCGTGCTGCAGGCCCTCGCCGGTGAGCGTGGTGCGCCCGGCGGTGGCGCCGAGGACGAAGCCGCGCGCCATCTGGTCGCCGGCCGCCCAGAACAGGTCGCCGGTCCGCTGGAACCCGAACATCGAGTAGAAGATGTAGATCGGGATCATCGGGACGCCGTGGGTGGCGTAGGACGAGCCGACGGCGATCCACGAGGCGGTGGACCCGGCCTCGTTGATGCCCTCGTGCAGGATGACGCCCTTCTCCGACTCCTTGTAGGAGAGCATCAGCTCGCGGTCCACCGACATGTAGTGCTGGCCGTGCGGCGAGTAGATCTTGGCCGTCGGGAACAGCGAGTCCATGCCGAAGGTGCGTGCCTCGTCCGGGATGACCGGCACGAACCGCCAGCCGATCTCCTTGTCCTTGACCAGGTCCTTGACCAGGCGCACGAACGCCATCGTGGTGGCGACCTGCTGCTTGCCCGAGCCGCGCTTGACGACGTCGTAGACCGGGTCGCCGGGAAGGACCAGCGGCTTGCTGTCCACACGACGCTCGGGCAGGTAGCCGCCGAGGGCGCGCCGGCGCTCGTGCATGTACTGGATCTCGGGGGAGTCCGGACCGGGCGTGTAGTACGGGGGCAGCTTCGGGTCGAGCTGCTCGTCCGAGATCGGGATGCGCAGCCGGTCGCGGAAGCCCTTGAGGTCCTCCAGCGTGAGCTTCTTCATCTGGTGGGTGGCGTTGCGGCCCTCGAAGTGCGAGCCGAGCGTCCAGCCCTTGATGGTCTTGGCGAGGATGACGGTGGGCTGGCCGGTGTGCTCGGTGGCCGCCTTGTACGCCGCGTAGAGCTTGCGGTAGTCGTGACCGCCGCGCTGCAGCGACCAGACCTCGTCGTCGGTCATGCCCTCGACCATCTTGCGGGTGCGCGGGTCGCGCCCGAAGAAGTTCTCGCGGACGAAGGCGCCGTTCTCGGCCTTGTAGGTCTGGTAGTCGCCGTCGGTGGTGACGTTCATCAGGTTGACCAGGGCGCCGTCGCGGTCCTGCGCGAGCAGCGGGTCCCACGACCGGCCCCAGATCACCTTGAGGACGTTCCAGCCCGCGCCGCGGAAGAACGACTCGAGCTCCTGGATCACCTTGCCGTTGCCGCGCACCGGGCCGTCGAGCCGCTGCAGGTTGCAGTTGATGACGAAGGTGAGGTTGTCCAGTTCCTCGCGGGCGGCCAGGCCGATGGCGCCGAGCGACTCGGGCTCGTCCATCTCGCCGTCGCCGAGGAACGCCCAGACGTGCTGCTGGCTGGTGTTCTTGATGCCGCGGTGGTGCAGGTACTTGTTGAACCGCGCCTGGTAGATCGCGTTGAGCGGGCCGATGCCCATGGACACCGTGGGGAACTCCCAGAAGTCCGGCATCAGCCGCGGGTGCGGGTAGGACGGCAGGCCGCCGCCGGGGCCGGCGTGCGAGAGCTCCTGGCGGAACCCGTCGAGCTGGTCGGCGGACAGCCGGCCCTCGAGGAAGGCGCGGGCGTACATGCCGGGGGAGGCGTGGCCCTGGAAGTAGATCTGGTCGCCGCCGCCGGGGTGGGACTTGCCGCGGAAGAAGTGGTTGAAGCCGACCTCGTACAGCGACGCGGAGGAGGCGTAGGTGGAGATGTGGCCGCCGACGCCGATGCCGGGCCGCTGCGCGCGGTGCACCAGCATGGCGGCGTTCCAGCGCACGAACGCCCGGATGCGCCGCTCCACCTCCTCGTCACCGGGGACCCAGGGCTCGGCCTCCGGCGGGATGGTGTTGATGTAGTCGGTGCTGCGCAGGCTCGGCACGCCGACCGCGTCCTCGCGGGCCCGCTGCAGCAGGCTGAGCATGAGGTAGCGGGCGCGGGTGCGCCCGGCGTTCTCGACGACCGCGTCGAGCGACTCGAGCCACTCGCTGGTCTCGTCGGGGTCGGTGTCGACGAGCTGGCTGGGCAGCCCGTTGTTGATGGGAGCTCGGTCCCTGCTCGGTGCCAACGTGCGTCCTTGTCTCGGCCCGGGACACCGCTCCGGCGGGGTCACCGCCGGTCCGCTGCACCCGGTCGCTGTCGTGTCGCTCTCGTTCAGTGCGTCCGATGCTGAATCTTCCTCCCCATGGTCCTACGCGGGTGCATCGGGAGTCATCTCTACCGACCGGTAACCGGACAGGACGTCACGGACGGGACGAACCAGCCCCTCTAGGGTGAGCGGGTGGAGTCTCGCGTCGTCCAGGTGACCAGCGGCAGCAGGGAGGCGGTCCTCGACCTGACCGCCGTCATCGAGGCCTTCCTGCGCGAGGTCGGTGCGCGCGACGGGCTGCTGTCGGTCTTCGTGCCGCACGCCACCGCCGGGGTCGCGGTGCTCGAGACCGGGGCCGGCAGCGACGAGGACCTCCTCGCCGCGCTGCGCGACCTGCTCCCCGCCGACGACCGCTGGCGGCACCGCCACGGCAGCCCGGGGCACGGGCGCGACCACGTGCTGCCGGCCCTCGTGCCGCCGCACGCCACCGTGCCGGTCCTGGACGGGCGGATGGCGCTGGGCACCTGGCAGAGCATCTGCCTGGTCGACACCAACGGGGACAACCCGCGGCGCGAGGTCCGGCTGTCCTTCCTCGCCGGCTGACGGCCCCTCATGCTGGCCGTACCGTCGAAAATCCCGTTGCCCTCACCGACTTCTCGACGCACCATCGACCCATGGCAGCGCGCGACCGGCGATTTCGCGGCCCCCGGACGACCGGGGGCGCACCGCTGGTGCGCTGACGCGCCCGCACCTCGCGCGAGGTGACGACGACGCCCCCGGCTCGTGCCGGGGGCGTCCGTCGTTCCCGCGCCGGCCCGCGCCCCGGCGCCCTCCTCGCCCTCCGCCGGAGCCGTCATGACCGACCAGCCGCTCGACCCTGTCGCCATCGACCCCGAGCCCATCGACCCCGCGCCCGTCGACCCTGCGCCCGTCGACCCCGACGAGCTGGCCCGCCGGCTCGCCCTCCCCGACCTGTCCGCGCCCGCCCCCGAGGCACCCCCGCACGCGGTGGCGCTGGTGGCCGACCTGCTCGAGCGCGCCGCCGCCGCTGCCTGGCCCGGGGCCGACGTCCGTCGCGACCCCGGCCCGCGGGTGGTCGACGTCGCCGACAACTACGACGCCCTGCGCTACCGCCCCGACGACGTCACCCGCGACCGTCGCTACAGCCGCTATGTCGGCGGCGGGCGGATGCTGCGCTCGCACACCAGCGGCCGGATCCCGGTGCTGCTGCGCGCCCTCGCGGCGCAGACCGACGCCGGCCATGCGCCGGTCGAGGTGCTGCTGAGCGTCCCGGGGCTGTGCTACCGCCGCGACGTCGTCGACCGCCAGCACGTCGGCGAGCCGCACCAGCACGACCTGTGGCTCGTCCGGCTCGCCGGGCCGCCGCTGGGAGAGGAGGACCTGGAGCGGCTGGTGGTGAGCGTGACCGCCGCCGCGCTGCCCGGGCGGCCGGTGACGACGCCGGCCAGTCCGCACCCCTACACGCTGGGCGGCCGCGAGGTCCGGGTGGACGGGGTCGAGGTGGGGGAGTGCGGGCTCGCGCACCCGGAGGTCCTCGCCGCGGCCGGGCTGCCGGCCTGCGCGACCGGACTGGCCATGGGGCTGGGGCTGGACCGGATCACCATGCTGCTGAAGGGGATGGACGACATCCGGCTAATGCGCTCGGCGGACGCGCGGGTCGTGGCGCAGCTGCACGACCTGGCCCCCTACCGCCCGGTCTCGGCCATGCCGCCGGCCCGGCGCGACCTCTCGGTCGCCGTCGCCCCCGCCGACGACGTCCTCGACGACGACCTGCTCGGCGACCGGGTCCGCGGCGCGCTGGGTGCGGACGCCGCGAGCGTGGAGGAGGTGCGGGTGCTCTCCCGCACGCCGTACGAGCAGGTGCCGCCGGGCGCCCGCGAGCGGATGGGCATGCGGGCCGGTCAGCTCAACCTGCTGCTGCGGGTCGTCGTCCGCGACCTGGAGCGGACCCCGACCGGGCCCGAGCTCGACGCCCTGCGCGACCGCCTCTACGCCGCGCTGCACGAGGGGGACCGCCATGAGTGGGCGGCGCGCTCCCCTCAGCGCGATGCCCTAGCGCGACCGCCTCACGCGTCCGTGGGGGTGACCGCGCGCGCCACCCAGTGGTGCTCGAGGTGCTCGTAGCGGACCTCGACGAGCTCCCCGGCGGTGAGGGCCGAGGTCACGCCGGGCGGGACGACGATCTCGGAGTCCAGGCCGTCGACGACCACCGCGCCCTGCTCCTCGTCGCCGTCCCAGCGCACCACCCGGCCCAGGGACGTGTGCTCGCCGTGCGAGGCGGCGTGGTCGTGCTCGTGCAGGTCGGCGCTGCCGGGCGCTCGCCCGTGCTCGGCCGCGCGCTCGGCCTGCTCGACCTGGTGGGCCAGCCGGTCCTGCGCCGTCGGGTCGCTCATGACGGCAGCCTGTCACGAGCCGTCGCGGTGGGCCACGGACCTCCGGCCCGTGGCGCGCGGTGGCGGGTGCGCGCTCTCCCCCGCCCCCGCGGGCACACGACGGCCCCACCGCGTGCGCCCCCGGGCGGGGGGGGGGGGGACTAACCGGCCCCACACCC
>JBQCIO010000297.1:0-4072 GCA_051953655.1 Motilibacteraceae bacterium
CCGGTCGACCGCCTCCTCGCCGCCGGTCCGCGCGCCGGGGACGCTCGCGCCGGGAGTCGCGGATCCGGGGGTCGCGGCAGAGGCGGTCGTCGCGGCGTCGGCCAGGGCGCGCTCCAGGCGGTCGGCGACGTCGTCCGGCATCCGTGCCTGACCGTCGTCGGCCCCGAGCGCGCGCAGCAGTGCCGGCACCCCGACCAGCTCGGTCTGCCGGGCCTGGCAGCGGGAGCAGGCGGCCAGGTGCCCCTCGATCGCGGCGAGCTGGCCGGGCCCGAGCAGCCCGTGGGCCGGATCGTCCGCATCGTCCGCACCGGTGGCACCGACGGCACCGTCCGGGGACGGCTCGCTTCCGGCCGGCAGGGAGCCCTCGAGGCAGAGGGCGAGCTCCTCGTCGCTCGGGTGCTCACCCGGCGACGCGGCGGCGTCGTGCGGCGCGGGTGGGACGGCGGTCACGGGAGGTCCTCGGCTGGGGGGAGTGCGGGGCGCGGGGCGGCGCGGTGGGCAGGGCCGGCGGCCGGGAAGCTGCGGACGTCGTGGGCGACCCCGTCCGGCCGGGGGGTCGCCGGTGGGACGTCGCGGGCAGCGGCCGGGTTCCCGTCCGCGCTCCCCACGCCGTCCCGCAGCCCGGCCAGCAGCGGCAGGAGCCGGGCCCGGCCGCGCGCGCAGCGCGACTTCACCGTGCCGACGGCCACCCCGAGGGCGTCGGCGGCGTCCTGCACCGGCCAGCCCTCGAGGTCCACCAGCACGATGGCCGCCCGCTGCTCGGCCGGGAGCAGGCGGAGGGCGTCGGCGACGACGAGCGCGGTCTCGCGCGGACCGACCTGGTCCGCGGCGGCGGGGGCGAGCGCGTCGGACTCGGGCAGCGGCACGGTGGGGCGCACGCGGGCCCGGCGGACCCGGTCCAGGCAGGCGTTGACGACGATCCGGTGCAGCCAGGTGGTCACCGCCGACTCCCCACGGAACCCCCCGGAGCCTCCGACCCCCCCGGCGCGCCCAGCGCGCAGGGCCGACACGAGCGCGTCCTGCAGGGCGTCGGCGGCCTCCTCGCGGTCGCCGAGGGTGCGCAGGGCCACCGCCCACAGGCGGTCGCGGTGCCGGCGCACCAGCTCGCCGAAGGCCTCGGGGTCCCCGGCCGCGTGCGCCGTCATCAGCTCCTGGTCCGTGGGCGCATCCGTGCCGACGACCGGCCTCGCGACCGCGCGCGCGGGTCTCCCGGAGTCGTCCGCGCCGGAGGCGGCCGGAAAGGTGCCGGCGGTGGGCACGGGGCGGACCTCCTTCGACGCGAGCGCCGTGACCTGCCCGGGGGAGGGCGGGTAGGGGAAGGGTGGGAGGGCGGGTGGGGCAGGGGCTTGGAGGCACGGGCAGGACCGCGCGGCCGACGCTAGCGCGCCAGGGTGTCCGGGCCGCTCACCCGAACCTCGGCCACGCCGCCGCGGTAGGCCGTCGGACCGGAGGGGCCGCCGGGACCGGTCCGTCCGGGGTCGAGGGCCGTGCCGCCGCTGCCGTCGCCGGCGCCCGGCACCGTCGCCGTGGGGGAGACGGGCGGGAGCGAGGTGAGCCACACCAGCAGGTAGCGGGTGGTGACCGGTTCGGGGGCCCGCACGGCCACCGACGACCCGGTGTCGCTCGCGCTGCCCAGCATCACCGGGAAGCCGTCGAGCCGGGCCGGCGGCGAGGCCGAGCCGGGGCTCCCGACCGCCGTGCCGGCCGGCACGACGGCGGCCCGGACCTGCAGGTCGGTCCCTCGGCCGAGCAGGTCGAGCCCGACGGTGCGGACCTCGCGCACGCTGCCGAGGTCGACGACGAGGCCGACGCCGTCCTTCAGCCCGCCGAGGGCGGGGGAGCCGTAGTAGGTCTGCGTGGTCCATGCGGTGGCGGCGTCCCCGTCCGCGGCGAGGACGGCCGTGGCATCGTCCTCGTGACCGTCGCCCTCGGGGTCGAAGGCGCGACTGGTCGCGACCCGGAGCGGTCCCTCGCCGGGGGCCACCCGCGCGGAGTCGTCGGCCGCCGCCGCCCCCGGGTTGGGGGCCAGCACCCGCGGGCCGACGTCGGCCGGGGCCAGCACCTGCCAGGTGAGCAGCGCGACGCCGGCGGCGAGGACGGTGGCGACGACGGCCGCCGCGGCGCCCACGGTGCGCCGGCTCTCGGCGGCCACCGGCCAGGTGCCGGTCGGCTCGTCGTCGGGCTCGGCGAGGTCGCCCGGCCGGTCGGTCCACCCGCCGTCCCAGCCCGGCTCGTCCCAGCGGCCGCCCGCCCAGCCGCCGCCGGTCCGGCTGCCGCTGGTCCGGCCCGATCCGGCCCGCTCGAGCAGCTCGGCCAGCTCGTCGGCGGACCCGACCGGTGGCTGGCCGCGGCGGGGAGCGCCCAGGGCGCGGCAGGCGAGGTCGTCCAGCTCCGTGGGGACGGCGGCCCGGACCTGGCGCGGAGCACATGGCTGGTGGCCTTCGCGGGGCGCGGCGGGCAGCGCGGTGCCGCTGCACGAGGACTCCAGCGGCCACCGGGCGGTGAGCCCGGCGTAGAGCACCGCCCCCGCGGCCCGCAGGTCGGCCAGCCGGGCCTCCTCGGTGGCGGTCTCGTCCTGGCCGTGCAGCGCCGCCTCGACGCCGAGCCCGGCGAGCGCCACCCGGCCGGTGTCGGTGAGCAGCACGTCCTCGGGGACCACCTGCCGATGGGCCAGTCCCTCGCCGTGGGCGTGGCCGAGGACCCGGGCCACCTCGCCGGCGATGCGCGCCGCCTCCCGCCCGGGGAGCGGGCCGTCGGCGAGCAGCGTGGCGAGGTCGACGGCCTGGACCCACTCGCCGACGACGTAGACGACGCGCGGCAGGCCCTCGGACGGAGCGCGGTGCTGCTCGAGGTGCTGGTCGGGGTGCTGCTCCGGGCGCTGAGCCTGCGCAGGGTCGTCCGGCGGGGACAGGTGGCCCACCGCGGCGTCCAGCACCGCGAGGGCGCCCTGGTCGACCAGCCGGGCCGCTCGCCGGGCCGCGCCGAGCAGGGACTCGGCCGCCGGGTCGCTCAGCGGCAGCAGCCGCACCAGCACCTGACGGCCCAGCACCTCGTCCTGCGCCAGCCACAGCTGGCCGGGAACCGGCTGTCGGGCGGCCACCCGGGATGCCGGGTCCCCGGCGGGAGGGGCGAGGGGGGCGCCGGCGAGGGAGGGATCGTGGGCGGGAGGGGGAGATCCGTGCGCTGGAGCCGGCCGCGTCAGCCGGTACCTCCCCGCGACGCGGGCTCCGGGCACTCCCCCCAGCCCCACGTCGACCATGCTAAGCACCTGCCCGTCACGGTGCGCCTGATGCGGGCACGACTCGTCCGGGCCGTTCGTGCGAGCGGCCACCGCGTTCTCCTCCGAGCGGTGCCGGCCCACCGCCCGGGCGCGCGAGCCCAGGGAGCCGGAGCGGGGGACGACGGAGCGCCATCCGGTGGTCGGTGCGGTCACGGTGCGCTCTCGTCCGGTGGTGCGGTGGGTGCTGGGGTTCTGCGGGTGCGGTTTCTGGCTGCGAGGTGGCGCTCAGGTCGTCGTCAGGCTGTCATCGGGGCTGTCATCGGGCTGTCCATGCGGCTGTCGTCGCGGCCGTCACGTGGCTGTCACGTCGCCTGGTGCGCCGAGCCGGTCTCGACCACGTGCACCCACGCCTTCGTGAACGGCAGGCTGCGCAGCACGATGCTGTGCGCCTCCCGCTCGAGGGTGAGGCTGACGTGGCCGTCGCGGGTCACCGTGAAGTCCTCGGTGCGCACGCTGTCGTCGGGGTTCGCCTCGCGGGCCGCCGCCACCGCCGCGTCGTACGCGGCCTGGACGTCGTGGCTGGTGACCCACCGGTCGCTGGCGGCCTGGGCCGCGGTCGTGGCCTGGTCGGCCAGGCTCAGGTGCGCGGTGCCCAGCGCGATGCCGTCGAAGGCGAGCACGCCGAGCACACCGAGCACGACGGCGACCCGGACCAGCCAGCCGAGCACGATCGAGCCGGCGTCCGGGGCCTGCGCCGGGTCGCGGACGACCGACAGACGGACCACGGCCTCAGAGTCGGCCGGCGGCCCACGGACCTTGAGGGAGACCTCGTGGCTGATCGTGCGGCGGACC
>JBQCIO010000298.1:0-19029 GCA_051953655.1 Motilibacteraceae bacterium
AGGGCACCTTCACCCAATCCACCGCCCGTCTCGCCGACGACGTCGGGCCTCACGCGGGCTCGGCGAAGCGCGCGAGCAGCACCGACGCCGTCACGGCGAGGGCGAAGCCGAGCGCGGCCAGGGGTGCGGTCCCGGCGCGCACCGAGTCGCCGAGCAGGGCCAGGCCCAGGGCGGCCGGCACGACGGTCTCGACGGCGAAGGTGACCGCGGCCACGGTGGTGGCGGCGGTGCGCAGCAGGGCGGCGGCGTAGGCGAGGGTGCCGACGACGCCGTGCACGAGCAGGGCCCAGGCGAGCGGGTCGGTGACGAACCGCCACAGCGGGTGGGGCACCACCAGGGCTCGCGCCGCCAGGGCGGCGCCACCGAAGGCGAGGCCGGCGCCCACGGCGCACAGCGGTCCGGCGACCCGGCTGCCGCTCCGCACGGCGAGGACGCACCCTGCCCCCACCACCAGACCCGCGCCGAGCACGGCCCAGCCTCCTACGGCTGGTAGGGGAAGCGCGTGCTCCGATCGCGCCGAGGCCGCCAGCAGGAGCAGACCGGCAGCCAGCAGCAGCAGGGTGAGCAGCTCCGGCCGGCGCAGCCGGGCACCCAGGAAGCGCACGGCGAGCACCGCCGTCACCCCGACCGAGCTGGTCACCGCGGCCATGACGAGGAAGAGCGGCAGGGTGCGCAGGGCCAGCACCGACGCGGCGAAGCCGAGACCGTCCAAGGCCAGCCCGGTCAGGTAGCGGACGTCGACGACCGTGGCCGCCAGCCCACCTCCGGCCCCGCCGGCCGGCCCGAGGGTGCGCCGCGCGGCGAGCGCCTGCAGCACGGTGGCGACGCCGTAGCAGAGCGACGCCGCCAGCGCCGAGAGCAGCCCGGGCAGCACGCCGCCCGCCCCTCGAGCCGGTCCTCAGCCGCGCTCGAGCGCGGTGCCGAGCAGGCCGATCGGCGGGCTGCCGAGGTCGAGCATCGCGCGGTGGAAGCGCGGCAGGTCGAATCCCGCACCCCAGGTCTCCCGGGCCCGCTCGCGCAGGTCCTGGATGGCCAGCTTGCCCCAGGTGTAGCGGCCGTAGGCGGCGTCGAAGGTTCCGCGGCGTGCCTCGGACAGCGCCGCCGACCGGCCCAGGAAGGCGTCGGACATGAAGCGCGCGGTCGCGTCCTCCACCGTCATCTGCCCGGTGTGCAGGCCGATCGCGCAGGCGAGGCGGGTGACCCGCACCAGCGCCTCCAGCGCCACCCCGACGGCGAAGCGCGGGTCCTCGGCGCGGAAGCCCTCCTCGACGAAGACCTCCTCCACGTAGTGGGCCCAGCCCTCGGCGAAGGTCGCCGACTGCAGGATCCGCCGCTCGGGGGTGCCGGCCCGTCGCAGCGAGCGCCCGTGCGCGAAGTGGCCCGGCGCCACCTCGTGCGCGGTGATGGCGGGCAGCGTGGTGCGGCTGAAGACCGACAGCCACTCCTCGACGTCGGCCGCCGGCCAGGTCGGGTCGGGGGGCGTCACCCAGTACCAGGACGGCGCGTCGGGCTCCTCCGGGGCGGCCCAGGCCATCATCGCCATCGCCCAGGACCGCGACTCCGGGGCCGGGCCGACCAGGCACTCGCCGTCGACGTGCGGTGCCAGGCCGTGCTCGCGGGTGAAGGCGATGACCTCCTCGGTGATGGCGCGCGCCTCGGTCAGCACGCCGTCGGTGTCGGGGTGGTCGGCCAGCAGCTCGGGCACCAGCTGCTGCGGGGTGCGCGCGGGGTCGAGGCGGGCGCAGGCCTCGGTGAGCATGGCCATGAGACGGTCCCGCTCGGCGTCCGCGGTGCGCGCCAGCTCGTCCAGGTCGACCGCGACGGCCTCGCTCGCGCCCATGAGCCGGGCCAGCGCAGGAGCGCCGAGCGCGCAGTCCGGGGCGCCCTCGCGGGCAGCCTGCTCCACGTGCGCCACCAGGCGTGCGTGGGCCTGCAGCGCGCGCTGCTCGACCGGGTCGTCCTCACGCAACCCCGCGGACAGCCCGCGCACCGCCCCCAGCAGTGCCTCGGCCACCGGGGCGGGGACGGCGTCCAGCGTGCGCACCGCGGCGTCGACGGCGTCGGGCCACTGTGCGAGGTGCGCCCGGCGTGCCTCGACGCGCTCCTCCTGCGGAGCGTAGGAGCGGTCGTAGCAGGACACGTCGAGGTTGTCGAGGTGCGCCAGCGGGGAGCGGCGGTGCAGCTCCAGCTCGCCGAGCTCGACCCGCAGCGCGTCCTCCGCCGCGGTCAGCAGCGCCTCGTCGAACGGGTCCTCCCGGCGCGCACCCTGACCCAGCCGGGTCAGACCGGCGGAGACAGCCTCGGTGGAGAGGTCCTGCACCCGGCCGTCGTACTCGTGCAGGCCCGCACCCTCGCGGACGCCTGACACCGACAGGTCGCAGACGGCGCGCAACCGTGGGTCGATCTCGCTCA
Organism: Motilibacteraceae bacterium; assembly: GCA_051953655.1. GTDB lineage: Bacteria > Actinomycetota > Actinomycetes > Motilibacterales > Motilibacteraceae > JBQCHF01. The sequence goes on from JBQCIO010000298.1 coordinate 2,413, forward strand.
TGCCCGGCACCCTGCCACACGCCCGCGCGGGCGCTCGCGAGGGGCGCTCAGCCGGCGTCGTCGCGCAGCAGGTTGCCGTCGCGGACGACGATCCGCGGCCGTGCGGCACGACGGAGCTCCGCCTGGAGCTCTCCTTCCTCCTGCACCGCCCGGAGGTAGACCTCTGCCGTGCGGGCGGCCACGTCGGTCCAGCGGTGCCCGCGCTGCAGCGCTCGCCTGGCCGCCCCCGCGAGACGGTGCGCGAGCACCTCGTCGGACAGCACGCGGGTCACCGCATCGGCGCACTCGGGCACGTTGCGCGGCGAGAAGCGCAGCCCGGTCACGCCGTCGCGCACGAACTCCCGCAGGCCGCCGGTGTCCGCGACGACCAGCGGGGTGCCGACGGCGGCGGCTTCGAGCGCGACCAGGCCGAAGGGCTCGTAGATGCTCGGCACCACCGCGACGTCCGCGGCCGCGGTGAGGGAGGCGAGGTCCTCGCGCTCGAGCCAGCCGGGGAACTCCACGGACCGCGCCACCCGCAGCCGGGCGGCCAGCTCGCGCAGGTCCGGCTCCTTGCTGCCGCGCCCCGCGACGACCAGGCGCAGCCCGGGGAAGCGCCGGCGCAGCCGGGGCATGGCCTTCACGACGGTGTGCACGCCCTTCTCCCATTCCAGCCGTCCGGAATAGGCGATCAGCGGACCGGAGCCGCCGAATCGTTCGCGCGCCTCGCGCACCCGGACCGGGTCGGACCGCCACCGGCGCAGGTCGATCCCGTTGACGACGACGTCCGTCTTGCCCTCCGGCAGCTCGAAGAGCCGCTGCACCTCCCAGCGCATCGCCTCCGAGCAGGTGATGACCCGGCGCGCCTCGAACGCCAGCCACCACTCGACCGTGTGGATCGCCTTGCTCAGCTCGCCGGGCAGCCACCCCTGGTGCCGGCCCGCCTCGGTGGCGTGGACGGTCGCCACGAGCGGCAGCCGGTGGGCGTGCTTGATCGCGGTGGCCGCATGGGTGACCAGCCAGTCGTGCGCGTGCACGACGTCGGGGCGCCAGTCCCGGGTCACCTCGAGCCCGGCCCGGGCGAGGGAGTGGTTGAGCGCAAGGGTCCAGGCGAGGAAGTCCTTCTCCAGCGGCACGAACGGAGGGTCGTGAGGCACCCGGACGACGCGCACGCCGCCGACCGTCTCGTCTGGCCCGGCACCCTCGGCCTGCTGGGTCACGACGACGACGTCGTGGCCGGCCGCTGCCAGGGCCTCGGCCAGGGCGTGCACGTGCCGGCCCAGGCCGCCGTAGAGGAGCGGCGGGTACTCCCAGCTGAGCATCAGGACGCGCACGTCCCGACGCTACCTGCCGGACCGGCTCAGTAGCCGAAGCCTGAGTCCGACGAGCCGTCGGAGGAACTCGGGGAGGAGCTCCCGCCCTGCACCGGGCTGCCGTCGGGCGCGACGACCCACCAGGTGCCGCCGAAGCTCTTGATGCCCTCGCCGCTGGTCTGTCCCGCCGATCCGTCCCCGGCGTAGGTGTACAGCGGGTGACCGCCGACGGTGAGCTGCTTGCTGCCGTCCTGCCGGGTGAAGGTGCCGATGCTGCCGGTGACCCCGCCCGCCGTCGGCGTGCCGCCGGCTGCGGCCACCGGCGGCCAGGCCGCGAGGCACGGCCCGGTGCAGGTGGTGCTGGTCGCGGTGTCGGAGGTCAGCAGGTAGAGCGTGCGCCCGGAGCGGTCGGTGAGGACCTTGCCCAGCGAGGTGCTCGTGACCAGCACCGGGCCGGAGCCCCGGGATGTTCCTGCGGAGGTCCCGGCGGAGGTGCCGCCGGCGGAGGTGCTGCTCCCGCCGGAGCCGCAACCGGCCGCGAGCACGGCGACCGTGCCCAGGGCCAGCGGCCAGGCCAGGTGCGGACGCGAGGAGAGGGAAGAGGGGGTTCGGGCCATGACGGCCTCCTGGCGTGGGGGTGTTCCTTGCCCACCCCACGCAGCGCGGCCGCCCTCCGTTCAGGACACCGACGGGAAGGTTCGCGCGTCGAGGTGGGCGAACGGGCCGTCCACCCGCGCGAAGCGCGCGGCGAGGGCGCGGGCGTCGGTGTGCTCCTGGCGCAGGGCGTGCGCGAGCGCCCAGAAGCGGTCGCCGTGCGTCTTGGCCCTGTGACGGGCGTAGTCCGCCGCGGAGTCGCGGGTGACCATGAAGGCCCAGTCGCTGGAGAGCGTGAGGAGGGCCTCCCGGGCCAGCTGGTCGCGAGCCGGTTCCCGGTCGACTGCCGGTGGCGCCACGAGGAGCCGCAGCTCCTGCTGCACGCGCTCGTTCTCCGACACCAGGTCGGAGACAGCCTCTCCGGCCCAGACGCGGAAGTCCTTGCCCGCGCCCCACGAGCCAGGTCCGAGGTCGACCGCACCCTCGACGTGGTCGCGAGCCGCGGTGGCGAGCGAGGCGACGCGGATCCCGGCCTCCGGGAGGAGCCGCAGCACCTGCTCGAGGAAGTGAGGTCCCTCGTGCCACCAGTGCCCGAACAGCTCCGCGTCCCAGGCGGCCACCACCAGCCCCGGCCGGCCGCGGTCCTACGCGAGCTGACGCAGCCGGTCGCGCACAGCGGTCACGAAGGCGACGGCGTCGTCCTCCGCGGCGCGTCGGGCCGCTTCCGGGTCCCACGGTGCCTTGTGCTCCGGGGCCGTCTCCGGGCTGGTGACGCGGGCCGGTCGGAACCCGGACGGGTGGTCGAAGGTGTGGAAGTCCCGGTAGTGCGGGCCGCTGGGGTAGCCGCTGCGCGAGGACCAGACGAGGTTCGTGACCGACAGGTCGCGGGCGAGCGCGACGACGTCGGAGCCGCGCACCCGCCAGCCCGCGGCGGTGGGCCGACCGGCGTCCTGCAGGGTCGCCTCGTCGACGAGGAAGTGCCCCACCCCGGCGGCGGAGTAGAGCTCCTCCAGCCCGGGCCGGTAGCCGCACTCGGGGGCCCAGATCCCCTGCGGACGCCTGCCGAAGCGGAACGCGGCGTCGTCGAGGCCCACCTGCAGGGCGAACCGGGCGACGTCGTCGGCCAGCAGCGGCTGGAACGGGTGCGTGGCCGGCCCGCCCAGCAGCTCCAGCGCCCCGGCGTCGCGCAGCGACCGCAGCACCGGCGTGGCGCCGTGCCGCCAGTGCTGCTCGAAGTCGGCGAGGGCCGCGGCCGCGGCCCCGGCCTCGTGGGCGGCCAGCCTCCGCAGGTGCGGCTCGCGCCGGGAGGCGAGGTCCTCGGCCCGCAGCCGCCAGCCGGCCAGCCAGCTGTGCTGCTGCCGCAGGCAGTAGGGGTCGTCCAGCTGGGCGGCCAGAACGGGGGTGACGCCCAGCGTGAGCAGCTCGGTTCGTCCTTCGCCGGCCAGCCGGCGCACGACGTCGACCAACGGGAGGTAGGACGCCGACCACGCCTGGTGCAGCCACTCCTCGCCCACCGGCCACGCACCGTGGTGCGCGAGCCATGGCAGGTGGGCGTGCAGAACCAGGCAGACGGTCCCGACAGGAGGTTCGCTCACCGCGGCTTCCGTCCCACGGCCAGGAGGTCCAGGCTCGCGTCGAGGTCGTCGGCAGTGATGACGAAGTCCTCCGACGTGATGTCGGAGACGAAGCCCAGGAGCGCTTCGGCCCAGGCGTGCGGTGGTGCGGAGAGCTGGGCCTGGACGAGCGGGCCGTGCTCGGCCTCCCAGGTGCGCAGCCTCGGTCCGTGGTGCAGGCCCAGCACCTCGACGTCGGCGAGCCCCTCCCCGCCGAGGTCGCGCAGCTCGGCGGCGTCCAGCTCCCGGGTGTGGAAGAGGTTCGTGGTGCCGTCCGGGGAGAAGGTCAGGCGGTTGGGCGTGCTCAGCAGCACGCGCCCGCCGGGGCGCAGGACCCGGGCGCACTCCCGGACGAACAGGGGCTGGTCCCACAGGTGCTCGACCACCTGCAGGGTCACCACGGCGTCCACGCAGACGTCGGCCAACGGCAGCGCGACGAGGTTGGCGCGCAGGGGCCGGAGCGCCGGGTAGGCCCGCCGGACGTGCCCGGCGGCGAGCGCGTCGTAGTCGACCGCGACCACGTCGACGCCGTGCTCCGTCCTCAGCAGCTCGCCGCCGTAGCCCTCGCCGCAGCCGGCGTCGAGCACGCGGTCGCCGGCGGTCAGCTTCAGCAGCTTGGCGGCGGCGCGGTAGACGGCCTCGTGCCGCCGGTACCAGTAGTTCTCGTGGGCGATGCCCGGAAGGGTCCGCTCCCCGGTCAGCTCGAGGAACGGGTCGTCGATGCGGCCGCCCGGAGACGCTGCGGGAGTGGAGGCTGACATCGCCGCGAGCGTAGCGAGCGCTGTGTCCCCGGCGGCCGCGGAGAGCCGGGTGCCGGCACCTCCCGCCGCGTGCACCGGGACCGCTGGTGCGCGCGCATGTCCTGCTCGGGACGTTGGTCCCCACGGTCCGGCCCTCGCCGTCACCGATCGTGGTGGGCATGGCAGTGCATCGGGGAACCGCATGGTTCGAGGCGCCGTGGTGGACGGTCTCCGTCGACTCGCTGGGCGACGCCTCCGACGGGGCTGCGCCCGACGCCGGCCGCGTGCAGGGCGGCAGCTACGCCGAGGCGCACGCGCTGGCGGTGACACTGGTCGCGACCTCGTCCGGCGTCGCGGAGTCCTCGGTGACCCTGCTGCTCGAGCTGGTTCCCGGCCCGCGCCGGCCGAGCTGACAGCCAGACCACCCGGCGCCCGGCTGCGGCACGTCCCGATGTCGGCAGGTCCGACGTATCAGGACCCGCAACGGGGTACTCCTTGCTGTCAGCGGAGCGTCGCAGGGGAGCGCTCGTGCTACCGCCCGGGCCGGGGCCGCCGCGACTCCGGCCCGGGCGGCGCCGTATCCGGGACCGGCGCGGGGGACCACCGTCCGGTTTCACCCCTCGCTACTCGCGGGTAACATCGGTCCCGCTCGCTCTCACGACCCGCCGGATGCGCTCGAGCCGGGCGCTGGCAGGCTAGGGAGCGAGCAGGGCGCGCAGGGCGCCCAGCGCCGACGCCGGTCAGTCCGGCGGCCGGCGCCCGGACCGGGTACGGGAGGTCGGCCACGGCATGTCCGAGCCACTGAAGATCGTCGTCTGCGTGAAGTACGTTCCCGACGCGGCGGCCGACCGGTCGTTCGCGGCGGACAACACCACTGACCGTGACTCGGTGGACGGCCGGCTCTCGGAGCTGGACGAGTACGCGGTCGAGCAGGCACTGAAGATCGTCGAGTCCGGGACGGACGCGGAGATCACGTATCTGACGATGGGTCCTGACGACGCCACGGACGCGCTGCGCAAGGCGCTGTCGATGGGCGGGGACAAGGCGATCCACGTCAACGACCCGGCGCTGCACGGCGCGGACTACGCGGCCACCGCGAAGGTGCTCGCGGCCGCGGCGCAGAAGGCGGGCTTCGACCTGGTGGTGTGCGGGATGGCCTCCACCGACGGCGGCGGGCAGGTCGTTCCCGCGATGATCGCCGAGCACCTCGGCGTCGCGCAGATCACCTTCGCGGGGGAGATCTCGGTCGCCGACGGCACGGTGACCATCCGCCGGGACGGGGACAGCGCCACCGAGCGGATCGAGGGTCCGGTGCCGGCGGTGGTCTCGGTGACCGACCAGACCGGTGAGGCCCGGTACCCCTCGTTCAAGGGGATCATGGCGGCGAAGAAGAAGCCGCTGGAGACGTGGTCGCTGGCCGACCTGGGCATCGACGCCTCCGAGGTGGGGCTGTCGGCTGCGTGGACTTCGGTGGAGGACGTCACCAAGCGGCCGCCGCGGCAGGCCGGGACCATCGTCAAGGACGAGGGCGACGGCGGGGCGAAGCTGGCCGAGTTCCTGGCCGCGCAGAAGTTCATCTGACGGGCACGAGACACAGACCACGACTTCGCACAGCGGAAGGGATTCACGAGACATGGCTGAGGTTCTCGTCCTCGTCGACCACGTCGAGGGTGCGGTGCGCAAGCCCACCCTGGAGCTGCTGACCATCGCCCGCCGGTTCGGCGAGCCCGCCGCGGTGTTCCTCGGCCAGGGTTCGGACAAGGCGGTCGAGACGCTCGGTTCCTACGGCGCGACCAAGGTGTACGTGGTCGACGCCCCGGAGATCGACGACTACCTGGTGGTGCCCAAGGCCGAGGCGCTGGCGCAGGTCGCCCAGTCCGCCTCCCCGGCCGCGGTGCTGATCACCTCCTCCTACGACGGCAAGGACATCGCCGCGCGGGTGGCGGTCAAGCTGGGTTCGGGGATCATCACCGACGCCGTCGACGTCGAGGCCGGCCCGAACGGGCCGGTGGCCACCCAGTCCGCGTTCGCCGCGTCCTACGTGGTCAAGTCCGCGGTGACCAAGGGCGTGCCGGTGATCACGGTCAAGCCGAACGCGGCCGCCCCGGAGCAGGTCGGCGGCACTGCGAGCGTGGAGGACGTGCAGGTCGCGTTCTCCGACCTGGCCAAGGCCGTGAAGGTGGTCGAGCGGTCCCCGCGTCAGGCCACCGGCCGCCCGGAGCTGACCGAGGCCGCGATCGTGGTCTCCGGCGGGCGCGGCCTGGGTGCGGCGGAGAACTTCTCCCTGGTGGAGAAGCTGGCCGACTCCCTCGGCGCGGCCGTCGGGGCCTCCCGCGCTGCGGTGGACGCCGGCTGGTACCCGCACTCGAACCAGGTCGGGCAGACCGGCAAGACCGTCTCCCCGCAGCTGTACGTGGCCACCGGCATCTCCGGCGCCATCCAGCACCGCGCCGGCATGCAGACCTCCAAGACGATCGTGGCCATCAACAAGGACGCCGAGGCCCCGATCTTCGAGCTGGCCGACTTCGGCGTCGTCGGCGACCTGTTCCAGGTCGTCCCCCAGCTCACCGACGAGGTCACCACCCGCAAGGGCTGAGCCTCACCGGACATCGCACCGGTCGATGCGCTGGGCACAGAGGGCGGACGGCTCCCAGGAGCCGTCCGCCCTCGTCACGTCTAGACTCGCCCCGATGGTCTACCTGGACCACGCGGCGACCACCCCCATGCTCCCCGAGGCGGTCGAGGCACTGACCGCGCACCTGGGGTCAGTCGGCAATGCCTCGTCCCTGCACGCCTCCGGCCGACGCGCCCGGCGGGTGGTCGAGGAGTCCCGCGAGACGGTGGCGGCCGCGCTCGGCGCCCGCCCCAGCGAGGTGGTCTTCACCGGCGGCGGCACCGAGGCCGACAACCTCGCGGTCAAGGGCATCTACTGGGCCCGCCGGGCGGAGGACCCGCGCCGTACCCGCGTCCTCGCCAGCAGCGTCGAGCACCACGCCGTGATGGATCCGGTGCAGTGGCTCGCCGACGCCGAGGGTGCCCAGGTCGAGTGGCTGCCGGTGGACGCCTTCGGCCGGGTCGACCTCGGTGCGCTGGAGGCCGCCCTGGCCCACGCCCCCGAGTCGGTCGCGCTGGTCACCGTCATGTGGGCCAACAACGAGGTCGGCACGGTGCAGCCGGTGCGCGACGTGGTCGACATCGCCCACCGCTACGGCGTCCCGGTCCACTCCGACGCCGTCCAGGCCGTCGGGCAGGTGCCCGTCGGGTTCGCCGCCTCCGGGCTGGACGCCCTCACGGTGAGCGCCCACAAGGTCGGCGGCCCGATCGGCGCCGGCGCGCTCCTCGTGGGCCGCGACGTGCCGCTCACCGCCCTGCTGCACGGCGGCCAGCAGGAACGCGAGCGCTCCGGCACCGTCGACGCCCCCGCCGTCGCCGCCTTCGCGGCCGCGCTCAAGGTCACCGTGGGCGACCTCGAGGAGCGGGTGGCCCGGCTGGCGTCGCTGCGCGACCGGCTGGTGGCCGGCGTCCTCGCCGAGGTGCCCGACGCGGTGCTCAACGGCGACCCCAGCACCGATCCCTCGCACCGGCTGGCCGGCAACGCGCACTTCTCGTTCCCCGGCTGCGAGGGCGACAGCCTGCTGCTGCTGCTCGACGCGCGCGGCGTCGAGTGCTCCACCGGCTCGGCCTGCTCGGCCGGTGTGCCGCGCCCCAGCCACGTGCTGCTGGCCATGGGGGTGCCCGAGGAGCTGGCCCGCGGCTCGCTGCGGTTCTCCCTGGGGCACACCTCCACCGCCGCCGACGTCGACGCGCTGCTCGGGGCGCTCGGCCCGGTGGTCGAGCGGGCCCGGCGCGCGGGTCTGACCACCGTGCCGCCGGCGCTGGTCGAGGGCTGAGCCGTGCGCGTGCTCGCCGCCATGTCCGGCGGCGTCGACTCCGCCGTCGCCGCGGCCCGCGCCGTGGAGGCCGGTCACGACGTCACCGGCGTCCACCTCGCCCTGTCCCGCGCGCCGCAGAGCCACCGCACCGGCGCCCGCGGCTGCTGCACCGTGGAGGACGCGCGCGACGCGCGCCGCGCGGCCGACGTGCTCGGCATCCCGTTCTACGTCTGGGACATGGCCGAGCGGTTCCACGCCGACGTCGTCGAGGACTTCCTGGCCGAGTACGCGGCCGGGCGCACCCCCAACCCGTGCGTGCGCTGCAACGAGCGGATCAAGTTCGCGGCGGTGCTGGACAAGGCGCTGGCGCTCGGCTTCGACGCGGTCTGCACCGGCCACTACGCGGTGCTGGAGAACTCGGCGGAGGCGGATGGACGGCGCGGCCGCACGCTGCACCGCTCGGCCGACGCCGGCAAGGACCAGTCCTACGTCCTCGGCGTGCTGACCCCCGAGCAGCTGGCGCACTCGCTGTTCCCGCTCGGCGGATCGACCAAGGAGCAGGTGCGGGAAGAGGCCGCGCGGCGCGGCCTGGCGGTGGCCGACAAGCCCGACAGCCACGACATCTGCTTCATCGCCGACGGCGACACCGCCGGCTGGCTGCGCGACCGGATCGGCTCGCAGCCCGGACGGATCGTGGACGAGACCGGCGCGGTGGTCGGCGAGCACGACGGTGCCTACGGCTTCACCGTCGGCCAGCGCCGGGGCCTGCGCCTCGGCGTGCCGGCGCCGGACGGCAAGCCGCGCTACGTGCTCGACGTCAGCCCGGTGGAGCGGACCGTGACGGTGGGTCCGCGCGAGCGGCTGTCGGTCACCGAGCTCGTCGGCGGCGCGCCCGTGTGGTGCGGGCCGGCCCCGGAGCTGCCCCTGGCCTGCCGGGCGCAGGTGCGCGCCCACGGCGAGCCGGTGCCGGCGCGCGCCGACGTCGTCGACGACGCGCTGGTGGTGGAGCTGGACCGCCCGGTGCACGGGGTCGCCCCGGGCCAGTCGGTGGTGCTGTACGTGCCGGACCCGCGCGGGGAGCGGGTGGTCGGCTCGGCCACGATCGCGCGGGCCGCCCGGCGGTCGACGCAGCCGACCGAGGCACCGGCGTGACCGAGCCGCGCCTCGCTCTCCCGGCCGGCGCGGCCAGCGGGGTGGGCTCGCTGCCGGGAACCGACCCGCGCGAGGCCGTGCGCCTGGTCGTCGGCGAGCTGCCGGACCTGCCGCACCTGCCCGAGCTGCCCGGCCGCGGCGCCGGCGCGGACCTGGTGGGGCGCACCGCGGCGCTGCTGGTGGACCTGCACGTGGACCTGCAGCCAGCCGGCTGGCGGCTGGTCGACCGGCCCGGCCGGGACGAGAACCGTGCGCTGGCCATGCTGCGCGAGGACCTCGATGCCCTCGAGGAGCACACCCAGGGCCTCACCGGACCGGTCAAGGTCCAGCTGGCCGGGCCGTGGACCCTCGCGGCCACCCTGGACCTGCCCCGCGGCGAGCGCGCCGTGTCCGACCCGGGCGCGGCGCGCGACCTCGCCGCCTCGCTGGCCGAGGCCGCCGCCGCGCACGTGGCCGAGGTGCGCCGGCGGGTGCCCGGCGCCGACGTCGTGCTGCAGCTGGACGAGCCGGCGATCCCGGGTGTGCTCGCCGGCGCGCTGAAGACCATCTCCGGGTTCGGGCGCATCCGCGCCGTGGAGGAGCCGGTGGCCGAGCAGGCGCTCGCCGCGGTGGTCCAGGCCGCAGGCGCGCCGGTGATCGTGCACTGCTGCGCCGCCGACCCGCCGCTGGACCTGTTCCGCCGGGCCGGGGCGGCCGGGCTGTCGGTCGACGTGCGGTTGCTCGACGTCGGCCGTGCTTCACCGCTGGACGAGGCGTTCGGCGAGGCGGTCGAGGCGGGCCTGTCGCTCTGGGTCGGGGCCGTCCCTGCCGTCGTCCCGGCCGGGGCCAGACCGTCGGGGCCGGCCGCTACGGTCGCGGGCGTGCGGCGGCTGTGGTCGCGGCTCGGGTTCGACCCCGGGGTGCTGGCCGCGTCCGTCGTCGTCACGCCCACCTGCGGGCTGGCCGGTGCCTCGCCGGCCGGTGCGCGGGAGGCGATGCGCGTCGCCCGGGAGGCGGCGCGGACGCTGGTCGAGGACCCGATCGACGACTCAGGGGAGCACGAGTGAGCGAGGAGCTGCCCGTCGGTCAGGTGGCCGAGCAGGCCGAGCCCACCGTGCAGGCGCGCGAGCGGCACGCGGAGGTGTCCGGCCTGGTCGAGGACGCGCGCTACCGCTACTACGTGCTGGACCGGCCCACGGTCTCCGACGCCGAGTTCGACGGCTGGATGCGCGAGCTCGAGGCCCTCGAGGAGCAGTTCCCGGCGCTGCGCACGCCCGACTCGCCCACCCAGAAGGTCGGCGGGGCGGTGGCCACCGAGTTCACCGCGGTGGACCACCTCGAGCCGATGATGAGCCTGGACAACGCCTTCTCCGACGAGGAGCTGGCGGCCTGGGCGGACCGGGTGGTCAAGGAGGGCGGCGAGGGCGCGGAGTACCTCTGCGAGCTCAAGGTCGACGGCCTCGCGGTCAACCTCACCTACGAGAATGGCCGGTTGGTCCGGGCGGCCACCCGCGGCGACGGCCGCACCGGCGAGGACGTCACGCTGAACGTCCGCACCATCGAGAACGTCCCGCACCGGCTCGACGGCGCGGAGGTGCCCGTGCCGGCGCTGCTCGAGGTGCGCGGCGAGATCTACTTCCCCGTGGCCGGCTTCGAGGAGCTCAACGCCTCGCTGGTGGCGGCGGGCAAGGCGCCGTTCGCCAACCCGCGCAACACCGCAGCCGGCTCGCTGCGGCAGAAGGATCCGCGGGTCACCGCGTCGCGGCCGCTGCGGCTGGTCTGCCACGGACTGGGCCGGCGCGACGGGTTCGAGCCCGAGCGGCAGTCCACCGCCTACGAAGCCCTGCGGTCGTGGGGCCTGCCGGTCAGCGACCGGGTCCGCGTGGTGAAGGACCTGGCCGGCGTCTCCGAGTTCGTGGCGTACTACGGCGAGCACCGGCACGACGTCGAGCACGAGATCGACGGCGTGGTGGTGAAGGTCGACCAGGTCGCGCTGCAGCGCCGGCTCGGGTCCACCTCCCGGGCGCCGCGGTGGGCGATCGCCTACAAGTACCCGCCGGAGGAGGTGACCACCAAGCTGCTCGACATCCAGGTGAACGTCGGGCGCACCGGGCGGGTCACCCCGTTCGGCGTCATGGAGCCGGTCAAGGTCTCCGGCTCCACGGTGGAGATGGCCACCCTGCACAACGCCAACGAGGTCAAGCGCAAGGGCGTGCTCATCGGCGACACCGTGGTGCTGCGCAAGGCCGGCGACGTCATCCCGGAGATCGTCGGCCCGGTGGTCGACCTGCGCGACGGCTCCGAGCGCGAGTTCGTCATGCCCACCCACTGTCCGGCGTGCGGAACGGAGCTGCGCCCGGCCAAGGAGGGCGACGTCGACATCCGCTGCCCGAACACCCGGTCGTGCCCCGCGCAGCTGCGCGAGCGGCTGTTCTTCGTGGCCGGCCGCGGCGCGTTCGACATCGAGGTGCTCGGCTACGAGGCGGCGCAGGCACTTCTCGACGCCGGGGTTCTGGAGGACGAGGGCGACGTGTTCTCCCTCACCGAGGAGCAGCTGGTCGGTGTGCCGCTGTTCACCCGCAAGGACGGCGGCCTCACCGCCAACGGTCGCAAGCTGCTGGACAACCTGGCCGCGGCCAAGGAGCGCCCGCTCTGGCGCGTGGTGGTGGCCCTGTCCATCCGGCACGTCGGCCCCACCGCCGCGCAGGCGCTGGCCCGCGAGTTCCGCTCGCTGGACCGCATCGCCGCGGCGGGCGAGGAGGAGCTGGCCGCGGTCGACGGCGTCGGGCCCACCATCGCCGCCTCGGTGCGCGACTGGTTCGAGGTCGACTGGCACCGCGGGGTCGTGGAGAAGTGGCGCGCGGCCGGGGTCCGGATGGAGGAGGACGGCGCCGACGACGGCCCCCGCCCGCTCGAGGGCCTCACCGTGGTCGTCACCGGTTCGCTCGAGGGCTTCTCCCGCGACGGCGCCACCGAGGCGATCCAGAACCTGGGCGGGAAGGCCGCCGGATCGGTGTCGAAGAAGACCTCGTTCGTGGTGGTGGGGGACAGCCCCGGCTCCAAGTACGACAAGGCCGTGCAGCTGGGCGTCCCGGTGCTGGACGAGGACGGCTTCAAGGTCCTGCTCGAGCAGGGCCCCGACGCCGCCCGCGAGGTCGCGCAGGTGCCGGAGAAGGAGTGAGTGCGCTCGCTGACCCGCGCGACCTGCTCGGCGAGTGGCGGCTGGACCGGGCGGTGCTGGACCGGCGCAGCGGCCTGCGCGGCTGCGTCCATGGCTCCCTCGTCGTCACCGACGAGGGCAGCCGGCTGCGCTGGGCCGAGCGTGGCACGTTCCGCTGGGACGGGCGCGAGGTGCCGGTGGAGCGGACCTACCTGCTGGTGCCGGGGACGGCCGGCGACGTTCCCGAGGTGCTGTTCGCCGACGGCCGCCCGTTCCACCCCTGGCGGCCGGGGGAGTGGGTGGAGCACCCGTGCGCCGAGGACCGCTACCGGGGGCTGGTCACCGGGGAGGGCGAGCGCGTGCGAGTGGTCTGGGAGGTGCGCGGGCCGGCCAAGGACCAGCGGCTGGTGACCCGGCTCCGGCGGGTGCCCTAGGAAGCGCAGCCGGACCGGTCGCTGCCGGGCCGCGGCCACCGCCACCCCGTACAGCCGCCCGCCGCGACTGCCCTGACCGGCTCCGCGCCCGTCCTCCCTAGGATGGGGCCCATGCCCGCCATCTCCCGTGACGAGGTCGCGCACCTCGCCCGGCTCGCCCGCATCGACCTCGAAGACGCCGAGCTCGACCACCTCGCCGGCCAGCTCGACGTGATCCTCGGCGCCGTCGCGCGCGTGGGGGAGGTGGCCGCCGCGGACATCCCGCCCACCTCGCACCCGCTGCCGCTGACCAACGTCATGCGCCCGGACGTCGTGCGCGAGAGCCTCACCCAGGACCAGGCGCTCTCCGGTGCGCCGTCCGCGGAGGACGGCAAGTTCCGGGTGCCCCGCATCCTCGACGAAGAAGCCTGACGGGAGAACGATGTCTGAGCTCACCAGGCTCTCGGCGGCCGACCTCTCCGCCGCGCTCGCCAGCGGCGAGACCACCGCCGTCGAGGCCACCCAGGCGCACCTTGACCGCATCGGCGAGGTCGACCCCGCCGTGCACGCCTTCCTGCACGTCGACACCGAGGGTGCGCTCGCCGCGGCCCGGGGCGTCGACGACAAGCGCGCGGCCGGCGAGAAGCTCGGCCCGCTGGCCGGGGTCCCGCTGGCGCTCAAGGACATCCTCGCCATGCAGGGGGTGCCGACCACCTGCGGCTCGAAGATCCTCGAGAACTGGCGCCCGCCCTACGACGCCACGGTGACCAAGCGGCTCAAGGACGCCGGCGTCGTCATCCTCGGCAAGACCAACATGGACGAGTTCGCCATGGGCTCCTCCACCGAGCACTCCGCCTACGGCCCCACCCGCAACCCGTGGGACCTCGACCGGATCCCCGGCGGCTCCGGCGGCGGCTCGGCCGCGGCGGTGGCGGCGTTCGAGGCGCCGCTGGCCATCGGCACCGACACCGGCGGCTCCATCCGCCAGCCGGCCGCCGTCACCGGCACGGTGGGCGTGAAGCCGACCTACGGCGGGGTCTCCCGCTACGGCCTGGTCGCGCTGGCGTCCTCGCTGGACCAGGCCGGGCCCTGCGCCCGCACCGTGCTCGACGCCGCGCTGCTGCACGAGGTCATCGCCGGGCACGACCCGCTCGACTCCACCAGCATCGACGCCCCCGTGCCCGCCGTCGTCGAGGCTGCCCGCTCCGGCGACGTGAAGGGCCTGCGGGTCGGCCTGGTCCGCGAGCTCGGCGGCGAGGGCTACCAGCCCGGCGTGCGCCAGCGCTTCGAGGAGGCGGTGAAGCTGCTCGAGGGCCTGGGTGCCGAGGTCGTCGAGGTCTCCTGCCCCAGCTTCGAGCAGGCGCTGGCCGCCTACTACCTGATCCTGCCGAGCGAGTGCTCGAGCAACCTGGCCAAGTTCGACGCGATGCGCTTCGGGCTGCGGGTGAGCGAGGACGGCGGCAGCGCCGAGGACGTCATGTCGCGCACCCGCGAGGCCGGCTTCGGCGACGAGGTGAAGCGCCGGATCATCCTGGGCACCTACGCCCTGTCCAGCGGCTACTACGACGCCTACTACGGGCAGGCGCAGAAGGTGCGCACGCTCATCACCCGGGACTTCGAGGCCGCGTTCGCCAAGGCCGACGTGCTGCTCTCGCCCACCGCGCCCACCACGGCGTTCCGGCTGGGGGAGAAGCTCGACGACCCGCTGGCCATGTACCTCAACGACATCGCGACCATCCCGGTCAACCTGGCCGGCAACGCCGCGATGTCGCTGCCCGCGGGCCTCTCGCCCGACGACGGCCTGCCCGTCGGCGTCCAGATCATGGCGCCGCCGCTGGCCGACGACCGCCTCTACCGGGTCGGCGCCGCCCTGGAGGCCGCGCTGCTCGAGCAGTGGGGCGAGCCGATCCTCACCCACGCCCCTTCGCTGGAGGTCGCCCGATGAACCCCCGTACGCGCAGCCTGCTCAAGCTGGGCGGCAAGGCCTTCGCCGTCTCCACCGTGGTCCGCCAGCTCTCTGGCGCCCGCAAGGACGGCGACAACCTCAAGCTGCTCGACGCGCTGCTCAACGCCGCCGCGCTCGTGACCGCCGTGCTCATCATCGTGCGCGAGATCCGCGAGCACGGCGACGGCCTGGGCGAGGACCTGGCCGCCGCCGGGAGCGACCTGTGACCGCCGACGCCCTCGCCTCGGCCACCGACCGGCTCGTCCCCTACGAGGACGCGATCGCCGAGTTCGACCCGGTGATGGGTCTTGAGGTCCACGTCGAGCTGGGCACCGCCACCAAGATGTTCTGCGGCTGCCCCACCGGCTTCGGCGCCGAGCCCAACACGCAGGTCTGCCCGACCTGCCTGGGGCTGCCCGGCTCGCTGCCGGCCGTCAACGAGAAGGCGGTCGAGTCGGCCATCCGGATCGGCCTGGCGCTCAACTGCCAGGTGGCGGAGTGGTGCCGCTTCGCGCGGAAGAACTACTTCTACCCGGACATGCCGAAGAACTTCCAGACCTCGCAGTACGACGAGCCGATCTGCTTCGACGGCTACCTCGACGTCGAGGTCGAGACCCCCGACGGGCCCAAGACGTTCCGGGTGGGCATCGAGCGCGCCCACATGGAGGAGGACACCGGCAAGTCCACCCACGTGGGCGGGGCCACCGGCCGCATCCACGGCGCGGACTACTCGCTGGTCGACTACAACCGGGCCGGCATCCCGCTCATCGAGATCGTCACCAAGCCGATCGAGGGCGCCGGCGAGCTCGCCCCGGCGGTCGCCCGCGCCTACGTCGCCGAGCTGCGCGACCTGCTCAAGGGCCTCGGCGTCAGCGAGGCGCGGATGGAGCTGGGCCAGCTGCGCTGCGACGCGAACCTGTCGCTGCGCCCCTCGCCCGACGCCCCGTTCGGGACCCGCACCGAGACCAAGAACGTCAACTCGCTGCGCTCGGTGGAGCGCGCGGTGCGGTTCGAGATCTCCCGGCAGGCGGCCGTCCTCCGCTCCGGCGGCAAGGTCACCCAGGAGACCCGGCACTTCCACGAGGACACCGGCACGACGACGTCGGGCCGGTCCAAGGAGGAGGCCGAGGACTACCGCTACTTCCCCGAGCCGGACCTGGTGCCGGTGGCGCCCTCGCGCGAGTGGGTGGAGCAGCTGCGGGCCACGCTGCCCGAGCCGCCGTCGGCGCACCGCAAGCGGCTACAGGAGGCGTGGGGCTTCGCCGACCACGACATGCAGTCCGTCATCAACGCCGGCGCCCTCACGCTGGTCGAGCAGACCGTGGCCGCCGGGGCCGACCCGGCCAGCGCCCGCAAGTGGTGGCTCGGTGAGCTCGCCCGCCGGGCCAACGAGGGCGGCCATGAGCTCGAGGGCCTGGCCATCACCCCCGCCGAGGTCGCCCGCGTGGTCGCGCTCACCGAGGAGGGCAAGCTCAACGACAAGCTGGCCCGCCAGGTGATCGAGGGCGTGCTGGCCGGCGAGGGCACCCCCGACGAGGTCGTCGCGAAGCGCGGCCTCGAGGTCGTCTCCGACGACGGCGCCCTGGTGGCCGCCGTGGACGAGGCGCTGGCCGCGCAGCCGGACGTCGCCGAGAAGATCCGCTCGGGCAAGGTGCAGGCCGCCGGTGCGATCGTCGGCGCGGTCATGAAGGCCACCGGCGGAAAGGCCGACCCGGCCCGGGTGCGCGAGCTGATCCTCGAGCGCTGCGGCAGCGCAGGCTGAGAGCACCGTTCCGGACTACGTGAGGGGGGGGCCCCCCCCCCCCCAGAGGGGGGGGGGGGGCCCCCAACCCAGAAAGGGGAGGAGACCCTCTTCCC
>JBQCIO010000299.1:0-6463 GCA_051953655.1 Motilibacteraceae bacterium
CCCCCGGTCCGCGGCCTCCTGGAGCACCGCCAGGGCCAGCCGCACCGCGCGCTCGGGGTCGTCCTCGTGGGCCGCCGGCCAGCCCAGCACCGCGACCAGCCGAGGATCCACGCCAAGGCGCGCACTGGCGCCGTGCAGCACCGCGAGGTCGACGACGACGTCGCGCAGGACGTCCGCGGCGGCGTGAGCGCCGTGCTGGGCGAAGGTGACGACGCTGACCGGACGCAGCTCGGCCGGACCGGGGGTGCCGGTGCGGACCGGGGGCGCCACGGGCGCCGCGTCGAGCGCCGGGTCCTGGCGCAGCACCTGCTCCTCCAGCTCGCGCAGGTCGCGCCCCGGCTCGACCCCCAGCTCCCGGGCGAGCAGGTCGCGGGCTCGGCGGAAGGAGGCGAGCGCGTCGGCCCGCCGCCCGCTGCGGTAGAGCGCGCGGACGAGGAGCGCCCAGGCGCTCTCCCGCATCGGGTGCGCCTGCACGAACGCCTCCAGCGCCGCCACCGGCGCCGGCCCGTGGCTGAGGCCGAGCTGGGCGGCCAGCAGCCACTCCGAGACGTCGGTGCGCAGCGCCTCGAGGCGCACCGCCTCGGCCTCGAGCCGTGGGACGCCCTCGAACTCCCCGTACGCCGGCCCGCGCCACAGGGCGAGCGCCTCCGACAGCACGTCGGAGGCGGCCCGGGTGTCGCCGGCCGCGAGCAGCCTGCTGCCCCGGGAGGCCAGGGTGGCGAACCGGGTGGCGTCGACGTCGTCGGTGCCGACGGCGAGGAGGTAGCCGCGCGGCCCGGTGGCCAGCACAGCAGGGTCGGGGAGATCGTGGCGCAGCCGGGCGACGTGCGCCTGGAGGGTGCCGGGGGAGGAGGGCGTCGCAGCGTCGCCCCACAGCGCCTCCACCAGCTCCCCCGCGGACATCTCCCTGCCTGGAGTGAGGGTGAGGACGGCCAGCAGGCGCCGGCGCATGGCGCCGGGCACGGGGACGGTCCGGTCGGGCGTGCCGACCTCGAGCGTGCCCAGAACCCTCACCTGCACGGGCGAACGATAGGGGCGGCTGCGGCCGGGGGACCGCAGGAACGAGAGGCTCACGCCGCCGGCACCAGCTGCACCGAGGCGCTGCGCCGGCGGAGCAGGGGGACCGCGGCCAGGACCACGACCACCCCACCGGCCACGGGGAACGACGCCGGCCCGGCGAGAGCCAGGAGGGCGCCGGCCAGGGCCAGGCTGGCGAGGCTGGCCAGGGTGCCGGCGCCGTTGAGGACGGCGCGCACCCGGGCGCGGACCGCGTCGGGGGTGGCCCGCTGCACCAGGCAGGAGTCCGCGACGAAGGCGCAGCCGAAGCCGAGTCCGGTGAGCGCGGTCGCCGCCGGCATGGCCACCCAGGTGGGGACGAGCCCCATCGTGGTGAGCCCGGCCCCAGCCACCACCAGGGCGACGGTGAGCCCCTTGCGCTCGGTGGCGCGGTCGAGCCGGCTGCCGATGGCCGACCCGACCGAGAGACCCAGGCCCCAGCCGACCAGCCCGGCGGCATAGCCGGTGGCGCCTGCGCCGTGCTGCTCGGCCAGCGGCGGGAAGGCGACGTTGACGCCGTCGAAGCCGAGCGTGGCCAGGAACCAGGCCGCCAGGAGCACCCGCAGCAACGGGCTCGCGGAGACCACCTTCAGGCCCTCGAGGGCCGAGCCGGTGCGTTCCATCTCCGACGGGTCGTCGGAGAGCGTGCGGAAGCTGCCGCGCACGCGGGCGATGAGCAGCGCCGCCACCGCCGAGGACACGGCGTTGAGCAGGAACACGGCGCCGACGCCGGGTCCGGCGAGCAGGGCCGCTGCCAGCAGCGGGCCGACCAGCCAGGACGCCGCTGTCGTGAAGGACACGACGGCGTTGGCACGGTCCAGGGCCCGGTCGTCGACGAGGTTGGGGATGGCGGCGTCGACGGCCACCATGAACGGGCTCTCGACCACGACGCTAAGCAGGCCGAGCGCCACCAGTGCGAGCGGTGCGTGGTTCGCCGCGAGCACGGCCCAGGTGGCCGCCGACAGCGTCTGCGAGGCGACCATCACCCGGCGGCGGTCGAACCGGTCGGCGAGCGGGGAGGTGAGCAGCGGCACCACGCCGGAGAGGCCGAGGGTGGCGACCATGGCCGCGGTCTCCCAGGCCGCGGAGTGGGTGACGCGCCAGACCTGCAGCGCGACGCCGACGTAGGCGGCGGCCGCTCCGACGCGGGTGACCAGCAGCGCGGCCGCCAGCAGCAGGACCGGGCGACCGAGGCGGGGAGCGGTGTCACGGGACATGCGCGCAGCGTGCGGCCGGCCGCTTGCAGCGCGCTGACAGCGACTGCTCGGACCCACTTGGCGTCGGCGTCGGCGTCGGCGTGCGCGGGCGCCCCCGGCCCGCTCCGGGAACGGGTCGGGGCGCCCTTCAGGCAAAACGGCCGGTTCGGGTCAGCGCAGGACCACCCGGGTGCTCGCGGTGCCGAAGAGCAGGTCCTTGGCGAAGATCTTGGTGCCCAGGGCGTCGTTGAGCGCCGTGGCCGCGGTGCTGGTGAGCAGCAGCCGGACGCCGGAGATGGTGACGACGTGGTGCCGCACCACGATGCGTGCGTGGCCCAGGTCGAGCCGGAACATCGGGACCCGAGCGGTGGTGCCCACGACATGAGCGGTGAGCACTCGTGCCCGGATGTCGATGACGAAGTTGTCGACCTGCGCCATCTTGCCGTTGGTGACGTTGACCAGGAGCAGGCCTCCGCTGTGGCGGATGACGCCGCGCGGGGGCTGGAGGCCGAGCGTGCCGCCGGTGACCGGGTAGCTGGCCACCAGTGCGGGTCCGCTGGGGGGCAGGATCAGCGTCGACCGGCCCGGCGAGGTGACGAAGGGCGCGATGCCGGCCCCGAGCAGGGCCGTGGCGACGCCCGGTGCGGTCGTGACGGTGGTCGTGCCGGTGGCGACCCGGGTTCCGACCCCGGTCCCGTGCGTCCGGCTGTGGGCAGAGGCGCCTGCCGGGGCGACCAGGCCGATCGCCAGCACGACGGCGGCGAGGACGGCGAGCCGCCGCGGGATCCATCTGCGCATCTGAAGTCCTCCTTCGTGCGCTGTCGGCTGTCCCCGGACGAGGCTCGGCGGCCCTCGGGGCGAGAACGTCATCCCCGGGGGACGAGTCACGCAGGACAGCAGGACGACGACCGACGGGGTGCGCCGGGGCCGTCCCCGGATCGAGGCAGGATCCAGAACGGCCCGCTACCGTCGTCGGCATGACCCCGGACGAGCTCGCCGACCTCGCGCACCTGCGCCGGGCGCGCGACCTCATGGACCGGGAGTACGCCCGGCCGCTCGACGTGCCGGCGATGGCCCGGGCCGCGCTGATGTCGCCGGCGCACTTCTCCCGCCGGTTCCGCGCCGTCTACGGCGAGACGCCCTACGCCTACCTGATGACCCGGCGCATCGAGCGGGCGACAGCCCTGCTGCGTCAGGGGATGTCGGTCACCGACACCTGCATGGCGGTGGGCTGCACGTCGCTGGGCTCGTTCAGCTCGCGCTTCACCGAGATCGTGGGGGAGACCCCGTCCCGGTACCGGGCGCGCGACCACAGCGAGTGGGAGTCGGTGCCGGCCTGCGTGGCGATGGTCGGCACGCGCCCGCAGCGGATGCCTACGCCGACGACGTCGCCGCTGTCCTGAGCCGAGCAGGATCCGAGAAGCACGCGGGCGACGTCGGCCCCTAGCGTCGGGTGCATGACAGTCAACCTCTCCGCCATGTTCATCCCGGTCCACGACCCCGACGAGGCGCTGGCCTTCTACCGCGACGCGCTCGGCCTCGAGGTGCGCAACGACGTCTCGAACGGGGAGCACCGGTGGGTGACCGTCGGCGCGCCCGGACAGGCCGTCGACATCGTGCTGTTCCCGCCGCACGGCGGCCGGTCGCAGACCGAGGGCGACGCGATGCTCGCCATGGTCACCGCGGGTTCGTGGCAGGCGGCCATCTTCAAGGCCGAGGACCTCGACGAGACCTTCGAGAAGGTCCGCGCCTCCGGCACCGCCGAGGTGCTGCAGGAGCCGGCCAGCCAGCCCTGGGGCGCGCGCGACTGCGCCTTCCGCGACCCCTCGGGGAACCTGGTGCGGATCGCCCAGGCCTGAGCGGGCCGCCGAGCGCGCCGAGCGCGCCGAGCGCCGGCCGGGGTCGAACCGATGTGCGCACACAGCCCCCCGGCCGATCCCGGCGTGTCGGGCCGTTCAGGCCCCGACACGCCGCCTCGCCAGCGGGTCCTGTGTGCGCAATTCGGTCAACGGTCGATCGCGAGCGCCTGGCGGCAAGACCTCCGCCGGGTCAGCGCCGGGTCAGCGGCAGGTCAGCGGCCTGCCGCCAGCGCGGCCTCCACGGCGTCGACGTCGCGGACCGCGCCGGTGTCGGCCGACGTCGCCAGGGCGGCGTAGGCGCGCAGGGCCGCGGAGACCGGGCGGACCCGGTCCGCCGGCCGGTAGCCTCCGGCCGCTTCGAGCGCCGCGCGGCGCCGGGCCAGCTCGTCGTCGGGGACCTCGAGGGTGATGCTGCGGGCCCGGATGTCGATGCTCACGACGTCGCCGTCCTGCACCAGGGCGATGGTGCCGCCGGCCGCGGCCTCGGGGGAGACGTGGCCGATGGACAGGCCCGAGGTGCCGCCGGAGAAGCGGCCGTCGGTGACCAGCGCGCAGGCCTTGCCCAGGCCGCGGCCCTTGAGGAACGAGGTGGGGTAGAGCATCTCCTGCATGCCCGGGCCGCCGCGGGGGCCCTCGTAGCGGATGACGACGACGTCGCCGGCGGCGATCCGCCCGCCGAGGATCGCCTCCACGGCGTCCTCCTGCGAGTCCAGCACCACGGCCGGCCCGGAGAAGGTGAGCAGCGAGTCGTCCACGCCCGCGGTCTTGACCACGCAGCCGGCAGTGGCGAGGTTGCCGCGCAGGACGGCCAGGCCGCCGTCGGCGGAGTAGGCGTGCTCGACGTCGCGGATGCAGCCCTGCGCGGCGTCGGTGTCCAGGCTCTCCCAGCGCTCGGACTGCGAGAAGGCCTCCGCGGAGCGGCGTCCGCCCGGGGCGGCGTGGAACAGCTCCACCGCCTCCGGCGCCGGGTCCAGACCGCGGACGTCCCACCGGGCCAACCACTCCGACAGCTTGTCGGAGTGCACCGAGTGGACGTCGTCGTTGAGCAGACCGGCACGGTGCAGCTCGCCGAGGATGGCGGGGATGCCGCCGGCGCGGTGCACGTCCTCCATCAGATAGCTGCCGTTGGGCGCCACCTTGCACACGCACGGGACCCGGCGCGAGACGGCGTCGATGTCGGCCAGGGTGAAGTCCAGCTCCGCCTCGCGGGCGGCGGCGAGCAGGTGCAGCACGGTGTTGGTGGAGCCGCCCATGGCGACGTCGAGGGCCATTGCGTTCTCGAACGCGGACCGGGTGGCGACCTCGCGGGGCAGCACCGACACGTCGTCGGCGTCGTAGAAGCGGTGGGCGATCTCGACCACGGTGCGCCCGGCCTGCTCGAACAGCGCCCGGCGCGCGGTGTGGGTGGCCAGCACGGACCCGTTGCCGGGCAGGGCGAGGCCGAGCGCCTCCACCAGGCAGTTCATCGAGTTGGCGGTGAACATGCCCGAGCACGACCCGCAGGTGGGGCAGGCGGCCTCCTCGATCCGGCCGAGGTCGTCCTCGCTGAGGTTGCTGTCCGCGGAGGCGGTGATGGCGTCGATGAGGTTGAGCCGGCTGCGCACCGCGCCGTCCACCAGCACGGCGCGGCCGCCCTCCATCGGCCCGCCGGAGACGAACACGGTGGGGATGTTCACCCGCAGCGCGGCCATGAGCATGCCCGGGGTGATCTTGTCGCAGTTGGAGATGCAGACCAGGGCGTCGGCCTGGTGCGCGTTCACCATGTACTCGACCGAGTCGGCGATCAGCTCGCGGGAGGGCAGCGAGTAGAGCATGCCGCTGTGGCCCATCGCGATGCCGTCGTCCACCGCGATGGTGTTGAACTCCCGCGGCACCCCGCCGGCCGCCTTGACCGCGTCGGAGACGATCCGGCCCACCGGCTGCAGGTGGGTGTGGCCGGGCACGAACTCGGTGAAGCTGTTGGCCACCGCGACGATCGGCTTGCCGAAGTCCTCGCGGGCGACGCCGGCGGCGCGCAGCAGGGCGCGGGCGCCGGCCATGTTGCGGCCGTGGGTGACGGTGCGGGAGCGCAGGGGCGTGGGCATGGCACCACCCTGGCGGCGCCGGGGGTGGTACCGGAAGACGGCGTCAGCACTAGTAGTGGGACTACTAGGGTTGGCGGGTGCCCACCAGCGAGGACCGCCGGCGCGAGCTCGGCGCCTTCCTGCGGGCGCGCCGGGAGCAGCTGGTGCGCGCCGACGTCGGCCTGCCGCCGGCGGCGCGCGGGCGGAGCGTGGGGCTGCGGCGCGAGGAGGTGGCCGTCGCCTCAGGGGTGAGCGTCACCTGGTACACGTGGCTGGAGCAGGGGCGGGA
>JBQCIO010000300.1:0-12645 GCA_051953655.1 Motilibacteraceae bacterium
CGTTCGCCCCGCCCGGGAGCAGCCGGGCCACCACCTGCGCCGGGACGCCGACCAGCCGGGCCGGGTCCGCATCGACCTCGGCGAGGGCCTGCGCCAGCTCCTGCTCGAGCGCCTCGAGCCCGGCGTCCAGGTCTCGGCTGCGCGACTCCACCAGGCCGTCGGTGCACAGGGCGACCACCGCGCCGACCGGGAGGTCGACCGAGACCTCGTCGACCGGCGGGCTGCCGCTGCCCAGCGGGGCGCCCGACCCGCCCTCGATCCACCGGGCCGGCTCCCCCGGCGGGTAGACCACCGGGGGCAGGTGCCCGGCGTTGGCGAGCACGAGCCGACGGTCGCCCGGGTCGTAGACCGCGTAGACGCAGGTGACGATGTGCTCCTCGCCGAGGTCCCGGACCAGCGGGTCCAGCAGTCCGAGCACGTCGGACGGGGAGAGGTCCAGGCGCGCGTAGGCGCGCACCGCCGAGCGCACCTGCCCCATCACGGCGGCCGCCCGCACCCCGCGCCCCATGACGTCGCCGAGCACCAGCGCCGTGCGCCCGGCGCCGAGGTCGATGACGTCGTACCAGTCACCGCCGACCTGGGTGCCCTCCACCCCGGCGGCGTAGAACGAGGCGACGTCCAGGTGGGTGGGGGCGAGCTCGAGCTGGGGCAGCAGGCTGCGCTGCAGCTCGTCGGCGATGACGTGCTCGCGGCGGGCCGCCTCCTGCGCCGCCAGCGCGGCGGCCATCGCCTGCTCGACCCGGCGCTGCTCGGTGACGTCCTGGTTGCTGCCGCGCACCCGTGGCACGCCCGGCTCGCCGTCGGCCGGCTCGCGCACCAGTTCCCCGAGGGCCCGGTAGACCCGCTCCTCGCCCCCAGGAAGGACCACGCGGTACTGCCGGTCCACCGGCGCGCCGGCCGCGGCCGCGAGCAGGGCGGCCCGCAGGTCCTCGACGTCGTCGGGGTGCACCCGGCCGAGGACGAGCCGGGCGCCGTCGCGCTCGAACTCCTCCCGGGTGAGGCGGAACTGGCGCAGGAACTCGTCCGACGCGTCCAGGGTGGAGCTCCCCTGGGCGAGGTCGGCCCCGGGACGGTCGGGGACGAACTCCCAGCTGCCCACGGCGGCCAGCCGCTGCGCCTGGTCCAGCAGGGACCGGCTGCGCTCGAGGTCCGCGCGCACCCGCCGGCCGCGGTCCAGCTCCAGGTTCGCCCGCACCCGGGCGCGCAGCTCCCGGGCCGAGAACGGCTTGACGAGGTAGTCGTCCGCCCCGGACTCCAGCCCCTCCGAGGCCGCGTCCTCGCCCGCACGTGCGGACAGCACGACGACCGGGAGGGCCGCGGTCTCGGGCCTCGCCCGGAGCGCGGCGAGCAGGCCGAGCCCGTCCAGCCGCGGCATCATCACGTCGGTGAGCACGAGGTCCGGCGGGTCCCGGCGCACCAGCTCCAGCGCCTCGAGGCCGTCCCGCGCGGTCACGACGTCGTGCTCGCCGGTCAGCAGCCCAGCCACGTAGGCACGCATGTCGTCGTTGTCGTCCACGACGAGGACCCGGGGACGCGCGGGATCGCGCTCCGACAGGACGTCGGAGACCAGCACGGCCTGCTCCCCGGCGGAGACCGACCAGCGCTCGGCCTCGGCGAGGAACCCGGCTGCGCTCGCTGCCGGGTCCAGCCGCGAGGCCCCGGCCCCCGACCGGATCCCCGGCCGCAGCGGCCCGTCCTCCGCCGGGAACGGCACCCGGACCCGGAAGGTGCTGCCCTCCCCGGGCTCGCTGACCAGGCCCACCGTGCCGCCGTGCAGGGCCACCAGCTCGGACACGAGCGCGAGGCCGATCCCGGTGCCCTCGTGGGTGCGCCCGACGGCTCCGGGCACCCGGCGGAAGCGCTCGAACACGTGCGCCTGCTCCTGCGGCGCGATGCCGCTGCCGGTGTCCTGCACGCAGAGCTCGGCCTGGCCGCCCACCGCCCGCAGCCGGACGCTGATCCGCCCTGCGAGCGTGTACTTGAGCGCGTTGGAGAGGAGGTTGAGGACCACCTTGGCCCACATCTCCTCGTCCACCCACACCTGCCGGCCCAGCGGCGGGCAGTCCACCTCGAGCTCGAGCCCGACCCGCTCGACGGCGGTGCGGAAGGTCTCGGCCAGGTCCACGGTGAGGGCGGACAGGTCCACCGCCTCCAGCCGCGGCTGCACCGTGCCGGACTCGAGGCGGCTGAAGTCCAGCAGCGTGCCGACCAGGCTGAGCAGCCGGCGCGCGTTGCGGTGCACGACCTCCAGCCGGCCCCTCAGGGCGGCCGGCACCCCGTCGGCCGGCTCGGTCAGGGCGTCCTCCACCGGACCGAGGATCAGCGTGAGGGGGGTGCGCAGCTCGTGGCTGACGTTGGTGAAGAACTGCGTCTTGGCCCGGTCCAGCTCGGCCAGCTCGGCCGCCCGGCGGCGCTCGGCGGCCAGGGCGCGCGCGGTGGCCAGGTGGCCACCGACCTGCTGCACGGCCAGGCGCAGGAACCCGGTGTAGCCCGCGTCCACCGGCCGGAACCGGTTGACGGCCGCCACGACGAACCCGGGCACGCCGGGCTGCCCCTGGGCCGGCAGCGGGAGCGCGAGCGCCTGCAGCGGCGGCTCGTCCCAGTCCCCGGTGGGCAGCTGGTCGGCGGGGACGTGGGCGAGGTCGACCAGCGCCTCCTGCCCGGCGGACAGCTCGGGCAGCGGCCACGGTGCGACCGACCCGGCCGGCAGCGACGGCGGGGCCAGGAGCGGCGAGGGCGCGACGTCCAGGCTGTGCGCGGCCAGGTGCGCGTCGCCGTCGTCGCCGAAGAGGTAGAGCAGGGCGAACGGGACGCTGCGCCGGTTGGTGGTCAGCGCGGTGGTGGCCGCCCGCAGCAGCTGCCGCTCGCTCCCGCCGCTGCTGGCCACCGCGCCCACCTCGCGCAGCGTGCGCATGCGCCGCTGCTCGATGACCCGTCCGGTCTCCTCGCTGACCACGCAGAGCATCCCGACGACGGCGCCGTCGTCGTCGCGCAGCGGGCTGTAGGAGAACGTGTGGTACGTCTCCTCGCGGAACCCGCTGCGCTCCAGGAACAGCAGCAGGTCCTCGTCCCAGGTGGCCTCGCCGGTGCGCAGCACCCGGTCGATCCGCGGCCCGATCTCCGGCCAGATCTCGGCCCACACCTCGCGTGCCGGGCGGCCGAGGGCCCAGGGGTACTTGCTGGCCAGGGTGTCGCGGCGGTAGGCGTCGTTGCAGAAGAAGGTGAGCTCGGCACCCCACGCCATCCACATGGCGAACCTGGAGCCCAGCATGATCTCGACCGCCGAGCGCAGGCTCTGCGGCCACGTCTCCACCGGGCCCAGCGGGCCGGCGGCCCAGTCGACGGCGGCGAGGTCGCGACCCACGGGGCCGCCGCGCGCGAACAGGTCGCTCCCCGTCACCCCGTCCCCTTCGAAGGCTCGTGCCGGCCGCTGGTCCACGCCGGCCGGCCCAGGTAAGGCCTTACCCGGCGGCACACCCTCTCACCCCGGGTGACCGGTCAGGCAGGCGACCAGGGAGCCGGGTGCGCGCGCACAGTCCGGCCGGTGGCCGCGGCCTCGTGCACCGCCAGGGAGAGCAGGTGGTCCTGGCAGGCGTCGGCGAGCGGGTAGGGGCCGGGACCGTCGCCCAGCGCCCAGGCCGCCGCCTGCCGCAGGGAGGTGGCGATCGCCAGCTCCTCGTCGGACAGACGCCACCCCCTCCCCCGGGCCGCGTCGTCGGCGTGGTCGAGGAACGGGTTGCGCCAGAGCACCTCGCCCTCGAAGGAGAGGTGCTCGGTGTCGTAGCCGTCCAGGTCGAGGTCGTAGCCGAGCTGGCGGCGGACGATCGACGAGCGCAGCACGGTGCGCGGTCCGGCGAGCCGGGTGACCTCGTCGCCGTCCAGCTCACCGCGGCTGCCGCGCACCAGGATCCGGCGGGTGCGCAACGGGTTGTGCCACTGGTTGTCGGTGAAGTCGTAGAGCGCGGAACGCCCCTCCCACTCGATGACCGCCAACGTGGTCGTGGCCGGGCGAGGCGCCTCGTCGTCGGTCCAGCCCTGCCGGGTCAGCGGCTGCACCAGCGGCGCCACGACGGCCCGGGCGGTGACCTCGGCCGGCTCCAGACCGACACCGAGCAGGCCGCGGGCCATCGAGACCGCGTGGTAGTCGTGGGTCGAGCTGACCTGCACCTGACCCACCTCGCCGAGCAGGCCGCGACGCACCAGCTCGAGCCGCGCCGCGTGCGCCGGCATGAACAGGTACTGCTCGGCCACGTGCACGCGGTCCCCCGCCCCCACCGCCTCCCAGAGCCGGTGCAGGTCCGCCTCGGCCGCGGCCGGCGGGGTCTCGCTGAGCACGGCGACCCCGAGGCCCACCAGCTCGACCAGGAGTGCGGGGTTGGCCTCGCGGCTGGCGCAGGTGAGCACCAGGTGCGGTCGGTGCTGCCGGACCAGCTCGGCGGGTGTCTCGACGGCCGGCACGTGCCAGCGCGCGCGGGCCTGCTCCCGCGCCTCGGCCCGGCGCGCGACGACGCCGACGAGCTCCACCTCGGGAAGCAGCGCGGCCAGGCGGAGGAAGAACTCCGCCCGCCATCCGGTACCGACCACCCCCACCCGGCACTGCATGCCGCAGATCTCCTATCCCCCGTCGGAGGGTGCGTCGCCGACGAGGACGACCTCGAGCCGGCGCGGGCCGTGGACGCCCTCGACCCGGTCGAGCTCGATGTCGCTGGTGGCGCTGGGCCCGCTGATCCAGGTGAGCGGGCGGGTCGGCTGCAGGCGGGTGAGGGCTTCCGGGACGCCGCGGACGACCTGGTCGGCGCGCACGACGACGACGTGCAGGTCCGGCACCAGCGTGAGCGCCCGCCGGCCCTGGCCCGGGCCGGCGTCCAGGACGATCGTGCCGGTCTCGGCCACCGCGACCGCGCAGGTGGTGAGGACGCCGTGGGTGCCGTCGAGCTGCGCCGGGGTGAGCGGGGGCTCGTCCCGGCGGGGGGCGAGCCCCGGCGGGAGGTCGGCGTCGGGGAAGCCGACGGGGACGACGACGTCGACGGCCCGGTGCTCGGCCAGGACGGCGGCCACGGTCTGCGCGACCTCGCCGGGCCCGCAGCGGTGCACGCCCGCCTTGTAGTCCACGAGCCGGTCCACCAGCTGCTCGAGCAGCCGGCCCTGGTCGGCACCGGCGTCGGCGTCGCCCTCACCGCTGCCCTCGCCGGCTCGGCGGTAGCCGCGCGGCACCTCGGGCACCTGCGCCCGGTCGGAGGTGGCGCGGCGGATGCGGGCGAGGACCTCCTCGCGGGCACTGGTCCCGGTGGGCCGGCTCATCGAGCACCCCCGCGCCGGTCCCACCACTGCTGGAAGCTCTGCGCCGGCGGCACCGGAAGGTCGCGGCTGCGGGTCCAGCCGGACAGCGGGGGTGGGGCGTGCCGGATCCGGCCGCCGCGCCCCAGCAGCGGGGCCGCCAGGCGGCCCAGCCGGGAGGCCCGCAGCGCGCTGCGCCAGCGGCCGGCGTCGGACATCGCCCACGAGGTGGCCCGCATCATCGCGGCCTCGGGGTCGGGCACCCGGTGCCCGCTCGCCTTCTCCTCCACCACGCGGGCGCGCAGGTGCACCAGCATCGAGGGGATGTCGATGGCCACCGGGCAGACGTCGTAGCAGGCACCGCACAGCGACGAGGCGTAGGGAAGGCTCGGGTTCTCCTTCACCCCGGTCAGCTGCGGGGTGAGCACCGCGCCGATCGGGCCGGGATAGACCGAGCCGTAGGCGTGCCCTCCGGTGCGCTCGTAGACCGGGCACACGTTCATGCAGGCGCTGCACCGGATGCAGCGCAGCGCGGCGCGGCCCTCCGGGTCGGCCAGGGTGGCGGTGCGCCCGTTGTCCAGCAGCACCAGGTGGAACTCCTGCGGCCCGTCGCCCGGGGTGACCCCGGTCCACATCGAGGTGTAGGGATTCATCCGCTCGCCGGTGCTCGAGCGCGGCAGCAGCTGCAGGAACACCTCCAGGTCCTGCCAGGTGGGCACCAGCTTCTCGATCCCCATCACGGTGATCAGGGTGCGCGGCAGGGTCAGGCACATCCGCCCGTTGCCCTCGCTCTCCACCACGGCGAGAGTGCCGGTCCCGGCCACCGCGAAGTTGGCGCCGCTGATGGCCACCTGCGCGGAGAGGAACTTCTCCCGCAGGTGCAGCCGCGCCGCCTCGGCCAGCTCCGGCGGGTCGTCGGTCAGGCCCTCCGGCGCCGGACGGCCCACCACCCCCATCTCGCGCCGGAAGATGTCCCGGATCTCGGTGCGGTTGCGGTGGATCGCCGGCACCAGGATGTGGCTCGGCGAGTCGTGTCCCAGCTGCACGATCAGCTCGGCCAGGTCGGTCTCCCACGCCGAGATCCCGGCCCGCTCCAGCGCCTCGTTCAGGCCGATCTCCTGCGTGGCCATCGACTTGACCTTGACCACCTCGCGCGCACCGGTGGCCTGCACCAGCGCGGTCACGATCGCGTTCGCCTCGGCCGCGTCCCGCGCCCAGTGCACGTGCCCGCCGCGGGCGGTCACCTGCTCCTCCAGCCGCACCAGGTGGGAGTCCAGGTCCGCCAGCACCCGGTCCTTCAGCGCCGCGCCGGCCTCGCGCAGCTGCGCCCAGTCCGGCACCTCGGCCACCACCCGGGCCCGCTTGGCCCGGATCGTCGCCGTGGCCCGGCCCAGGTTCGAGCGCAGCTGGGTGTCCAGCAGCGCATCCGCAGCGGCCTCGGGGAAGGGCCGCTCGCCGTGCAGGTGCCCGACGCCGATCGGCGCCGTGGGCATCCCCAGATAGACGCTCATCGGACCACCGCCCCCTGCCGCCCCTGCCCGTCCAGCCCCAGCCACGGTCGCTCCCGGGTGCCGGCCAGCACCTCGGCCAGGTGCACCGCACGCACGTCCGTGCCGGTCCGCCCCAGTCCCCCGCCGATGTTCATCAGGCAGGAGCTGTCCCCCGCCGTGCACACCGAGGCCCCGGTCGCCAGCACGTCGGCCACCTTGTCCGCGAGCATCGCCGAGGACACCTCGGAGTTCTTCAGCGCGAACGTTCCGCCGAACCCGCAGCACTGGTCCGCCTGCGCCAGCTCCACCAGCTCCAGGCCGTCCACCTCGCGCAGCAGCCGCAGCGGACGGTCGCCCACCCGCAGGATCCGGAGCGAGTGGCAGGTCGGGTGGTAGGTGACCCGGTGCGGGAACCAGGCGCCGACGTCGACCACGCCCAGCACGTCCACCAGGAACTCCGACAGCTCGTAGGTGCGAGCGGCCAGGGCCGCCGCGTCCTCGGCCAGACCGCGCTCCCCCGCCGCGGCCGCGACCGCCGCCTGCTGGTGCCGGATCGACCCCACGCACGACCCGCTCGGCGCCACCACCACGTCCGCGCCCTGGAGGGCCCGCACATGGTTGGCCACCAGCGGCACCGCCTCGCGCGGGTACCCGCTGTTCACGTGCATCTGCCCGCAGCACACCTGACCGGCCGGCACCACCACCTCATGGCCCAGCCGCTCGAGCAGCGTGGCCGTGGCAGCCCCCACCGACGGGAACATGGCATCCACCAGGCAGGTGGCGAACAAGGC
The DNA here is from genome assembly GCA_051953655.1 of Motilibacteraceae bacterium. Classification (GTDB taxonomy): domain Bacteria; phylum Actinomycetota; class Actinomycetes; order Motilibacterales; family Motilibacteraceae; genus JBQCHF01. Next base: position 7,559 of record JBQCIO010000300.1, read on the forward strand.
GACGCGCACGCGCCGATCCTGGCAGGTGGAGGCCGCCCGCGCCGGACCCACTCCCCGGGATCGGTCGAGGACGGACGCCGCCAGGGCCGACAGCCCCTTGCGGATCCCGAGATCACGTCTACCGTGCTGACAACCCTCGCCGCGTTCGTCCCGGCCCTGGGCGAGGGCGACTCGCGGGAGGTTCTGTGCGCATCTCCGACGTTCTGCACACCAAGGGGTCCGAGGTCTGGACGGTCACCCCGCAGACCCGCATCGGCGACCTGGTGCAGGAGCTGGCCCGGCGCCGGTTCGGCGCCGCGGTCGTCTGCACCGACGACGGCCGGTTCCACGGCATCGTCTCCGAGCGCGACGTCCTGTGGAGCCTGGCCGAGCGCGGTCCGGCCGTCCTCGACGACGTCGTCGCCAGCATCTGCACCACGGAGGTCCACACCGAGGCCCCGGACACCAGCATCGAGCAGGTCATGGCCGTGATGACCGAGGGCCGGTTCCGCCACGTGCCGGTCGTCGTCGACGGCGCGGTGGTGGGCATCGTCAGCATCGGCGACGCGGTGAAGAGCCGGATGGCCGAGCTGGAGTCCGAGCGGGACTCGCTGACCAGCTACATCCACTCCTCGCTCAGCTGACCCGGCTCCCCCTCCTCGCTCTCCCCGCCTCAGCCCTGGTGATCATGCAGAAGGTGTAGATCGTCGGCATCCGTCGGCGGCTGAACGACGCCTTCTGCATGATCATCAGCAGCGGCGCGCCTGGGCGCCTGGGCGGCGAGGTAGGCGGCGACGACGTCGGCGCGCAGACGACCGCGATCGCTCACCGGGAGCCCCTGCGCCAGCGCCCACGCGCGCACCACGGCGACCGGCGGGGCGCCCCGGTGGTCGCCGGGCGGCGGCTGGGCGACGTCGACGGACGGCAGGTCGGGGACCGCCACCAGCGCGTCGAGCCGCGCGCTGCCGCCGCGCTCCTCCTCGGCGGCTATCAGGGCCGCGGCCAGCCAGCGGTAGGTCCACTCCTCGGCCAGCGGCCGGGTCTCGGCGAAGAAGACCGGCACCGCGGGGTAGCGCGCGGCGAGCTCGGCCAGGCCGTCGGCGACCAGGGCCGGGCGCACGTGCTGCTGCTTGAACACCTGCGACCAGCGGTCCTCCACGACCACGGCGGCCCGCGGCAGCGCCGCCAGCTCGCCCATCGCGAAGCGCAGCCGGCCGGTGGTGAGGCTGGAGATCAGGTCGGCCAGGCTCTTTCGCTCCACCGCGGCCACCAGCACGCCGTCCAGCTGCACGCCGTAGTCGCCGGCCGGGAGGGCGCGCCGCTCGACGTCGACCTGCTGCCCGGCGAACCGGTAGGGGTAGCGCTCGTGGGCGTCCACCAGCACGGTGAAGCGCTCCAGCCCGGCGGCCCGCGCGGTCGGGGGCCGCACCGCCGGCCGGGCCTGCTTGGCCGTGCGCGCCGACTGCCAGAAGATCGCCTCCCGGCCGCGGACCCGGGTCATGACGAACTGCGACCGGTTCTCACGGGCACGGTCCAGCACCAGGTCGATGGCACCGCCACGTCGCTCGCAGGAGCGGACCGGCACCCGCTCGACGACCTCGACGTCCTCCGGCCAGCCCTCGGCGCGATGGCAGTAGACCTTGCTGGTGCGGGGCCAGGGCTCGCGCGCCTTGAGCACGACCGGCCGGCCGGGCAGCGGCACGCGCACCAGGTAGGACAGCGTCGAGTCCGGGTCGGGGTTGCGCGCCACGACGAAGTCCTCCGCCACGCGCACAGCCTCGCACCAGCCCGCCCCTGGGAGGGGCAGGTGACCGGCCCGACCGCCACGATGTCGGGCGCGCCGGGCCGGGTCGGCGCCGGACAGCACTCCGACGATGCCTCGTCGTCGGCGATGGCGATGGCGCTCGTCCGGACCGGACGGGCCGCCTCAGTCGTCGGAGTGGTGCTGCCCCTGCTCCCAGCCGCCCCACGGGTCGTTCCACCCCTGCGCGGCCGGGACCACCAGGACCGCGGCGAGGACGGAGGCCACCAGCGTCAGGACCAGGACCGCCCAGCGGGCCACCGAGCCGGGGGTCGAGGCCCGCTCCGCGGGCCGGCCGAGCCGCGCCGACGTCCGCGGGCCGCCGGCCAGCGCGAGCGCCGGCACGAACCGGGCCAGCAGGTGCACCCCCGCGAACACCGCGAAGAGGATGAAGAACCCCTGGTGCACCGTGACCAGGTTGGCCTCCTGGCCGAGCACGGACAGGAACGGGGACCGGCTGCGCTCAGGCCCCACCGCGACCAGGACGATCCCGGAGCCGAGCACCCCGAGCGTCGAGAGGATCACCAGCGGGCCGAGCAGCCGCAGCAGGGTGGGCGGCGGGCCCGCGGTGACGTAGGTGGGGGCGCCGGTGTAGAAGCGCAGGATGCGCCAGGACGTCGTCGCGGTCTTGAGCAGCGCCAGCCCCACCAGCACGATGCCGACCCCGACGTGCCAGCTGATCAGCCCGGTCACGTTCAGGAGGGTGACGAGCTCGGCGACGACGAGCACCAGCAGGATCAGGCCCACCCAGGCCGTCAGCACCGCGTTCCCGGCCGGACCCCCGGTGCGGGCGAGGACCGGGTCCTCGCGGCGCGACCGGCCGACGGCCTCGTCCAGGACGTCGTCGATGACGGCGATCCCGGAGGACGGTGGCTGCAGCACGAGCACTCCCTGAGCAGGTGGTCGGGTGGGAGACCGTGCCCACCCCACCTGAAGGCCAGGTGAAGGTGCGGCGGTCTAGTTCCGCAGCTCGCCCAGCGTGGGCAGGATCGCCTGGGCCAGCACCGCGTGGCCGGCGTCGTTGGGGTGGAAGCCGTCGTCGCACAGCAGGTGCGCGGCGCCACCGAGCGCCCGGCGGAACCGCTCCACGTACGGCATCCCCAGCCGGGCGCACTCGTCGGCGACCCAGCCGTGGACGAGGCTCGCCTCCGGCGACAGCTCCTCGGTGGGCGAGTACGTCGTGACCACCGTGGGGACGCCGGGCAGCTCCGCGGCCAGCCGGGACAGGTCGCGGCGGATGCAGCCGCGGATCTCGTCGGCGTGCTCGTCCACCAAGGGGACGTCGTTGACGCCCAGGCACACGACGACGACGTCGGGAGCGAGGCGGATGGCGGCGTCGAGGAGCGTCGTGTCCGTCGTCGACAGCGCCCGCTCCCCCTGCCCGTCACGGGGCCCTCGCCGGCGGAGGTAGCCCATCCCGTTGACGGCGAGCGCGACCTCCCGCCAACCGAGCCGCTCGCAGACCAGGCTGGTCCAGCGAGCTCCCGGACGCGTCGTCCCCCGCCACCCGGTGACGACGGAGTCCCCGTAGAAGACCGCGGTGGGATGGGCCCTGGCCTGGCTCCCGGCATAGACGGACGTCGGCACCGCGGCACGCTAGCAAGGGCGGCGGCCGAGCCTGGACACGCAGGCCGGCGCCCACAGCTCTTGCGGATCACCACTCCTGGGTGTCGACCTCGTAGACGACCTCGAGGCCGTCCTCCTCGTCCCACTGCTCTCCGACTTCCCTGAAGCCGTACTGGGCCGCGAGCCGGTGCGAGGCCTCGTTGTCCGGTCGGATGCTGACCCGCACGGTGCGCACCTGGGGTTCGCTGGCAGCTCTCTCGAGCAGCACCTCCAGGGCGGCCCGGGCGTAGCCACGCCGCCGGTACGCCGGATCCACGGCGTAGCCGATCTCCACCATGCCCGCCGCGTCGGGCGGCCCGTGGTAGCCGGCTCGACCGACGGCCACCTGCCCCAGCTCGTCCCAGATCACGCCGGTGACCCACGCGGCGCTGGCGGGATCGCGCTCGACCTGCTCGCTGCGCATCCGCCACACCCCTCTCCACGCGGGGCCGGCGAAGCAGTCCGAGAGCGGCACCGGGCTCATCCTGTTGGCGGCCGGCAGGTCGCCGTCGGCGAGGGCGCGGAGGACCGGCGCGGGCAGCTGCACGACGCGCACGTGGGCAGCGAGAGGACGACCGTCGGCCACGTCTCCTCCTCACCGGTCATCGGCGACCTGGGTCGACGCAGGGGTCCAGGTCAGTCGGCGGAGTCCGCGGAGCGGTTCGCCTCGTTCTCCAACCAGTGCCCGACGACTCTGCTCATGAACTCTGGTTGAGGCCTGAAGCCGAGACGGGCGTAGAACGGACGCGCGTCGTCTGTCTGCAGGCCGATGTGCTGGCCGGGTACCCGTGCCGCCAAGAAGTCGACCATCAACGTCCCGATGCCTCGGCTGCGGAACGTGGACTGGGTCCACACGTCCACGAGGTAGGCGTTGCAGACCCCGTCCGACAGCATCCGTGCCATGCCTACCAGGTCATCGTCCAGCCATGCGAAGGCCACGTGCTGGGAGTTCTCGAAGGAACGCCGAAGGGCCACCGCAGAGCGGCCGTTGTCGAAGTGGTCGGACGCCAGCTTCGCCTTCGCCCGTGCCCAGTCGACCTGATCGATGGAATCGTCGATGCGGACGGCGCCCGTGGTTGTCACCTACCCCATCTTGTCGAGGGGAGGGGCAGCGAGCACCTGCATTTCGACACACGCGGACGTGACGACGACCGAACGAGACACGACCAGTCAGATGTGCTGGCACGAGGGACGCCTCGAGGAGTCATGGCCACCTTGCAGATCAGCAGCGACGCGGGGATCAGCGGGGTGGTGGTTCTCGTCTGATCCAGGGTCGGCTGGGGTCGATCCAGGCGGGTGGGCGCCATTCGACGACGCCGGGTTCGCTGGTGCGTCGCAGGTCCCAGCCGCCTTCGTGGACGAGCCAGTGCTCGTGGCCGCACAGGGGTGCGCTGTTGGCCAGGCTGGTGGGGCCGTCGTCGGCCCAGTGGTCGAGGTGGTGGGCGGTGGTCTGCGACGGGGGTGCGGTGCAGCCGATGCCGCAGCAGCCGCCGAACTCCACGGCCCGGGCCCGGTAGATGGTGGCGGTGGCGAGGCGCACCTCGCGGCCGAGGTCGAGCGGCTGGCCTCTGCTGCCCAGGACGGCGGGGACGAGCTTGGCGTCGCAGGCCAGGCGGCGCAGGGTCGCCGGTGCGAGGCGGTCGCCGTGCTCGGTGAGCCCGGGCAGGTAGCCGGCGGGCTGCCCGGCCTCGGCGTCGACGAG